>NZ_JBFAON010000027.1:0-63290 GCF_040659795.1 Pseudonocardia sp. NPDC049635
GGACGACCAGGACATACCTACCGCGTGGCTGGCTCGGGTGTGATCGCTGCATTCCGGGCGCCTGGCGGCCACCACACCCGCCGCCAGGCCACGCCGGGCCAGCCACTCCCCCCCCCCGCGCGCATCCCGGCCGCCTCGACGGCTTCCCACAGATCCAGTGCCAGCCGCGAACCGCGCAACTCCGACCAGGCGTCCGCGTCCAGCGTCAGGACGTCGTCACCCCCCAGCTCCTCCTCGGCGATCTCGTCATCCGTGCGCTCCCGGCCCAGCCCCGCCAGCGCGCGCAGGTCCCGCGACCCACCCGACCACGTCAGCTGGCGCCGATCCCTCGACCCGCGCTCGTACTCCCACCAGCGCTCGATCGCATCCGCCTCACCCTCCACCGCGTCGGCCAGCAGCTCGAACGGCGCCCGGCCACCCGCGCGGCCCTCCTTCGCGTGCGACCCCGTCACCTCGTAGGCCAGCTTGGTGATGTAGTCCGCCAGGCTCGCGTTGCGGACGTTCAGCCCACCCGTCGCCTCGTCGAACTCGTCGGCCGGGACCACACTGTCGAACCCGCGCCGCGCCAGCGCCCGCGACCAGCGAGCCCACATGCGCGCTCCGGCGCGACCGGCGAACGCCTGCGACACCGGTCGATCCCAGCAGACCAGGACGTGCACGTGGACGAACCAACCCGGCACCCGGTGCGGACAGCAGCGCCACACCCGGCAACGCGGTGGCGTGCTCGGCGGCCGCGGTGGACCCAACAGCGCTGCTCGCGCGTGGTCGGGAAGACCTCGCGCAGGCCGCCCCAGAACCCCAGCGCGCCGTCCCCGACGGGAGCGCGCATGCCGCGCCGGGCGCAAGCGCGCAGCAGGTCCGCCCACGACTCGGCCGCTTCGCGGTAACCGTGGGCGAGGGTGACGAGTTCCGTTCGGCCGTCCGCGCGAACCCCGATAAGCACGAGCAGGCACAGCTGGTGCTCATCGAGGCGGATGTTGACGTGGATCCGGTCTGCACACAGGTACCTGTAGTCCACCGTGGACAGGTCCCGGCGGGAGAGCGCCTGCTGCTCGGTCTTCTAGGTCTCGGTCAGCTTGGTGACCGTCGAGGTCGACAGGCTCGCGGTGGAGCCGAGGAACTGCCCAGCGCGGGTGCGAAGTCCCCCGAGGACAGGGGCGTGTAGGTAGAGCAGCGGCAGCACCTCGGTGATCGTCGGGGTCCGCCGGCACCAGGTTCGAACCCTGCCGTGCCACTCGTGACTTGTCATCTCGACGAGCAAGCGGGAAGGTCGGTGCATGCTCGACCCGGAAGCACTGCGACTCCTTGGAACCGACGTCGATGTGGCACGGCTCGACGATCTGTGCCGGCGCTACGGGATCGCGTCGCTGGCGGTGTTCGGCTCCGTGGCCCGGGGGCAGGCGGAATCGGCGAGCGACCTCGACCTCCTCTACGAACTCCGGCCCGGTGCTCGGCTGGGATGGGAGATCGACGAGCTGGTCGCCGAGTTGACGGTGCTGTTCGGGCGGCCGGTGGACCTGGTGGCACGTCGCGCGCTGCATCCGCTGCTGCGCGATTCGGTCCTGGACGAGGCCAGGCCCGTTTATGCGGCGTGATCTCCTGTTGCTGCACGAGATGATCGACGCGGCGGAGGAGGCATGTCGTCTCGCGGAAGGGCGGTCGGTCGCCGATGTCGAGCAGGACCGGCAGCGCCGCGACGCACTGCTGTGGAACTTCACGGTGCTCGGAGAGGCCGCGAACGCCGTGTCGGACGAGACCAAGCAGCGGTTCCCGGAGATTCCCTGGCGCAGCCCGGTCAGCCTCCGCAACCGGCTCGTCCACGGCTATTGGTCCGTTGATGTCGAACTGCTGCACACGACGGCAATCGAGCAGCTTCCTGACTTCGTTCGCCGCGTCGGTGCCGCACTGGCGGTCCTCCGGACGGATTCCTGAGCTGGCCGGCCCTGATCAGCTGCGTGACCAACGTGTTCGCGTGGGGCGACGGGTCGGGTGCCCGATTCGGACCCAGGGCAGCGCGCGTGCCGGTCAGGTGGACGGGGCCGGTCGACCTGGGCGCAGTGACGACGACGCGGGCACGGCTTCCCGACGGTGATCTCGGCTTCGAGACACCTTCATGATCACGACAGGGTCGTGCCGGTGCCTGCATCCGGGCCCGCGTGTCACGCAGCTCAACTGCCCGCCACCGCGGGTGTCCCGGGGCCCTGGGGCGTCGCCAGGCTGCGGAGAGCCGCGACGGCGGCGTCCTGGAGCGGGGAGAAGAACTTCGTCCGTCGGTAGAACAGCCCGATCCCCTCGGCCAGGTGCGCATCGCTGATGCGGATGCTGCGGAGCCTGCCGGCGTCGACGTCATCGGCGACGACGTAGGAGGGAGCGAGACAGTTCCATCCGTTCGCGGCGACCGCCCGCTTCATGGCTTCGGCGTGGCCGAGCCGCATGACGTAGGTCAGCTCGCCCGCCCCGTGGCTGCGTAGCTGGTCGTTGAGCGTCCGGTCGAACGTGACACCGGCGGGGACGCCGACGAGCGGGAGCGCGGCGAGTTCGGCGAGAGTGATCGTGTCGCCGTCCGGCGGGCCGTCCGGTGCGGCGGCGAGCACGAGCGGGTTCTCCCACAGCCTCTCCGCGTGCAGGGCCTCGGAATCGAGTTCGTCGGACCAGGTCGCGACGGCGAAGTCGGCGTCGCCGGTCGCGACGCTGCGCAGCGCAGCCGCCGGTTCGCTGATGTGCACGGTGATCTCTGCCCCGGCCCGCTCATGGAGCAGTTCGGTGAGCAGCGGCGGCACGAGGTAGGTCCCTATCGCCATGCTCGTCGCGACGGTCAGCGAGCCGGCGAGGCCTGCGCCGAGGTTCTCGATGTCCCGACGGACCTGGGCGCTGCCGGCCAGTACATCGGCGGCCCAGGCGTGGAAGCGCCGGCCCGCTTCGGTCAGCACCAGGCGTCGACCGTCCCGGACGAACAGCGGGGCGCCGGCCGCCTTCTCCAGGGTCCGGAGCTGCGCCGACACCCAGGGCTGGGACACGTGCAGCCGTTCGGCGGCACGGGTCACGCCACCCTCGTGGACCACGGTGCAGAGCAGGTCGAGGCGGCGCAGCTGAAGCTGAAGCATAGGAGAAATCCTATCGCTCCATCACAAGACTCGTAGTGGTGTTATGTGATTCGGATCCCTAGCGTCGCTGGCACCACCACGGACGAGGAGGTCTGCGATGAACCCGCTGTTCGGCGGCAACACCCTCAAGCTCGGACTGTTCTGCACCAACGGCCCCGGTGCGTCCCAGACACTGGCTCCCGAAGCGCACGAGACCTCGTGGGACATGTCGCTGCGGACCGCCCGGGCGGCCGACCGGGCCGGTTTCGAGGCGGTCGTCCCCTTCGCCCGCTGGAAGGGCTACCCGGAGAACCGCCCCCAGCACCGCTCCGGGCGCGTGCTGGACCCGTTCACGTGGGCGGCGGGTATCGCCGCGGCCACCGAGAACATCGGCGTCTTCGCCACCTCACACGCCCCGACGTTGCATCCGATCGTCGCTGCGAAGCAGGCGGCGACCGTCGACCACATCTCCGGGGGCCGTTTCGCGCTGAACGTCGTCGGCGGTTGGAACCGCCCGGAGCTGGAGATGTTCGGGGCTCCCATGCGGGAGCACGACGAACGTTACGACCACCTCGCCGAGTGGCTGCAGGTGATCCGCAGGCTCTGGAGCGAGTCCGACGAGTTCGACTTCCACGGCCGCTTCTTCGACGTCGTCGGTGGGGTCTCGGAGCCGAAGCCGGTCCAGTCCGCCATCCCGATCATGAACGCCGGGGGCTCTCCGCGGGGCATGCGGTTCGCCGCCGAGCACGCCGACCTGTGCTTCGTGATCGTGCACTCCGAGGACGAGGACGCGAT
This sequence comes from Pseudonocardia sp. NPDC049635, assembly GCF_040659795.1. NCBI lineage: Bacteria > Bacillati > Actinomycetota > Actinomycetes > Pseudonocardiales > Pseudonocardiaceae > Pseudonocardia > Pseudonocardia sp. NPDC049635. The sequence continues at coordinate 3,879 of NZ_JBFAON010000027.1, forward strand.
CCGCGACCAGATCCAGGGATACAAGCAGATGGCCCGCGAGGAGTTCGGCCGCGAGGTCCGGGTCTGGACCCACACCGTGGTCGTCCAGAGCGACAGTCAGGCGGAGGCCGAGGCGTACTACCGGCGGTTCTCGGTCGAACAGGAGGACGTCGAGAGCGTCGACGCCTGGATGCGGTTGCAGGGGGCGAACACCGAGGTGATGCCGCCGGCCGTCCTCCAGGCCATGCGGCAACGCTTCGCGGCGGGGGCGGGCGGGTTCCCGCTGGTCGGCACCGCGGAGACGGTCGCCGAGCGGCTCGGGACGCTCAGCCGGGCCGGGATCGAGGGAGCACTGCTGACCTGGGTGGACTACGACACCGGGATCGCCGACTTCACCCGCGACGTGCTCCCCCTGCTCGAGGAGGCCGGCCTGCGCGCACCGGTCGGCCGATCCGCGCCGTCGATCGGGCGTACGGAGCCGGCGGTGATCGGATGAGGCTCGCCCGTTTCCGCACCGCCGCCGGCGAGGCCGGGTTCGGCGTCGTCTCCGGCGGCGGTGACGACGGTGACGGCGACGAGGTCGTCCGGCTCGACCACCGGGTCGCCTCCTTCGAGTCGGCGCTCGCCGATCCTCCGGAGATCCGCCCCGACGATCCCCGGGTCCCGGCGGGCGGCCTGCGGTGGGACCCGCCGATCGGGGACCACGCCAAGATCGTGTGCGTCGGGTTCAACTACGCCGCCCACGCCTCGGAGTCCGAGCGCTCGACCGTCGACGTCCCGGACCACCCGACACTGTTCACCCGCTTCGTCGACTCGTTCGTCGGCGCCGGGACACCCGTCGTCCGGCCGGCCGGCGACGACACGCTCGACTGGGAGGGCGAGGCCGGACTGGTGATCGGCACTCCCGGGCGCCGGATCGCCGCCGAGGACGCCTGGCACCACGTCGCCGGTGTGACCTGTGTGGCCGAGAACAGCGTCCGGTCCTGGCAGCTGCACTCGAACCAGGCCACCGCGGGCAAGAACTGGCACCACAGTGGAGCGATCGGCCCGTGGGTCACGACCGTCGACGAGCTCGGCACCGGCCCGTTGCGGGTCACCACCCGCCTCAACGGGACGACGGTGCAGGACGACACCACCGACCGGCTCACCTTCGGTTTCGCCGAGCTGATCGCCTACGTCAGCACCCTCACCCCGCTGCGGGCGGGCGACCTGATCGCGACCGGCACGCCGAAGGGCATCGGTTTCCGGATGGACCCGCCCCGGTTCCTGCGGCCGGGTGACGACGTCGAGGTGCAGGTCTCGGGCGTCGGGACGCTGCGCCACGGCGTGGTCGACGAGACGGCGGCCCCGCTGGGCCGCACGACGGTGGAGGCGAGCCGATGAAGATCTGGACCGAGGACGACGTGCGCTCCGGGCCGACCCTGCCCCAGGTGATCGACTCGCTGGAGGCGGTGCTCTCGCATGAGGCGGCCGGCACCGCCTGGAACCTCGACAAGACCATGACGACCTGGCCGCACGGTGACGCCCGTGGCAGCGCGCACGCGCTGGGCGCGCTCGACCGCGAGGCCGACCTGGCGATCTTCAAGACCTGGGTGAACACCCCTGCCGGCGCGAGCGCGCTGATCACCATGTTCACCGCGGGCGACGGTGCGACCCTCGGGGTCGCCGAGGCCGGAGCGGCGGGTGCGTTGCGGACCGCGTCGATCTCCGGTGTGGCCACCCGCCGGATGGCGGACCCGGACGCCGACGAGCTCGCCGTCCTGGGGGCGGGGCGCCAGGCGTTGCGTCAGGTCGAGGCGATCGCCGCGGTCCGGCCGTTGCGTCGGGTCCGGCTGTGGAACCGCACCACGGACCGCGCGCACGCGCTGGCCGCACAGGTCCACGGCGAGCTGGGTGTCGAGGCGGTCGTCGCCGACTCGGTCGACGAGGCGACCCGCGACGTCCCGATCGTCACCCTCATCACCCGCGCACCGGAACCGTTCCTGCGGCTGGAACACCTCGCGCACGGTGCCCACCTGAACGCGGTCGGCGCCATCCTTCCCTCCCACGCCGAGTTCGACCCGGCGTTGCTCGGGGAGTCCGCACTGACCGTCGTGGACAGCGAGAGCAACGCGCGCCGCGGTTCCCGCGAGCTGCGCGAGTACTTCGGGCCGGCCCAGACCGACGACTGGGGGGCGGTGCGCCGCCTCTGTGACGTCGTCGCCGGAAAGGTGGAACGGCCCTCGCGCCCCCGCTGCACGGTGTTCAAGGGAATGGGCATGGGTTTGTCGGACCTGGCGGTCGCCCGCCTGCTCGTAGGAGGACGTTCATGAAGTTCCGCTCCGATCCCGCCACGATCCGGGGATCCATCGCACCGGTCATCACACCGTTCACCGCCGACGGCGCGCTCGACCTCGCCTCGCTGCGCGGGTTGGTGCGCTGGCAGCTCGAATCGGGCTCGCACGGTGTCTCGATCGGTGGATCGACCGGGGAGCCCTCGGCGCAGACCGTGGCGGAGCGGATCGAGGCGATCCGCACCGTCGCCGCCGAGGTCGACGACGCCGTCCCGTTCCTGCCCGGCACCGGCTCGGCGAAGCTCGACGAGACCCTCGAGATCACCGCCGCCGCCCGCGACGCCGGCGCCGACGCGGCCCTGGTGATCACGCCGTACTACGCCCGTCCGACCCAGGAGGCGCTGTACCACTGGTACCGCACGATCGCCGCGGAGTTCCCGGACCTGCCGATCGTGATCTACAACGTGCCGTCCCGGACGGCGGTCGACCTCGCCCCCGAGACCGTGGCCCGGCTGTTCACCGACTGCGACAACGTGGTCGGGATCAAGGAGACCACCAAGGACTTCGAGCACTTCTCCCGGGTGCTGCACCTGTGCGGGCGTGAGCTGCTGGTGTGGTCGGGCATCGAGCTGCTCGGTCTCCCGCTCCTGGCCCTCGGCGGGGCCGGTTTCATCTCCGCGGTGTCCAACCTGGCCCCGCAGGCGGTGGCCCGCATGTACGAGGCCTGGGAGGCGGGGGACCACGAGACCGCACGTGATCTCCACTACGGCCTGCACCCGTTGGTCGACCTGCTGTTCGTCGAGACCAACCCGGCGCCCGCGAAGTGGGTCCTGCACCAGCAGGGCCGTCTGGCGTCCGCGCACGTCCGCACGCCGCTGCTGCCGCTGAGCGACGAGGGCGTCCCGCGGGTGCGCGCCCTGCTCGACCAGGGTGCGGCGCTGCTCGAACGTTCCTGAACCCCATGCCCGCCCACCACCCCGGGCACGTACGAGAAGAGACGACGATGTCCCTGACCCCAGAACCTGTGACGACCCCGCCCCGGCGCGCCCGGACGGTGGCGCTCGCGGGGCTGATCGGTACCACCATCGAGTGGTACGACTTCTTCATCTACGGCATGGCCGCCGCACTGGTGTTCGCCCCGCAGTTCTTCCCCGGGGTGTCCCCGCTGGCCGGCACGCTGGCGGCCCTGTCCACCTTCGCGATCGGGTTCGTGGCCCGCCCGATCGGGGGTGCCCTGATGGGGCACTTCGGTGACCGCGTCGGCCGGCGGAGCATGCTCGTCCTCTCCCTGATGATCATGGGTGTCGGCACCCTCCTGATCGGTCTGCTGCCCAACTACGCCGCGATCGGCATCGCGGCGCCGATCCTGCTGGTGGTGCTGCGCTTCGCCCAGGGGATCGGTGTGGGCGGCGAGTGGGGCGGCGCCACGCTGCTCGCGCTCGAACACGCCCCACCGTCGCGCCGCACGCTGTACAGCTCGTTACCGCAGGTCGGGCTCCCGCTCGGTGTCGTGCTGGCGAGCCTGGTGTTCCTGGTCGTCCGGCTCGCCGTCGACGAGGCCGCGTTCGTCGCGTGGGGCTGGCGGATCCCGTTCCTGGTCAGCGCCGCGCTGGTGGTGTTCGGGCTGGTGCTGCGGCTGCGGTTGGACGAGAGCCCGCAGTTCACCCGGGTGCGCAGCGCGGACCAGGTACGGCGCAGCCCGCTGGGTGACGTGCTGCGCGCGCCCCGCACGCTGCTGCCCGCCTCCGGCATCAACATCGTCGCGTCCGGTCTCGCGAACATCGTGCTGGTGTTCACCCTGAGCTACGTCGCGGCCCGTCAGCTGGTCGACTCGTCGACGATGCTCGCGGTCACCGTCGTCACCGCGCTGGTCTGGGCGGGCGTCATCCCGCTGGCGGCGTTGTTGGCCGGACGGTACGGCAGGCGCCCGGTGCTGCTGGCCGGGACCGTGCTGCTCACGGCGTGGGCGTTCCCGTACTTCTGGTTGATCGACACCGGGAGCGTCGCCGGCGTCCTCACCGCCTGCGTGGTGTCCGGTATCGGGGTGGCGATCGCGTCCGGCCCGTACGGCGCCTACATCGCGGAGGCCTTCCCGACCGCGGTGCGCTACAGCGGTTCGTCGGTGGCCTACGCGATCGGCGGCGTGCTCGGCGGTGCACTGGCCCCGATCGTCGCGACGGCCCTGTTCGCGGCGACCGGCAACGGCACCGCGATCTCGGCCTACGTCACCGTCCTCGGGTTCGTGAGCATCGCCGCCATCCTCACCCTGCGCAGCCCCTTCCCGGAACCGTCGGACGAATCCGCGACGAACGAGCACCTGGGTGACACGGGGGCGATCCCCGTATCCGACGCGGCCCGCTGACCACGCAGGAGACCACCATGACCAAGGAAATCCTGACCAACGCGTTCTACATGGCGGCCCCGTCGCAGTCCTGGACCGGGTTGTGGTCACATCCCGAGTCCGACGCCGTGCGCTACAACAAGCTCGACTTCTGGGTCGATCTCGCGCGTACCGCGGAACGGGGCCTGATCGACGGCATCTTCCTCGCCGACGGGCTCGGCATCCACGACGTGTACCAGGGCTCACCGGACGCGATCATGCGCGCCGGCGGGATGTTCCCCGTCAACGACCCGATGATGGTGATCCCGGCGATGGCGGCGGCGACCTCGAACCTCTGCTTCGGCGTGACCGCCAACTCGACCTACGAGCCCCCGTACCTGCTGGCCCGCCGGTTCTCCACGCTCGACCACCTCACCGACGGCAGGGTGAGCTGGAACGTCGTCACCGGGATCCAGCCCTCCGCCGCGCGGGCGATGGGTGTCGAGCCGGTGCCGCACGACCAGCGGTACGACATCGCCGAGGAGTACATGGATCTCATGTACCGGCTCTGGGAGCAGAGCTGGGAGGACGGTGCCGCGGTCCGGGACAAGGAACGCCGCGTCTTCACCGACCCCGCCCGCGTGCACCGCGTCAGGACCGAGGGCCGGTACCCGTGCGAGGCGTTCCACCCGTGTGAACCGTCCCCGCAGCGCACGCCGTTCATCTACTCGGCCGGAGCATCGGCGCGAGGGATGCGCTTCGCCGGGACCCACGCCGAGGCCGCGTTCATGTCGGTCAGCGACAAGGAGCACGCCCGACAGCTCGTCGACGGGTACCGCACGGCCGCGGTGGACGCCGGCCGCACGGCCGAGAGCGTGAAGGTCTTCAACGCGATCACCGTCGTGGTCGCCCCGACCGAGAGCGAGGCCCGGGAGATCGAGGACCAGTGCCGCGAGTACAGCGACGGCGAGGGCAACCTCGCGATGCTGTCCGCGTTCATCGGCCAGGACCTGTCCCGGTACGGCTGGGACGAGCCGATCGAGCACGTGGAGAGCGACGCGATGCAGTCGGTGGCCGACGCCATGACCCGCCACAACGGCGGCCGGCCGGTCCGGATCCGCGACATCGCCTCGTTCAACGCTCTGGCGGGGAGCGAGGCCTACGTCGTCGGTTCGCCCACCCAGGTGTGTGACGAGCTGATCTCCTGGGTCGACGCGACCGGGATCGACGGTTTCAACCTGGTCCGCACGATCGAACCGGGCGGGCTCCGATCGTTCACCGAGCTCGTCGTGCCGGAGCTGCAGGAGCGAGGCCGCTACAAGACCGAGTACCGGCCGGGCACCTTCCGCGAGAAGATGTTCCCGGACGGCGGCCCACGCCTGCCCGCCGACCACATCGCATCCCGGTACCGGCGCACGCCCGCTCCGGTCGGCGAACCGGTCGCGCGATGAACCCCGCCGTCCGCAGCGGCAGCTGCCCCCCGTCGGTCGACTTCGACCCCTACTCGCCGGAGCTGACCGAGCCCGGGGTCTGGGACGCCTACGCCGCTGCGCACGCCGCCGGCCCGGCGGTGCGGAGCGAACGGCGTGGCGGGTTCTGGATGTTGACCCGGTACGACGACGTCCGTACCGCGTTGCGCGACCCGCAGACGTTCTCGTCCGCCTCCGGCCACCGGATCCCGACCGACGGCACCCAGCGAGCGATCCCGATCGACTTCGACCCGCCCCTGCACACCGCCTACCGCCGGCTGATGACCGGCGCTCTGTCCCCGGCACGGGTACGGGAGATGAAACCCTTCCTCGAACGCACCGTGGGCGACCTCGTCGACCGGTTCGTCACGGCAGGCGGTGGCGACTTCGTCCGCGAGGTCGCGCTGCCGCTGCCGCTGCTCGTTCTCACCGAGCTGGTCGGCTTCGACCCCACGACCGTCCGACAGTTCCGTGAGGTCACCGAGCAGATGTGGGCCGGGCTCGCCGACCACGAGGAAGAGGTCGACTTCACCGCGGCCAGGACCCGCATCTACGAGCTGATGAAGGCGGAGATCGTCGCCCACCGCGCCGGCGGGCGCGCGGGTTTCGTCACCGAACTGCTCGACGCCGAGATCGACGGCCGCCGGCTCGACGACGAGGAGATGATCAGCATCCTCGCCACCTTCGCCGTCGCCGGGCACGAGACCACCATGAACTCGGCGAGCACCCTGGTGCACCTGCTCGTCACCGAACCCGGCCAGCAGGACCGGCTGCGCGCGAACCCCGAGCTCGCACCGCGCTACGTCGAGGAGATGCTGCGCCACCGCAGCCCGGCCCAGAACTTCGCGCGCCGCACGACCTGCCCGGTCAGCGTCGGTGGGCAGGACATCGCCGAGGGCGAGGCCGTCCTGCTCTCGTTCGCCGCCGCCAACCGCGACCCCGAACGGTTCCCCGACCCGAACCGCTTCGACCCCGACCGGGACGCCCGCGGACACCTGGGCTTCGGCTGGGGCATCCACCAGTGCATGGGGGCCGCGCTGGCCCGCTCGGAACTCGCCATCCTGCTCGCCCGGCTCTGCGCACACCCACCGATCGTGGCGGCCGGCGAGGTGCGCTGGAGCAGTTTGCAGGGCGGCAACCACCTCGGCCCCACGACGCTGCCGGTCCGGTTCGAGCCGCAGCGCGACGAGAAGGGATGAAACGATGAGCTACCGCGTGGACATCGACGAGACGCTGTGCAACGGCTACGGAAACTGCGTCGTCGCCGCACCCGAGGTGTTCGATCTCGACGCGGAGTCGAACATCGCCGTCGTCCTGCCCGGGCACCCGGTCGAAAACGACGGCCCGGCACTGCGCGAGGCCGCCACGGACTGCCCGGTCCGGGCCATCGTGCTCAGCGAGACATGAGCCCGGCCCGGAGCGCGCCCGTGGTCGTGGTCGGTGCCTCTGTCGCCGGGGTGCGCGTCGTCCAGGCGCTGCGCTCGTCGGGCCACGACTCTCCGGTCGTGCTCGTCGATCGGGAGAACGGCGCACCCTACGACAAGCCTGCGCTCTCGAAGGAGGTACTCACCTCACCGGGCACCGACCCATCCGTCCTGCTCGACGACGCGGGGCTGCGCGATCTCGACGTCGACCTGCGCGTCGGCACGACGATCACCGGGATCGCTCCGGCCACCCGGCAGCTGGAGAGTTCGGACGGCGAGCGCATCGCGTTCGGCGCGCTGGTCGTCGCCACCGGGTCGGCACCCCGCCGGATCCCCCTGCTCGACGCGTTCACCGGAGTGCACTACCTCCGTACGCGTGCTGACGCCGAGGCGATCCGGGCGGCCTTCGCCCAGCGGCCGCGAGTGGTCGTCGTGGGCGGCGGGTTCGTCGGCCTGGAAGTCGCATCCAGCGCCCGCAGCCTCGGCCTGGAGGTGACCGTCGTCGAGGCGGCACACCGGCCGGCCGGTCGTGTGCTCCCAGCCGCGGTCGCCGATCATCTCGCCGCGCTGCACCGCGAACACTCGGTGCGGCTGCTCTGCGGGCGGACCGTGGTCGGCGGGCTCGGAAGCACCCGGATCGAAGGGCTGGAGCTCGACGACGGCACCCGGCTGCCCGCCGATCTCGTCGTCGTCGGGATCGGCACGGCCCCGGTCACGGACTGGCTCGGCGGGGGCGTGCCGACCACGGGCGACGGAGTCCACTGCGACCCGGGGCTCGCCGTCCACGGCCTCTCACGGACCTGGGCGGTCGGCGACGTCGCTGCCTGGCCGGACGCTGAGACCGGACACCCCCGACGCACGGAGCACTGGACCACAGCCCGCGAGCAGGCCGCGTACGTCGCGAAGGTCATCGCCGGAGGACAGGTGAGCGAGCCGTTCCGGACCACCGGCTACGTCTGGTCCGACCAGCACGGCACCCGGATCCAACACGTCGGGCGGGCCGGCCCGGGGACCGTGACCCGCAGCGAACCGACCGACACCGGACGGCTGTTCGTGCACTGTCGCGGTGACGAGGTCACCGGGGCGACAGCCTTCGACGCTCCGCGCGAGCTCCTGGCCGTCCGCCGTCTGCTCACCACGGGAAACCGGGAGGTGGCGCGGTGATCGACCGCCCGGTCGCAGTGCGCGCGGCCGTCACCCTGCACCGGTGACGCGCCCCACCGAGGAACACACCACTGCCGGAACTGCCACCGGCCGCACCAACGGAGAGGAACGCACATGACTGCCACGGACGTGTCCCACGTCGGACTCGACTCCGGCGCCCGCGCCGTCGAGACGACGGGAGAGGGGCCCGCACAACCGACCCCCTGGGCACCGTTGAGGATCACCGCAGCGGAGATCCGGGACACGATCGAGCGCCTGTCGCTGGGCCCGGCTCCCGCCAACGGTCGCCGGTCGGCGGCATTGGTCCACCCCGAGTCGACCTCCGGGCGCAGCTTCGCCCCCGGGGTGGAGGTCGTGGTCGAGGTGCTGCTACCCGGTGAGCGGACCACGCCACTGCGGCGCAACTCCAGCCTCGTCCAGATCGGGGTCGAGGGCTCCGGATCCGTCAAGGTCGCGGACACGACGCTGGAGATGGCCGCCCGCGACGTCGTGACCGTGCCCTCGATGAAGCCGCACCAGTTCGTCAACACCGGTGAACAGCGCTGGGTACGGCTGTCGTACTCCAACGCCCCCCTGCTCACGTTCCTCGGTACCCACTTCTGGGAGGAACTCGCCGAGGACTGGGCCCCCGGGGTGCCGGTCGACGGACCGATCGACATGGACGAGGACAACGAGGTCGCCGACCGCGGGAGCGCGCCCGACCACGAAGTCTCACCCACCGGGGCGCGCCTGCGCGGCTACGAGTACCTGGTCGACATCGAGCCGGTCCCGAACCGGCCGCTGCACTGGCCCTACCCGGTGATGGCCGACCTGATGTCGCAGACCCTCGGGGACGGCAAGCGCACGATCATGGCGCTGTACAACCCCGCGACCGAACGCAAGCAGGGAGCCACCGGCAGCTTCTTCGTCACGCTCTCCCGGATCCCGCAGGGGGTGCGCCAGCGTCCGGAGGGTCCCGGCCACCGGCACAGTTCGGTCGCGATCAACTATCACGTCGAGGGCACCGGGTACTCGGTCGTCGACGGTCAGCGGATCGACTTCGCGCCCGGTGACCTGCTGCTGTCCGCCCCTTCCTGGCGCGAACACGCGCACTACCCGAGCGAGACCGGGTTGACCGTCTACACGGTCCAGGACCACCCGCAGCACATCGGCATGGAGTCGCTGATCTGGCAGGAGGACCTCAACGGGCCGATCCTCGCGCTCGGTCTGGAGAAGGGGCAGACCGGCTACGTCGCGCCGCGGAACTGGGACGACGAGTGAACCGCCTCCGGGGCACACCCCGCCCGGTGTGTGCCCCGGGCCGTCGGCGTCCTCTCGCCGGCCTGCCACCGAGCGTCCGGGAGACACCTGACCGTCCCTCCGGCGGGTGACACCACGGTCCGGCTCGGTGCCCTCTCCTCGACCGGATCGCGACACCACGGGGAGGCCGGACCGCGGTCGTCCATCCGACCGGGCGCCCGCTCCGGACCGGTGACCTGCGTCCGAGCCCGGCCCGCCGCGCAGTACCCCTGTTCGGACGCTCGCCGCAGGGCCCGGGGCGACCCCGGGCACGCGCCATCCCCTTCGTGCGTGCACCCGACGACCGCCACCGGGGTCCGGTGGCGGTCGCCCCGGTGCCGGTCAGAACTCGCCGAAGTCCCCGCCGTCGTCGAACCCGCCCCCGAAGTCCTCCTCGGGCATGGGCTCGGCGGGCGGCTCCTCCGCGGCCATCGCCTCGTCACCCTCGAACCCGGTGTCGTCGGCGAAGAACGCGTCGGCGATCGCGCTGCCGATGAACGCGCCCGCCACACTCGCCAGCAGGGTCCCGGCGATCATGCCGCCCATCCCCATGCCGCGGCCGCCCGCACCTCCGCCGAGCGCGCGCTCCATGGTGCCCGGCTGCCGCATCTCGGCGCGGGTGGCCATCCGCGCCATGGCCTGCGGGTCCGTCGACGTCGTCCGCTCGGCCTCCGGGACGCTCGCCGAGACCTCGGCGAGGACCTTCTGCCGCTGCTCGGGCGTCAGCTTCGCGAACGCCTCGGCGTGCGCCTGCTCCACGGTCTCCGGCGGCGCGGTGCGCAGCATGTACCGGTATCGCTCGATCGCCGCCTGGTCGGGGTCCTGCGCAGGACGGGCCTGCGCCCGCGCCTGGTACTGCGGCGCGCCCTGCGGTCCCTGGCCCGCGGGACCTGCAAGCTTCTCTTTGAGCTTGTCGAACAGACCCATCCGCTTACGTCCTCCTCGTGAGTGACTGCCGACGAACCGGCAAACCGTGCTGAACGGACAGCACCGGCCGATCAACGCCCAGCCCTCCCACCGAGTTCCGGCCGGGCCGCCGACCGGCCGAACGTGATCACTGTCATGCCGGCGGCGTCGGCGTGGCCGGTCGATCCGGAGGTTGCGACGGCGCGCCTGCCGATTCAGTGGCGGGGTCCGAGTCGCCGGTCAGGCCGGCTGAGCCCAGGGATGGGCGGGGGCGCCCAGTGCCACGGTGGCCCGGAGCCATGCGCGGCGGCGTGCGTCGAGCAGCGGCAGGGCGCGCTCGGCGTTGCGCACATCCTCGAACCGGGACTGGGCCGCCTTCATGAAGAGCACGATCTCCGGGTTGAGGTAGCGCAGCCCGTCGTCCGCCACCCATGTCGCCTCGTCCAGGCGCATCGACTGGGACGGAACCCTCTTGTTCGTCCACAGTCCGGCGCGGAACGGTGTCAGAGGGACGTCGAGGATCCACGGTGACCGGGCGTCGGCGCGCACCCAGATGTTGCTGTCCGGGCGAATCTCGCGGAACCGGTGGTCGAACGGGCGCAACCAGCCGCTGTCCGCGTTCCACGTCGTCCAGCCGCCGTCGTCGAGGAACAGCCGCAGCCGTTCGGCGTCGGCGGCGTCGATGGACACGTCCAGATCGTCGTGCAGGCGCCGCACACCGGTGAACTTCTCCAGGGCCCAGCCGCCGACGATCCACCACGGACGGTCGAACCCGGCCATGAAGCCGGCGATCGTGTCCGGGGTCAGCGGATCCCAGCCCCCGTACCACCGGTCGAACTCGTCCGGTGGAAGCGGGCTCGCGCCCACCGGGGCGGGAAGGGGCGGCGACGCACTCATGACCCCACCGTGCAGGGCGCCGCACGACCGGGCAACCGCCTGTCGCGAACGGCCCCTCGCCGGCTCACGCGATCTGCACTCGGTGCCGGGCCACGGCGACCGCGCTGCTCCCCACCGGGACGCGCACCGAGCACGCGCGGCCCGGGCGTGGACAGGGCCGCGCGCGGGAACGCAGCAGCACCAGGTTGTCGTCGTCGGCGCGCCAGCACACCCCGGTCCCCGCGGCCGACGGCACCCGTACCGGGCGCCGCACCTGCACGTCCTCCCCGATGCCCCCGGACATCGGCAGCTGGTCACCCAGCTGATCGTGCGCGGTCGTGCCTACCTCGACTCGGACGCCGCCTTCGCCGGTCAAGGGCGATCTCGTCGTCGACCTCGTGCCCCGGCGGTCCACCTTCGAGCTGCAGCCCGTTCACCGGTCGAGCCCGTCGACGCGGAGCCGCAGGTCACCGTCGAGATCGACGCGGGTGAGCTCGCCACGTGAGCTGATGCCCAGCTTGGGATAGACGTTGGCCAGATGGTGCCCGACCGTGCGCGGGCTGATCAGCAGCTGCGCCGCGATCTCCCGGTTGGTCATGTGGTCGGCCGCGAGGCGGGCCACCCGCAGCTCCTGAGCGGTCAGGCCGGCCGCCGGTCCGGGGCCCCGGCGGGCCGCGGGCCCACCGGCCAGGTCCTGTTCGCGCAGCGACCGCTCGCGCAGCGGCCCTGCGCCGAGCTGGTCGAACACCTCCGCGGCGGCGGCGAGCTGGGTGCGGGCGTCGGCTCGGCGGCGCGCGCGGCGCAGCCACTCCCCGTACAGCAGCCTGGTGCGGGCGTGCTCGAACGGGCGCTCCGCCGACCCGGGCACGTCGAGTGCCGCGCGGTAGTGCTCCTCGGCCGCCGGTCCGCTATGGACGAGGGCACGTAGGCGGTGCACGGTCGCGTGCGCCCAACCGGCGTCGGACCGCTGCGCCCACGTCGTCACCGCCGCCAGCCGGGACTCGGCGAGGTCGATCCGCCCGACCTGCATCGCGGCCTCCGCGGTGTCGGCGGCGGCGAGCAGCGCGAACGTCGGATGGGCGGCCTCGTGGCCGGGCTCGGCCAGCGGCACCAGGTGGCGCAGCGCCTCGACCGGACGCCCGGTGAGCAGCGCGACCCGGCCGCGGGGCCAGTACGCCGAGCCGGTAAGGGCCCGCACGCCTCGCGGTATCGCGACCTCGAGTGCCCTGGCCGCGTGCTCCTCGACGACCGGCCCGTCACCGCGTCCGGCGGCCAGCAGGGCCAGGGTGGCGCGGCACTGGGTGGCCACGTGCCCCGCGCCGACCTCCTCGGCGAGATCCAGGCCGTCGGTGGCCCCTGAGTCCGCGGCGCCCCAGCGCCCCGCTGCCAGGTCGAGCACCGCGGTCTGGGAGAGCACCACCGCCAGGGCGGTGAGCTCGTGACGCCGCCGGAGCTCGGCGACCTGCACACGCAGCACCTCGCGCAGCGGGGCCTCGATGCCCCAGGCCAGGACCAGCGGCATCGGTGGCAGCAGCTCCCAGCCGACGGTGACGAGCCCGTCCGCGGTGCCCCCGGCGCCGTCCGGCGTGATCGGGGTGATCTCACCGGTCTCGTCGTAGCAGGACCACCGGGTGCGCAACAGCGGCAGCTGCTCGGCCAGCGCGGAGTCCTCGCCTGCGCCGACGGCGAGCAGCTGCCGCAGCGCCTTGTGCTGGAGGTCGGTGCGGCCGGCCGACCAGGCGGCGCGGACCGCCACCGCGCCCAGCCGGACCGTGGATCGTGCGCCGCTGACGACGCCCATGTCCCGTATCAGGACGTGGTGGGCCCGCTCCGGGATGCCGGTGGTGAACTCCAGGACACCGCGCAGCCCGTGGCTGGCCCGGGCGATGTCGGTCTCGCTCTCCAGGTGTTCGGCGTCGTCGAGCAGCTGCCGGGCGGTGCCGGCGTCGCCCGCCTCCCACGCCGCGCGGGCGGCACCGGCGAGCCGGCGAGCCGCCGCGGCCGGGGCCGGGGACAGCTCGGCCGCCCGGCGCAGCGCACCGACAGCCGTCGGCCCCGCGCCGCAGCGCAGGGACTTCCCGGCTGCGAGCTCGAGCAGCGCGGCGACGTCCTCGTCCGGTGACTCGGCGGCCGCGGCCAGGTGCCAGGCGCGTTCCTCGATCGCACCAGCGGGCAGGGCCGCGGCGAGCGCCCGGTGCGCTGCCTGCCGGTCCGGCAGCGCGGCGCCGTCGTAGATCGCGGCCGGCACCAGCGGGTGCCGGAACTCGACGCGGTTGCCCGCGGTGCGGAGCAGTCCCGAGCGCAGCACGTCGTCCCAGGTGGTGGCGCCGATGCCGCATCCGGTACCTGCCCGGCGCACGACGAGCCGGTTGCCCCGGTCCTCGGCCGCGGCCAGCAGCAGGAGGGCACGCGCCGGTGCCGTCAGCGCCTCCACCCGGGTACGGAACGCCCGCCGCAACCGGGGGCCGATCCGTAGTTCCCCCGGTGGCGGGCCGTCCGGCTCCCGGTGCAGGGTGGGCAGCTCGTGCAGTGCCAGCGGGTTGCCGCCCGCCGTGCGGGTCATCTCGTCGATCAGCTCCGGCCCGGCCCCGGGCGCCGAGGAGGCCAGGAGCGCGCGGGCGTCGTCGTCGTTCAGCCCGCCGATCTCCAGCGCCGGCAGCCCCTCCCACGGCCCCGTCGAGGGATCGGAGTGCCCGGTGAGCAGGACCAGGACCGGGTCGTTGCCGATCCGTCGCGCCACGAACCCCAGTGCGTGTGCGGTCGGCCGGTCGATCCACTGGGCGTCGTCGACGACGACGAGCACCGGCCGTTCCCGGGCCAGGTCGGAGACCAGCGACAGCACCGCCGCACCGATGAGGAAGCGGTTCGCGGTCTCCTCGCTCATCCCGAGGGCACCGCGCAGCGCCGCGGCCTGTGGCGCGGGGAGCGTGTCGAGGCGGCCCGTGACGGGCCACAGCAGCTCGTGCAACGCCGTGAAGGCGAGCCCGGCCTCCATCCGGGTGCCGCGGCACCGCAGCACAGTGGTGCCGGACGCCACGCCCACCGCGTGGTCGAGCAGCGCGGTCTTGCCGATCCCCGGCTCGCCCCACAGCACGAGTCCGGAACCCGCCCCCTGGGCTGCCCGGGTCAGGAGCCGGTCCAGGAGAGCCGTCTCGGTCTGCCGCCCGAACAGCTCCATCGTCACCGCAGCCCTTCCCGCCGGGCCACCAGGCGGTCACCCGGGCCAGTTATAACAATCGCGGTCCGGTCAGGCGTGGGCGAGGCGACCGATCGGGCGACCGATTCGGTCCGGCGCGGGGCGTCCGACACTGCCCCGGTGAGCACGTCCCGGGCCGGGGCCGGCCCGACGACCGCGTGCCGAGCGGGTCCCACCCCGCCCGGTGGCCGGGCCGGGGTCGTCGGTGACGGCGGTGCGGACGCCGCCGTCGGGCGCGTCCGCACGGTGGTGCCGGGACGCGGGACACGGACACGACGACCTGCCATCCCGTGTGGCACCGGAAGGACACGACGACCCGTGACGACACCGACGACCACCCCGCCGAGCGCCTGGCCGAGCCTGCGGGTGGCGGACTGGACCGCCACCCGCGACACCCTGCACATGTGGACCCAGATCGTGGGCAAGGTCCGGATGGCCCATGCCCCACTGGTCAACCACTGGTGGCAGGTGGCCCTTTACGTGACCCCGCGCGGGCTGACCACCTCTGCTGTGCCCTACGGAACCGGTGCCTTCGAGATCGAGTTCGACTTCCTCGGCCACCGGCTGGAGATCCGCAGCAGCGACGGCGGTGCCCGGACCGTCGCGCTGCAACCGATGCCGGTCGCCGAGTTCTACACCCGGGTCATGGCCGCGCTCGACGAGCTCGGCATCGACGCGCCGATCCGGCCCCACCCCAACGAGGTCGACCCGGCGATCCCGTTCGCCTCCGACCACACCCACGACTCCTACGACGGCACAGCGGCCGCCCTGTTCTGGCGGCAGCTGCTGCAGGCCAACCGGGTCATCGGGGAGTTCCGGTCGCACTTCGTCGGCAAGGTCAGCCCGGTGCACTTCTTCTGGGGCGGGATGGACCTGGCCTGCACCCGCTTCTCCGGCCGTCCGGCCCCGCCGCACCCGGGAGGGGCTCCCAACTGCGGGGACTGGGTGATGGTCGAGGGGTACTCCCGGGAGCTGTCGAGCTGCGGATTCTGGCCCGGTGGCGGTGACGAGGGTGCGTTCTACTCCTACGCCTACCCCGGCCCCGAGGGCTTCGCCGACCGCCCGATCGGTCCGGACGGTGCGTTCTGGAGCACCGAGTTCGGCCAGTTCCTGCTGCCCTACGAGGTCGCCCGCGCCGCGCCGGACCCCGACCGCGCGGTCGCCGAGTTCCTGCACAGCACCTACGAGGCGGCTGCGGACCTCGCGCACTGGGACCGGGCCGGGCTCGAGGACGACCCGTTCCGGTGGACGAGGGCCGGCACGCCCTGAGCGTCCACCGGCCGCGGGTTGACCGTGCCGCAGCGGCACGGTGTGCGATGGACACCGCCCCCGCCAGCGCTGCCGGCCGGGCCCCGCTCCGCCCACCGCACCGAGAGGACACGACATGACTGCCGCGGACACCACCCCCGGGACGCAGCCGAGGTTGGTCGAGGTCGAGGAGTTCTTCGCCGATCCGGGCTTCATCGTGCCCTCGCTCTCGCCGGACGGCAGCCGCATCGCCTACCTCGCCCCGCACCGGGGGCGGCGCAACATCTGGGTGCGCGGTGTCGAGCAGAGCCACGACGACGCCGTCCCGGTCACCGCCGACACCCGGCGCGGGATCACCACCTACTACTGGACAGACGACCCGCGCTGGCTGCTCTACCTGCAGGACACCGACGGCAACGAGGACTGGCACCTCTACCGGGTCGACCTGGACGACCCGTCGGCCGCCGCGGTCGACCTGACCCCGCTCGGCCCGGGATCACGCGTCTTCGGTGTCGAGCCGCTGCCCTCGGTGCCGGGCAACGTCCTGGTCACGATGAACCCGCAGGTCGAGCGGATCGACGTGCACCGGGTCGACGTCGCCACCGGTGAGGTCGTGCTGCACCATCACGAGGCCGACCCGCTGGCCGCGACGCTGCTCGACCGCAGTGGCGCGCCGGCCTTCCGGGTCGAGACCGAGGAGGACGGCACCGTCGTCATCTCCGGGATCGACCGCGCCACCGGAGCCCCCCGGCTGCTGCGCCGGATGGGCGGCGCGGAGTACCCGCTGAGCGTGCAACCCCAGCAGGTCACCCCGGACGGCGACGGACTGCTCGTCGGCTCCTACCGCGACGGGGACGATCTGCAGCTGGTCCGGATCGACCGGGAGACCGGCGACGAGACGGTGGTCGCCGCCGTCGAGGGCCGCAGCCTGGACATCATGGGGATCATGGCCCCCGGGGTCCTGCCGCCCGCGGTGTACACCCACCGGGGCACCGGCGAGCCGATCGCGGCCCGGTTCGTGGACGACCGGCCGCACATCGAGGTGCTGGACCCCGAGTTCGCCGCGGTGTACGCGGAGCTGGCCACCCTGTCCGACGGGGTGCTCGGCACCGTCTCCTCCGACATGTCCGGCCGGCGCTGGATCGCCACCTTCACCCACGACCGCGAGCCCGGGGTGAGCTGGTTCTACGACCACGCCACCGGCGAACGCCGCCGGCTGTTCCAGCCCTTCCCGGACCTGGATCCCGCCGACATGGCCCCGATGCGGGCCGTCCGGTTCCCCGCCCGCGACGGCCTGGAGCTGCGCGGCTACCTCACCTTGCCGGTGGGCGTGGAACCGCGGAACCTGCCGACCGTGCTGCTGGTGCACGGCGGCCCCTGGTCGCAGGACTACTGGATCTACAACCCCGAGGTGCAACTGCTGGCCAACCGCGGCTACGCGGTGCTGCAGGTCAACTACCGCGGCTCGCTCGGGTACGGGCGCCGGTACCTGACGGCGGCGGTCGGCGAGTACGGCCGGGCCATGCAGGACGACCTCTACGACGGCCTCGACTGGGCGGTGGCGCAGGGCTACACCGACCCGGACCGGGTCGCGATCTCCGGTGTCTCCTACGGCGGGTACGCCGCGCTGCGCGCGATCACGGTCACGCCGGACCGGTTCGCCGCCGCGGTCGACTACGTCGGCGTCTCCGACCTGGTCGCCGCGCTGCGCGCGCTGCCGCCGTTCACCCGGCGCTACAACGCCAACAGCTGGTACCGCTACCTCGGCGACCCGGACGTGCCCGAGCAGGAGGCCGAGCTCACCGCCCGCTCACCGATCACCATGGTGGACCGGATCCGGACGCCGCTGCTGGTCGCCCAGGGTGCCAACGACGTCCGGGTGCCGCAGGCGCAGTCCGACCGGATCGTGGCGTCGCTGCGCGAGCGGGGGGTCCCGGTGGAGTACCTGCTCGCGCAGGACGAGGGGCACGGGTTCGAGAACGAGGACAACCGGCTCCGTCTCTACCGGGCCATCGAGCGACACCTGGCCACGCATCTGGGTGGGAGGTCTGCGCCTACGCCACGACACTCGCCGCCCGGAACGTCTCACCCGGCATCGGCCGATGGAGCCGCCAGGTGATCGCGATCGGCTTGCTGCCCCGGTGCGAGACGTAGTCACAGGTGCCGAGGCAGAGGAACGGTGCCCCCTCGCCGATGTCGTCGCGTGGTGCGCTGCGGACGAACAGCAGCACATGACTGCCCTGCTGCCGGTGGGTGAGATAGCGGCGCCCGGTCCCGCTCTGTGGGGACGTGGCGTTCTGCGACTCCCAGTGGAACAGCTCGGGCGTCACGGCGTAGTCGCGGTACATGGTGGTGGGGGAGAAGTCCCGCTCGCTCTTGTGCAGGTTGACCAGTAGCGCGTCCACGCGGGGGCGGTCCGCCCAGACGACTCCGCTCGCGTGGCCGATGGCCTTGCGTTCCATCGATGCCCAGTCGAGTCCGGCGAGGATCTCTTCCCGCCGGTAGTGGGCGTGGCTGCGTAGCGGCAGTGTCTCCAGCCCGCTGCCCAGCGCTTGTGGCAGGTGCCGGGCCCCGTCCAGGGTGTACGCGACGAGCTCACGGATCTCCGCGCAGACGGCCGGGTGCTGGCGCAGGTGATCCAGACCGGCCTGGTAGTCGTCGAACCCGTTGCGGTCCGGCCACAGCTGGAAGAACAGCATCCTGGCGATACGTTGCCCGTGCGTGGTCAGCTCGGTGTAAGCGGGACCGCCGGGGTCGGCGAGCCGGGTGTAGACGTGTGCCCGCTCCGGGTCGTCGACGTGGGTCAGGGTGGCGAGCCTGCGCAGGAGGGCGGTCTCGTCCGGGCCGGGTGCGGGCGCAGGGAGGCCGGCGTCGCGGCGCAGCACCGTCCACGAACCTTTGCCGCGGTACACGTCGGACAGCTCATTGCCGGATTCGTGCAGGTAGCGGCCCAGCGCGGACTCACGGTGCGACCGGACATCCTCGGTCAGGGCCCGGCGGGAGAACCGGAACCGGGCGCGCACGTTGTCGAGGACGATCTCGCGGGCGACAGCGTCGAGCACCATCGCTGACCCGGAGGGCAGGAAGGGAAAGCCCTCCTCGACGTCGCGTACCACCCCGGCCCGGCTGCTTCCGGTCACCGCCCGGTAGCGCAGGTCGAACCGGAACTCGCGCCGGTGCTGGCCGATGAAGTCGAGGACGGTCAGGACGGCCTTGCCCGGTGCCCGTCGCAGACCTCGGCCGAGCTGCTGGAGGAACACCGTCGCGCTCTGGGTGGGGCGCAGGAGCAGAACGGTGTCGACGGAGGGAACGTCGAGGCCCTCGTTGAACACGTCGACGGTGAACAGGCAGTTCAGCTCTCGGTCGCGCAACCGGCGCAGCGCACTGTCCCGGTCGGACGGAGCTGTCCGGCCGGTGACCGCCGCGCTGGGGATGCCGGCCGCGGTGAAGACGCGGGCCATGTACTGCGCGTGCGCCACCGATACACAGAACCCGAGCGCCCGCATGGCGGTGACCTCGGTGACCTTCGCCCTGGTCTCCCGGATGACCTTCGCGGCGCGGGCGTCGTTGCCGGTGTAGATCCCGTCCAGGGCGGTGGGGTCGTAGCGCCCCCGCTTCCATTCGACACCACGGAGATCGACGTCGTCGGCGACGCCGAAGTAGTGGAACGGGACGAGCAGGTCGGCAGAAAGGGCGTCCCACAGACGGAGCTCGGTGGCACAGCGGCCGTCGAAGAACCGTTCCCGGACGTCCACCCCGTCCGACCGCTCCGGGGTCGCGGTCAGGCCGAGCAGCTCGGCGGGCCGCAGGTGATCCAGCACGGCACGGTAGGTGGACGCCTCGGCGTGGTGGAACTCGTCGATGACGACGACGTCGAAGCGGTCCGGCGGGATGTTCTGCACGCCGTACGCGGCCAGCGACTGCACGCTGGCGAAGACGTGGTTCCAGCGCTGCGGGCGGACCCCGCCGACGAACAGTTCCCCGAACGCGCCGTCGGCGAGCACGGCTCGGTACGTGCGCCGGGACTGTTCCAGGATCTCCACGCGGTGCGCGACGAACAGCAGGCGCGGGTGCTGCTCCTGCAGCCTCCGGTAGTCCAGCGCGGCCACGACCGTCTTACCGGTCCCGGTCGCGGCGATGACGAGATTGCGGTGCCGATCGTGCACCGTCCGCTCCGCGTCGAGGGCCTCGAGGATCTGTTTCTGGTGTGGGTAGGGCCGTACCTCCAGGCCGCTCAGCGGGGTGCTGTCGTCCCGGTCCCGGCCGAGTGCTTCGGCGAGCCGGGCGGAGTCCGCGGGAACCGCGGGGTCGTAGGGTACGAACTCCGCAGCCGCCCAGTAACTGTCGAATGTGGACGCGAACTTGCGGATCAGGTCGGGTGTGGCGACCGAGGAGAGCCGGACGTTCCACTCCAGGCCGTCGACGAGAGCGGAGCGGGACAGGTTGGAGCTCCCGACGAATGCAGTGTCGAAACCGGAGTCGCGCCGGAACAACCAGGCCTTGGCATGCAGGCGCGTCGTCGCGCTCGCGTAACTGATCTTGAGCTGGGCTCCGTGCCTGCGGACGAGCTCGTCGACGGCGCGCTGTTCGGTCGCCCCCATGTAGGTCGTGGTGATGACGCGGAACGGGACCCCGCGCTCGTGGAGCAGGTCGAGCTCGCGCTCCAGGAGCCGGATCCCGTGCCACCGGATGAATGCACACAACAGGTCGACCCGATCGGTGCTGGTCAGCTCCGACTGCAACGCCGTGTGCAGCTTCGGCTCACCGGCGGCGTTGGTCAGCAACGCCGCCTCCGACAGCGGGGTGATCGGAGCCCGGACCTCCCAGTGCCCGACGGCGACCGATCTCGTCAGCGCGATCAGTTGCTCGAGTTCATCGTGGACGGTGTCCTCTGCTGTCCGCTCAGCTTCCTCGACCAGCCGGTTGACCAGGGCGACCCGCTGCTGGGGCGACCGGTCGGCGAGTGCGCGCTCGACCACGGACGCAACGTGCCGGGCCAGGACGTGGGGTTGCTCGGCGGCCCCGACCGGGGCCCAGCGGGGTTCGAGGCCGGCGCCGGCTGCGTTGAGTGCGACGTCCAGGCCGGTGGTGTGCAGGGTCTCGTGCGCCCCGGCGCGGAGCGGTTCGGTCACGGGGTCCGGCTCCGTTTCAGGTTGATCTACGCAGCTCGCGTCGACGAGGCGGCTGTTCTCGGCAGTGTGGGGTCCGCAGGAGTGTGCCTTGCGTGACGGGAACGTTACTCATGCGGATGGTGCGACCAGGGAGCAAGCGCCCCGTTCGTCCCGAGTGATGCAGATCACTCTCTCGGCGAGCAGAAGTTGCCTGAACTCGACTCAACTTTGGGAACAGGATCCGGCTCACCTTCGTTGCTACGGGCGACAGCGCCGCCGGCACCAGCGGCGGCGAAAGACATCTCGTACACCGGAGGTGACTGTGATGAGTGTTCCCGCTGTTCGTTCGTCCCGTCCGGCGGAGCGATGGAACCCGTTCGCCGAGTTCGAGGAGCTCCACGGCCAGCTGGACCGGTTGCTCCGCTCCACCGTCGCCGGCCCGGACGCCGGGTGGCGCGGGTGGGCGCCACCGGTCGACGTCTCCGAGACCGACGACGCCTACGTGGTGGAGGCCGAGCTGCCCGGCGTCGCCCGGGAGGACATCGACGTCGACCTCACCGGCCGGGAGCTGACGATCACCGGTGAGCGCAAGGAGGTCGAGCGGCGCGGCTGGTTCCGGCACCGGAGCCGCCGGGTGGGCGAGTTCCACTACGCGGTGACGCTGCCGCACGAGGTCGACGCGGACCGGATCGAGGCCACCCTCGCCGACGGAGTGCTGACCGTGCGCGCCCCGAAGGCCACCACGGCCAGGTCCCGGCGGATCACCGTCAGCGGCGGCTGACCGCAGCCGCCCTTCTCCGCCCTTCGGGGCGCCCCCGATGTCCCTGACCGCCCGAGAGGAGTCGAACATGCCCGGGCTGCCGCTCACCGCCGACCTCGCGAACCTTCCCGAACCGCCCAGTGGGTGGCCGATCGGGTCGTACGCCACCTATGCCGAGGCCCAACGCGCCGTCGACCACCTGGCCGACGAGGACTTCCCGGTGGAGGACGTGACCATCGTCGGGGTCGAGCCGATGATCGTCGAACGGGTGACCGGGCGGCTGACCTGGCCGCGGGTGCTGGCCGGTGGCGCAGCGAGCGGTGCCTGGTTCGGTCTGCTGATCGGGCTGCTGCTGGCCCTGTTCACCCCGGGCGACGTCGTCGGTCCGGTCGTGTTCGGTCTGCTCGTGGGCGCCGCGTCGGCGACGGCGTTCGCGGCCGTCGGGTACGGCGCGCTGAAGGGGCAGCGCGACTTCGCCTCCAACATCCAGCTCGTCGCCGGCCGCTACGACGTCCTGTGCCAGCCCCGCAACGCCGAACGCGGCCGGGACCTGCTGGCCCGCCTCTCGCTGGCCGGTCCGCAGAGCGGGACCGACGAGCAACGGTCGTGACCCCGGTCCCGGGGCTGCCCGGACCCCTCGGCGAGCGGGCGCACCCGGGACGGGGCGTGCACGTAGCGGTTGAGAACCAGGAGGGATCACGATGCGAGGCCGTCTCAACGACCTCAAGACAGTGCTGTTGCTGGGGCTGCTGACCGGGCTGACCCTGGCCATCGGATACGGCCTCGGTGGCACGACGGGCCTCGTGCTGGCCACGCTCCTGTCACTGGGGATGAACGGTGCGGCGTACTTCTGGTCCGATCGCCTGGCACTGCGTTCGATGCAGGCCCGGCCGGTCGGCCCGGGGGAGGCCCCGGAACTCCACGCCATGGTGCGGGAGCTGGCCGCGGCGGCCGGCCTGCCGATGCCGAGGGTCTACATCAGCCCGCTGGCACAGCCGAACGCGTTCGCCACCGGACGTGGCCCGGCTCATGCCGCGGTCTGCGTGACCGAGGGGATCCTGCGCCTGCTCACCCCGCGTGAGCTGCGGGCCGTGCTGGCGCACGAGGTGGCCCATGTCGCGAACCGGGACATCCTCACCTCCAGTGTCGCCGCGGCCCTGGCCGGCATCATCACCTCGGTGGCCAACCTGGCCCTGTTCCTCCCCGCCGACGACGAGGAGGGAGCCCCGAACCCGCTCGCCGGGCTGCTGATGGTCCTGCTCGCCCCGATCGCGGCGACGTTGATCCAGCTCGCGATCAGCCGTAGCCGCGAGTACGGCGCCGACGCCGACGGTGCGCAGCTCAGCGGCGACCCGCTCGCGCTCGCGAGCGCCCTGGAGAAGATCGAGCGGGGCGCGCAGGCGCTGCCGCTGCCTGCCGACGGCTCCTCGACGGCGCACGCCCATCTGATGATCGCCAACCCGCTGGCGGGGGAGGGCCTGGGCGCCCTGTTCCGCACCCATCCGGCCACCTCGGACCGGATCCGGCGACTGCGGCGTCTGCACCGGGGCCACGCCCGCACCGCGGGTCGCCCGCGGCTCACCGGCGGGCCCGGTGCCGGCCTCCCGGGCGCCTGGGCCAGGTGAGGGCACCAGCGGTCGGGGGCCGTGCTAGGTTCGATCCCGGTTGAACATCAGCTGTCGCGGGGTAGCCGTGTCCGCTGGTGTTCACTCCTCCCACAGCTACTCGTACACCTCTGCGACCCGGCTCGTCGGTATGCGGAAGGTGTGGGTGGTGCGCTGTGAGTGTGGGACCGCACGAGGGGGCGCTGGCTGTCTCGACCCCTCGGGACGATGTTTACCTGATCACGGTCCGAGGGGTGCTGGACCGGGTTCTCAGCACGCGCCTGCTGCGGATGGTCGATACCCGGGTCCGGGTGGTGCGGGACGCCGGCGGTTGCCTGACCAGGCATCTGCTCATCGACATGTCGCCGGTCGTGGCGGTCGGCCGCGGCGCACTGGAACTGCTCGAGCACGCCCGGCACAGCACCGGCGTGCACGGTGTGACGCTGCATCTCACGGCCCCCGACCCGGAGATGTGGCGGCCCTCGGCGCGGGCCAGGGAGATCATCACCTCGATCGGGACGTTTCCGTCGGTGGCGCTCGCGTTGCGGGCGTTGTGAGCGCCGGGACGGACGGGCTGACCACCGTCACGCTGACCGGGGGAGCGTTGATCATCGCCCCGCACGGGACGCTGGACGGCCAGGCGGTCGCGGTGGGCCTGGCCCGGGACGGGCTGCCCCCGGGGATCATGGTCCTGGTGGTCGACCTGCACCGGGTCACCCGGGTCACCGAGTGCGCGGTGGACGGTGTGGTCGCTCTGGCGCGGACCGCCCACGCGGCCGGGATCCGCACGAACGTGATCGGTTACGACGAGCACCTGCTCGCGCCGTTCCGTGCCCGCCGGTCGTCGTTCTCGGTCTGGAACACATCGGGCGCGACCGCCCGCCGGCCGCGACAGCACCGTGGGTAGCCGGCGGTTCCTCCCGGTCGTCCTGCTGGTGCTGCTGATGGCGGCCTGCGCGGGGCCGGAGGTGCCACCCGTCGCCGTGCCGTCGTTCGTCCAGGACGCGAGCCCCGACGGTGGTGCCACGGCGCCGGCCGATCCGTTCGGGTGCCCGCAGCTGCTGCCGCACGGGGAGGTGGAGGCGCTGCTGGCCCTGCCGATCGGTGCGCTGACCATGCGCCAGATCCGGTACCCGGCCGACCCCGAGATCGGCCGCACCTCCCGTGTCGGGTGCCGGTACCAGCGGGTCGGTGCGGACGCGGCGTTGCAGGCGACGATGACCATCGGCCAGTTCCGCGACGCCGCGACCGCGCGCGCCCAGTGGGAGCTCAACAGCCGGGCCCAGCGGCAGGGCAGACCGAGCCACGACCAGATGCTCGGTGCCGTCCCCGCGGTCCTCGTCGAACAGGACGACGGGCTCGAACTGATCGCGGTGCACGGGCCGTGCACGGTCACGGTGTCACTGGCCGGTACGGCGGTCGCGGTCCCCGGCACCGAGCCCCTCGAATTGATCATCGACCTGGCTCGGCGCGCACTTGCCCGGCTCCCGGCAGCGGGGTAGATCGATTGTCGAGGCAGGGACACGTCGCATAGGAGGTTCGACCACACGTGGTCAGCGAGTACGACTGGCAGACCGACAAGGAGGCCTTCCTCGGGAAGGACACGCGCGTCGGCGACGACACCGTCGACAGTGAGCTGCGTCGGCGTCGGGGTGAGTTCGGTCCGTTGGCGGCCGAGTTCGCCCAGCTGGCGGCCCGGCTCTTCTCCGCGGGCACCGCGGCCGACGTGCTGGAGACGATCCTGCAGGCGGCGGCATCGTTGTTCCCGGAGGCAGACCTGGTCAGCATCGCTCTGCACACCGAGGACAGGCTCACCACACCCGTCGCCACCCATGACCTGGCCGCCCGGGTGGACGCGCTGCAGTTCGCGCACGGTGAGGGCCCGTACTTCGACGCCACCCGCCTCGACGGGACGGGGACCGCGGCCGACGACGATCTCTCGGTCTCGACCCAGTGGCCCCGGTTCGGTCCGGCCGCGGCCGGGCTGGGTGTGCGCAGCGTGGTCGCACTGGGACTGCTGCCCGGTGCGGGCGGGGCCCGCCCGGGCGCCCTCACCTTCTACGCGTACGAACCACGGATCCTCGCCACGCTCGACCGCGACATCGGGTTGTTGCTCGCCGCGCACGCCGGAGCCGCCCTCTCCGCGATCAGCTCGGTGGAGGCGGCCGACCTGCGGGTGGCCAACCTGGAGCGGGCGCTGCTCAGCCGGGACGTGATCGGCCAGGCCAAGGGCATGCTGATGGAACGGCGCGGCATCTCCGCCGAGGAGGCGTTCGACATCCTGCGGGCGAGTTCGCAGCGACTGAACATCAAGCTGAGCCGGATCGCCGAGGCGGTCATCACCCACCGGTTCGACCCCTGACGGCGTCACCGGGGCCGCCGGCCGCTGTCGCGGCGACGGACCGGCCGGTCTCGCGTCGTACGGTGGCGTACGGGATGCTCCGGGGCAGCCGACCGAGCCGAGGTGCACCATGACCGACGTGGCCGACAGCCCCGCGCCGGGAGGTGCCGTGCTCGTCCCCGGGATGCCCGAGACCGGTGGTGTCCACTGCGAGACGACCACCCTCGGCGCGCTGCTCGGCCACACCGGCGTCGAACTCTCCGAGGCGATGCTGTTCGGGCTCGGCGCCGGACTGTCCTTCATCTACTGGGACTCGAAGCGCCAACCCGTGCCGTTCCTGGGCGGGCGGGTGAAGCCGTTCGAGCTGACCCGGAACCTGGCCCGCCGGCTCGGTCTCGACCTGCAGGTGCGGGAGACGACCTCCGCCCACCGGGCCTGGGAACAGGCGCGCACCCCGATCGACGCGGGCGTGCCGGTCGGGTTGCAGCTCGACAGCCACCACCTGGAGTACTTCGGGTCGGCGGTGCACTTCGCCGGGCACGTTGTCGCGCTGTACGGCTACGACGCCACCACCGCCTACCTTCTCGACACCGCGCAGCAGGGCGGGCGGGTCA
Organism: Pseudonocardia sp. NPDC049635; assembly: GCF_040659795.1. Lineage (NCBI taxonomy): Bacteria > Bacillati > Actinomycetota > Actinomycetes > Pseudonocardiales > Pseudonocardiaceae > Pseudonocardia > Pseudonocardia sp. NPDC049635. The sequence continues at coordinate 30,442 of NZ_JBFAON010000027.1, forward strand.
GCACCGGCCTGCAGAGCCTGGCCAGGGCGCGCGCGGCGCGCGGGCCCATGTCGGCTCCGCACCGGTCGTTCACGTTCTCCACGCCGTCCGGACCGCCCGACGTACGGCGGGCGATCGTCCCCTCGCTCGTCGAGTGCGCCGAAGCCTTCCTGTCACCGCCGATCGCGAACATCGGGTGCCGCGGCATCGCGACGACGGCGAGACGCATCGTGTCCTGGCTCGGCCGCGTCGACGACCCGCGACGGGACCTGCCGACGATCGCGATGCTGATGGAACGAGGCGGCACCGGGGGCGCGCTGTTCCGCAACCTCTACCGGGACTTCCTGGGCGAGTGCCTGCCGTTGCTCGACGGTGCGGGCACCAGGAGCGGTGTCGAGCAGGCCCGGGACTTGTTCGAGGAGTCGGGACGGTCGTGGACCCGGGTCGCCGGCCACGTCGAGAGCGCCGGGGCTACCGGGGACCTGCGGGAGCTGACCGAGGCAGCGGCCCTGCTCGCCCGGATCGCCGAGGTGGAGACCGGCGCGATGACGGTCCTGCGTGCCCTCTGACGGTCGCCGGCCCGGTGGTGGCGTCCGGCATGACCGCGCCGCACCGGAAGTGGCGTGGGTCACCCGACGTGGAGTGTGCCGCTGCGGCATGACCTGTACTGGCCGTACCCGAGCAGCAGTGGACGACGAGGACAGGACGGTCATGTTCGACGCACAGCACGGAGCCGGGCGGGACGGGCCCGGGCCGCACTCCCGCACCACGGGGCGATCCCGCACCGGGAGCGAACCGCCCAGGGTGAGCGTGGTCGTCCCGGTCCGCAACGAGGCGAAGAACCTCGAGGTCGTCCTGCCGGCGCTCGCCGCGGTCCGCCCCGCGGTGCACGAGATCATCGTCGTCGACGGACACTCCGCGGACGGCTCGCTCGACGTCGCCCGACGCGTGCTGCCCTGGGTGCGCGCCGTCACCCAGACCCGGCGTGGCAAGGGCAACGCGCTCGCCTGCGGCTTCGCCGAGGCGACCGGCGACATCGTGGTCATGTTCGACGCCGACGGTTCCGCCGATCCCGCGGAGATCCCTGCGTTCGTCGCCGCGATCGATGCGGGCGCCGACCTCGCCAAGGGCAGCCGGTTCACCGCGGGCGGCCGCAGCGACGACATCACCCTGCTGCGCAGGATCGGCAACCGCGGTCTCAACATCGTCGCCAACGTGCTGTTCGGCACCTCGTTCACCGATCTCTGCTACGGCTACAACGCCTTCCGGGCCGAGTTGCTGCCCGTCCTGGACCTCCCGGCGACGGACGCCCCGGCCCCGCCGGAGGGCATGCTGTGGGGTGACGGCTTCGAGATCGAGACGGTGCTCAACTGCCGGATCGCGGCCGCCGGTCTCGCGGTCACCGAGGTCCCGTCGGTCGAGCGCCGGCGGATGTTCGGCGAGACCAACCTGCGCACCTTCGTCGACGGCGCCCGGGTGCTGCGCACCCTGTTCGCCGAGCGCCGCCGCAGTGCCGTCACGGCCCCGGTGACGCCGCCGACCGCCCCCGCCGAGCCGACGGTCCTTCCGCAGCCCCGCCGTCCGGACGCGCCGAGCGCACCCGTCGAACAGCCGGCCGCGGGCCGCCGACAGGCCGGGGCCCGCCGTGCACTCACCTGAACCCGGTGCGGTCGACCGCGCGGTGCGGATCGGTCCGTCCGCGGTCGACCCGGCCCGGCCGTTCGGTGCCCACCTGCGGATGAGCTGGTGGAAGCCGTTCGTCCTGCTCGTGACGCTGCCGGTGGTCCTCGTGCTCACCCAGTGGCTGGCCTTCCAGCTCGTCGGTGTCGTCGTGGGCAGCGACGATCCGCTGTCCACCGAGTTCACCCCGGAGAAGTCCCTCGCGGCGAACCTGGCCATCGGCATCACCGGCGTCGTCGCGGTCCTGCTGCTGGTGTGGATGACCGGGGTGCCGTGGCGCGCCCTGTTCAGCCTCCGGCGGGCGTTCGACGGGCGGCGACTGGCGCACTACGCGATCGGCGCGGCGCTGCTGGTGGGCGCGGCGATGGCGGTCGTCGCGGTCGTCGCGCCCGGGTCCACGGGCTGGACCTCCTTCGCGATCACCGGCACGACCGTCGCGTTCCTCGCCGTCACCCTCCTCACCACCCCGGTCCAGGCGGCCGGTGAGGAACTGCTGTTCCGCAGCGTGCTGCTGCCGGCGGCCGCGAGCTGGCTGCGTGCGGTCCGGCCGGCCCTGGCACTCGGACTCGTAATCTCCTCGCTGGGCTTCGCCGCGGTGCACGGTTCGACCGATCCGTGGCTGGCCGGCTACTTCGCGGTGGTGGGGTTCAGCACCGGCCTGATGATGATCATCAGCGGCGGGACGGAGGCGCCGATCGCCTTCCACGTCGTCAACAACGTGCTCGCCGGTGTCCTCAACAACGTGCTCGCCGGCGGCGGAACCAGCACCATCGACCGGGCGACCGACACCGGTGGTCCGTCGCTGCTGATCCTCGCCGCCGCCAACGTCGCCATGGTCGCCCTGGTCGGGATGTACGAGGGACGTGCACACCGGGAGCGGACCGCCGGTTGACCACCGTCCCCGGCCGCTCAGCGCGGGGTGCGGATGCCGTCGATGATGTGGGTCCAGTTGTCGGCGCCGTGCCCGTCGTCGATGACCCGCCGGTAGTGCGCCTGCACCGCACGGGGGAGCGCGAGATCGATCCCCGCCTCCTCGCTCGCGGCCACGACGTGGTCGGCGGTGGCGCCCATCATGGTCGCCGTGCTCAGGTCGCCGGGGTGACGCCCGGCGTCCATCGCGGTCCAGGGCGCGCTGCGCCGGGCGCTCAACACCGCCCTCGGCCCGCTGGGGGAGTGGGGCCGGGACCGGATCGCCCGGGAGCAGCGCGCGCTGGTGGATCATCCCGACGCCCCGCTGATGCCCAGGCCCTGACCCCGGGACGGCCCGGCCCGGGGCGTCACCACCGGTGCACGCGGCCGCCGGTCCATGACCGTGTCACGTCACAGTTGTCCGTCATGACCGGGGTTGGGCACTCTCGGGACGTGAACTACGGACACCCGCTGAGGTTCGGGCTGCGCCCGGTGGTCGGACCCGGTTCCGGGCCCGAGGAGACGGCCCGATGGGCGGCCCCGGTGCAGGAGCTGGGTCTGGACCTGCTGATCGTCCCGGCCGGGCCCGACGGCGAGGAGGGTGTGGCCGAGCCGCTGACCCTCGCCTCCTGGATCGCGGCGGTGACCGGCCCGGTCGGGCTGGCCGTGGAGGTGGACCGGGTGCCGCTCCCGGCGATGCTCGCCCGGGCCGTGGCGAGCCTGGACCAGCTCACCGGGGGCCGGGTCGCGCTCACGCTGCGCCGTCCCGACGCGGCGCTCGGCGAGGTGATCGACGTCGTCCGTGAGCTGTGGAACGTCCTGGACGACGGCCCCGCCCGTTACGACGGCCGGGTCCACCGGCTCGCCGGCGCACAGCGGGCCGCGCCCGCCCACGACGTCGTGATCGGGGTGGACGCCCGCGACCCGGACGGGTTCGCGCTGGTCGGCCGGCAGGCCGACGAGTGGTCGACGACCGACGCCGCCCCGGCCGCGCTGGCGGTGGGCAACGCCGCCGTCGACGCCGCCGCGCGCGCGGCGGGCCGTGACCCCCGGGAGATCGGCAGGCGGCTCACGATCGGCGGGAGCTTCGGCGAACGCTCCGGGCCCTTCACCGGCACCGCCGCGGACTGGGTGGGCGACCTGCTGCCACTGGTCGTCGAGCACGGGGTGGGGACGGTCGTGCTGCACACCGCCGACCACGACGACGCGAAGCGGTTCGCGACCGAGGTCGCACCGGCGCTGCGGGCGGCGGCGGACGCGGCGCTCCCGCCGGGCTGGTCGGACACCCGGGTCCGGCGCTCGGCCGCACTCGCCCGGCGCCGCCCCGGCATCGACTACGACGGCGTCCCCGAGGGCCTGGCGGAGGTCGTCGAACCGGGGGACCTGGCCTACGCCAGGCTGCGCGGCGGGTACCTGCGGGGCGGCTCACCGGGCATCGTGCTGCGCGCGGCCACCGAGGACCAGGTGGTGGCGGCGCTGGCGTTCGCCCGCAGGCACCCGCATCTCCCGTTGTCGCGGCGCAGCGCCGGGCACGGCATCTCCGGGCGGTCCACCAACGACGGCGGGATCGTCATCGACCTCTCGTTGATGAACGCGATCGAGGTGCTCGACGAGACGACGCGGCGGGTGCGGATCGGGCCGGGTGCGCGGTGGGCCGAGGTGGCGACCGCGCTCGCCCCGTACGGCTGGGCGCTGAGCTCGGGTGACTACGGCGGCGTCGGGGTCGGCGGGCTGGCCACCGCCGGTGGCATCGGCTTTCTCGCCCGCGCACACGGCCTGACGATCGACCGGCTGCGGCGCGTGCGGATGGTGCTGGCCGACGGCTCGGTCGTCGACGCCGACGACGAACGGAATCCGGACCTGTTCTGGGCGGTCCGGGGCGCCGGCGCGAACTTCGGGATCGTCACCTCCTTCGAGTTCGAGGTCGACGAGGTCGGCCCGGTCGCCTTCGCCCAGCTCACCCAGGACGCGCACGACCTGGAGCGCTACCTCGTCGAGTGGGGCCGGGTGGTCGAGCAGTCCCCGCGCGACCTGACGAGCTTCCTGATCGTGCCGCCGCCCCGGGGCAGGCGGCCCGCGCTGGCGCTGAGCCACACCATGGTCGAGGCCGCCGACGAGGAGACCGTGCTGGCCCGGCTCGCGCCGCTGGCCGCGATCTCCCCGATGTACGCCCAGCAGGTCGTCGTCACCTCCTACGCCTCCGTCATGAACAACGCCGCCGACCAGACACCTGTCTCGCGCGGGGAGCCGGTCTCCCGCAGCGGCCTGCTGCGGCACCTGAGCCCGCAGTTCGCCGCGGTCGCCGCGCAGGTGATCCGCAGCGGGGCGATCGGCTGGTTCCAGCTCCGCTCGGTCGGTGGTGCGGTCGCCGACGTCCCCGCCGACGCCACCGCCTACGCCCACCGCGACGCGAACTTCTCGCTCGTGGTGATGGGCGCCGACGACGCCGCGGTCGACGCCCAGTGGGACCGGCTGCGCCCCTTCCTCGACGGGCTCTACCTCTCGTTCGAGTCGAGCCTGCGCCCCGGGCGCCTCGCCGACGCCTGGCCGCCGCGGACCCTCGCCCGGCTGCGGGAGCTCAAGGCCCGCCACGACCCCGACGGTGTGTTCAGGGACAACTTCGACCTCGCCGATCCGACATTCGACACCCGAGGACGTGCACTGTGACCGACTACGGCCACGACCTGTGGTTCGGCAGCTTCGTCACCCCGGTGGCACAGCCACCGGGAGCGCCGGTCGAGGCGGCCGTGCTCTCCGAGCGCGCCGGGCTCGATCTCGTCAGCTTCCAGGACCACCCCTACCAGGCCGCGTTCGGCGACACCTGGACCCTCATGTCCTGGGCCGCCGCCCGGACCGAACGCATCCGGATCAGCGGGAACGTCCTGTCCCTCCCGCTGCGGCCCCCGGCGGTGCTGGCCCGTGCCGCCGCGACCCTGGACCGGCTCAGTGGTGGACGGGTCGAGATGGGCATCGGTGCCGGGGCGTTCTGGGACGGTATCGCCGCGATGGGCGGCACCCGGCTCGAACCCGGCCAGGCCGTGCGGGCGCTGGAAGAGGCGATCGCCGTGCTCCGGGGACTGTGGGCCACCGACGAGCCCGGCCGGTTGACGGTCGAGGGCGAGTTCCATCCGGTCAGCGGCGTCCGGCGGGGGCCGGCACCGGCGCACCCGATCCCGATCAACATCGGCGCGTACAAGCCGCGGATGCTCCGGCTGATCGGCCGGGCCGCCGACGGCTGGCTGCCGTCACTGGGTTACCTGCCCGACGGCCCGTCGTCACTGGCCGCGATGAACGAGCTGATCGACGACGCCGCATCCGCCGCGGGCCGCGACCCGGCCGCGGTCACCCGCATCCTCAACCTGAACGGCACCTTCGGCGGCGGTGCCGGACTGTTCCGGGGGACCCCCGAGGTCTGGGCGGAGCAGGTCGCGGACCTCGCCCTGCAGTACGGGATGTCCGGGTTCGTCCTCGCCTCCGACGATCCCGGCGACCTGAGCCGCTTCGGACGCGAGGTCGCCCCGCGGGCCCGCGAGATCGTCGCAGCCGAGCGTGCGGCATGACCCTGCTCGACGAGGGTCTCGTGCGGGCGGGCGCGTCACCGCCCGCGATGCGATCCGAGCCGGCCGGTCGGTCGGCGGAGATCGCGGTCCTCGACCGGTTGCTGACGCGGACCCGTGCCGGGGCCGGGGGAGCGATCGTGCTCTGGGGCGAGCCGGGCATCGGGAAGTCCGTCCTGCTCGCGCACGTCCACGACCGGGCGCAGGGCTTCCTGCGGCTCCACCACCGGGCCGCCCGGCCCGAGTCCGACCTGCTCCTCGCGGGGATCCACGGGCTCCTCCGTCCGTTCACCGACCGCCCGGTGGCCCCCGCCGCCACCGGGTACGCCGCCGCGGAGGTCGCACCGGACAGGCGGGACGAGTCCGCGGACCGGTTGCGGACCGGAACCGCCGCACTGTCACTGTTCTGCCGGCTCGCCGAGGACCGGCCCGTCCTCGTCGTGCTGGACGACGCCCAGTGGCTCGACCGGGCCAGCGCGGACTGCCTGGGTTTCGTCGCCCGCCGGGTGCAGGACCATCCGGTGCTGGTCGTGCTCGCCGACCAGAGCGACCCGTCCGGGCGCCCCTGGGAGGGCGTGACCGCACTCCAGGTGCGGGAGCTGGCCGAGGGACCCGCCCGGCAGCTCGTGACCATCGTCGACCCGTCCGCGGGAGCGCGGGAGGTGGACGAGACCGTGCGGGCGGCCGGCGGTAATCCGCTCGCCCTGCACGAGACCGCCGCGACGTCTCCCGGTGGCCGGCAGCACGTGCCGGCGGGACGGCCTTCGGCCGGTCCGCGGATGCGGCGGGCCTTCCGGGCCGGGCTCGACGCGCTGGGCGCACCGGCCCGGTTGCTGACCGTGCTCGCGGCCGCGGAGGATGACGGTGACCTGCTCACCGTGCGCCGCGCCGCCGGCGCCTCGGGGGCCGACGGCGCTGCCTGGGACGAGGCGGTCCGGGCCGGACTGCTGCACGTCGACGGGTGCCGGGTCGGGTTCCGGCATCCCGTCGTGCGCCACGCCGTGTACGACAGCTGTGACGCCGAGCTGCGCCGCCACGCCCACCGCGCCCTCGCCGCGGCCGTGCCGGAGGACTCCGAGGCGCGGGCCTGGCATCTCGCAGCTGCTGCCGACGACCGCGACGAGGCCATCGCGACCCTGCTCGAACACGCCGCCGGGCGCGCGCGGCTGCGCGGCGCGACGACCACGGCGGCCCGGGCTCTGCAGCGCGCCGCCGAGCTCTCACCGAGCCGGGCGGAGGCGTCCCGGCGGATCGGCGAGGCCGCCTTCACCGCATGGGACGCCGGCCGCGTGGGAACCGCGGCGCACCTGCTCGAGGAGGCGGAACGGTTGTCCCCGTCGCCGCAGGCCGGCCCGCACGGCCGCGGACTGCGCGGGATCCTCGAACTGGCCCGGGGCATGCCCGAACGGGCGCACCAGCACCTCACCGCGGACCTGGACCGGGCTCCGGACCGGGACACCGCGCTGGAGCTGGGCCTGCTGGCCGCTCGCGCGGGCTGGTCCGCGGGCCGTCGCGACCTGCAGGACGCCGCGCTGGAGCGACTGCACGGACCTGATCTCGGGGCCGATCCCGCCCTGCTGGCCACGTGGCGCGACGATCCCGCGTCGCCGGCGCCGGTCCCGAGCCGCGACGATCTCGCCGCCCGGATCCGGGCGGCGCCACCGGGGTTGCTCCCACCGCCCCCGCTCGTGCTCGTCTGGGACGTTGCCGAACCGGCGCGCGAGGTGCTGCAGAGCCGGGCGCCGCGGTTGCGGCGCTGCTCCGCGCGCTCCCGGCTCGCCGACGTCCTGGTCCGGAGCGCGCTGCTCGACGCACTGGCCGGGCGGGTGCAGGAGGCGGAGTCGTCCGCGGTGGAGGCGCTCGCGCTCGCCGAGGACCTCGACGCCGACCACATCGCGTCCGAGGCCCGCAACTGCCTGGGCCGGCTCGCTGCCGTGGGCGGCGAGCGGCACCGGGTCGCCGAGACCGTCGAGCGGGTCCTGGCGACGTCGCTCCCGCAGGGCTTCCGGGCGCTCACCGCGGTCGCCTACTGGAACCGCGGAACGGCGGCGCTGCTGCAGGACCACCCCGAGGAGGCCCTCGACGACCTGGGCCGGCTCGCCGAGCCGGGGCACGCCGCGAGCCATCCGACGATCGCGCTGCTGGCCTGTCTGGACACCGCCGAGGCGGCGGTACAGCTCGAACGGTTCGAGATCGCGCAGGAGCGGGCCCGGGTGCTCGACGCCTGGGCCCGCCACACCGGTGCGCCGTGGGCCCGGTGCACCGCCCACGTCGTCCGGGGGATGCTCGGCGGCCCCGACGGGGAGGCCGCCTTCCGGGCCGCGCTCGACGTGCCCGGGGCCGCGGCGCAACCGCTCGTGCACGCCCGCGCCCGGCTGCTCTACGGCGAGTGGTTGCGTCGTGGGCGGCGGCGGACCGAGGCCCGCACCCTGCTCGCGGCGGCGGCCGAGGCGTTCGGCAGGCTCGGCGCCGAGCCGCTGCGCCGGCGCGCGCTGCACGAGCACGATCTCACCGGCCTGCCCGGGCGCAGCGCGGGCGGGACCGGACGGGGACTGCTCACCGAGCAGGAACGCCGGGTCGCCCGGCTGGCCGCCGAGCAGATGACGAACCGCGAGATCGCCGCCCGGTTGCGGATCAGTCACCGCACCGTCGGGCACCATCTCGGCAACGTGTTCGCCAAGCTCGGTATCAGCACCCGCACCGAGCTGCGGTCGAACGGTGAACGGTCCCCCGCTCGGGGAGCGGGGGACCGCCGGTTCAGCCCTGACCGATGAAGCGCAGCAGCGGCTCGTTCACCTCGTCGGCGTGCGTCCACAACAGACCGTGCGGGGCGTCCGGGATCTCCACGTACTCCGCCTGCGGCAGCAGCTCGCGGAACGGGCGGGCGGTCGCGTCCACCGGCAGGATCCGGTCACCGGTCCCGTGCAGGATGAACACCGGCTTGCCGCTCTCCCGGACCGCCGCCACGTCGCCCCGGAAGTCCTCGATCCACGAGGACACGACGGCGTACGCGGCGACCGGTGCCGACTTCGTCGCGGTGTTCCAGTTGGCGGTCACGACCTCCTGGGCGATGCGCTTCCCGAGGGTCTCGTCGAGGTTGTAGAAGTCGTTGTAGAACTGGGTGAACCAGGAGAACCGGTCCTCCTTCGCGGTCGCCTCGATACCGTCGAAGACGTCCTTGGGCAGCCCGGTCGGGTTGTCGTCGGTCCGGACCAGGTACGGCTCCAGCGATGCGAGGAACGCCAGCTTCGCGACCCGCTCGTGACCGTGCCTGCTCACGTAGCGGGCCAGCTCACCGGTGCCCATCGAGAAGCCGACGAGCACGACGTCGCGCAGGTCCAGCGTGGTCAGGATGGTGTTCAGGTCGTCGGCGAAGGTGTCGTAGTCGTACCCGCTGCCGACCTTGGTCGAATCACCGAAACCCCGGCGGTCGTAGGTGATGACGCGGTTGCCGGCGGCGATGAGCGCTCGCTCCTGGCGCTCCCAGCTCGCCCCGTCGAGCGGGTAGCCGTGGATCAGGACGACCGGCCTGCCGCTGCCGCGGTCGGTGTACGCGATCTCGATGGGGGCGCTGTTCTCTGCGCCCACGGTGATGGTTGCCATGGTGGTGTCCTCGCTGGCGTGTGGGAGTCGTACCGGACGTGCACCGAGAACACCGTCGCGCACCGTGCTGTTCCGCTCTTTCCGCGCTGCCCCGGTGCGGGCTCGGGTGACCGGGTACACGCGGTGCGGGGTCGCGTGGCCGGTCCGGTCGCTGCGTCGGGACCGCCTCGGTGCCGACGACGGTAGGGAAGTCGTGGTGGGCGGCGCATCGGTCACCGCATCCGTCGCGGCCGGGCGGGTTCGTCGCCGGCCGCGACCGCGGCGCCGGCTCGCTGCACACCGCCGAGCTCCCGGCACCGGCTCAGGGGTGCGGCCCGCCCCCGGAGCCGGTCCAGCGCAGCTCCGCCGGGAGGTGCCCCATGTCGTTGTAGAGCAACAGCGTCGGTGCCGCGCCCGGTGGGAGGGTCGTCGCCCGGGCCGAGGGGATCGGCGCCGGGTACGCGGTGGCCGTTGCCGGGGGTCGGCACCCGGCCGGCCGGCCGGATTCGTGACGGTCGCCCACCCTGCGGGAGGCGGATCGTCCCGCCTGTGTCTTCCGACACGATCGCCTGGCCCGGTCGCCCGCACGTGCGTGGTGAACCCCGGAGATGCACGCGGCCGCTCGCCCGGCCGGCCCGGATCTGCCAGGGGATTCACCGCGCCACCGGCCACGTCGTCGTCGCAGCTGAACAGAGATGTCTACCGGTAACAGGTCGCCGATGCCCACGGGTGGCAGGTGAGCGATTGGGGCGATCGGATCCGCGATCTAGTCTCCGGCCAGGATCCGACAGAGGGAACCGACATGCGATCGCTGTTCGCCGACACGCGGTTCCGGAGACTGTTCACCGCGCAGGTGGTGGCACTCGCCGGTACCGGCCTCACCACGGTCGCGCTCGGGCTGCTGGCCTACGACCTGGCGGGGGAGCGGGCCGCGCTGGTCCTGGGCTCGGTGCTGACCGTCAAGATGGTCGCCTACGTACTCGTCGCCCCGGTGGTGGGGGCGCTCGCCGACCGGGTGCCGCGGCGCGGGCTGATGCTCGCCGCGAACCTCGTGCGCGCCGCGGTCGTTCTGATGATGCCGGGCGTCACCGCGATCTGGCAGGTGTTCGTCCTGATCGGTGCGCTGCAGATCGCCTCGGCGACGTTCACCCCGGTCTTCCAGTCCGTGCTGCCCGACATCGTCACCGACGAGCAGGAGTACACGCGGGCGCTGTCGGCGTCACAGCTGGCGAGCAGCCTGGAGACGGTGCTGAGCCCGCTGCTGGCGGCCGCGGCACTGCTGGCCACCGGGTACTCGTCGCTGTTCGTCGGGACGGCGGCCGGGTTCGCGCTCTCGGCGTTGCTGGTGGCGGTGACGGTGCTGCCGCCGGTCCCGCACCGCGCGCACGGTGGGTTCGGCACCCGACTGCTGCTGGGGGCGCGGTTGCTCCGGGCGGTCCCGCAGCTGCGTGCGCTGCTCGCGCTGAACGCGGTGGTGGCGACGGTCGGAGTGATCTCACTGGTCACCACGGTCAACGTGGTCCGGGACCTGCTCGGTGGGACGGACGCCCAGATCGGGCTGCTGCTCGCGGTGTCGGGAGCGGGCACCGCCGTGGCGGCGGGCAGCTCGCCGTGGCTCGCCCGGCGGACAACGGTGCGCACGGCGATGCTGGCGGGGGGCGGCATCTCGGTCTGTGCCGCGGCCGCCACGGTGCTGCTCGGGGTGTTCCCGTCGTGGCCGGCGGCGGTCCTCGCGTGGGTGCTCGGCGGCCTCGGCCCCGGGTGGATCGTGGTCAACACCGGCCGGCTGCTGCGTGCCTCCGCCGGGCCCGGGCAACGGCCGGCGCTGTTCAGTGCGCAGTTCTCGCTGTCGCACGCGTGCTGGTTGATCACCTACCCGCTGACCGGATGGCTCACCGTGACGGTCGGCTTCACCGGCACGTGGCTCGTCCTCACCGGGCTGGCGGCGGCCGGGACCGGTGCGGCCGTCGCGATGTGGCCGCGGTTCGGCGGCGATCTCGTCCGGCACCGGCACGACGACGGTGCGGACCGCGAGCACGTGGCACGGTCACGACGGACCCGGTGGGGCTGGACCCACTCCCACCGGGCCGTCGTCGACGAGCACCATCCGCACGGGCCGGTGCCGGCCTGAGGCAGCCCCCCGCGGGTGGCTCAGCCGCTGATCCGGTACTGCGCGATCTTGCGGTAGAGGGTGGAGCGGGCGAGCCCCAGCGCGGACGCGGCGGCCACCCGGTTCCCGTTGCTGTCACGCAGGGCGGCCACGATCGCGTCGCGTTCGGCCAGGTCGACCGTCCGCAACGCGGTGCGCGGCGCACTCTGACAGAACTCGGGCAGGTCGGTCGCGGCCAGCTCACCGACCGGGCGCCTGCGCAGTGCGGCCTCGAGTGCCGACCGGAGCTCACCGACGTTGCCGGGCCAGTCGTAGCGGGCGAGCGTCCGCAACGCGTCCGGGGCCGGCCGGACGTCGCGCCCGGGGGCGAGCTCGGCAAGCAGCTCACGTACCAGGTCGGGGAGGTCACCGGCGCGGCTGCGCAGCGGAGGGACCGTCACCGACCGCCGGAACCGGGCGAGCAGCGCGTCGTGGCCCGGCCCGTACCGGGCGGTCTCGGCGGCGGTCGCGGCGAACCGGACGCCCGGCCGGTCGAGCAGCGCGAGCATCCGGCGGGCACCGTCGTCGTCCAGCCGGTCGACGTCGTGCAGCACGACCAGGCGCGACGACCCGGCCGCGAGTTCAGGTGCCCGGTCGGTGGGCCCGATCGTTACGACGCCGTCGGTGCCGTGCACGGCGCGGTCGAGATCGCCCAGCAGCCGACGGCGGCCGCTCCCCGCCTCACCGACGACGAGGACCGGGGTGCCGGTCCGCAGCGCCTCCGCGACGCTCGTCCGGGCCGCCCGCAGCGCCGGGCTGCGTGCCGCGCCCGCCGGGGCGGGAGCCGGGTCGTCGGCGTCGGTACGGGGCGCCGGGAACCCGTCTGCCTCGCGGAGCACCGCGACCTCCCCGGCCAGGCCGGCGACCGTGCCACCGACCGACACGACGCTGCCCCGCAACCGGACCCGGGCGCCCGACGGGAGGTCGATCCGGTCGTCCACCCCGGGGCCGCCGACCATGAGGAACCGCGCGTGGTCCTGCAGCGCGACGAGATCACCCGGTTCGAGCAGCGTCCGCATGGCGGAGTTCGCCAGCACCGTCCGCCGCCCGACCGCCAGCACCGCCCGCCGCGTGCGCGCGTCGACCCGGGTGTAGAGATCGAACAGCGCCTGCTGATCGGGGTCCCGGTCGCGCAGCAGGTTGTCCCGGATCCGGGCGGCGGCCGACCGGACCAGCGAGTGCAGCACCGGCGAGGAGTGCTCGGCCCGGCAGCTGATGTCGATCACGCCCTCGATCCGCCCGCTGAACGGGTCGTGCACCGGGGCCCCCGCACAGGCGTAGCCGTGCAGGCGCTCGACGAAGTGCTCCGCGCCGACGATGTGCACCGACTCGCCGCTCTCCAGGACCGTGCCGACCCCGTTCGTGCCGACCGCGTCCTCGGCGTAGCCGAAGCGCTCGGCGAAGTTGTTCAGGTCGGCGTCGCGGGCGATCGCAGGTGCGGTGTCGCGCCGGACCAGCAGCCGGGCCCGGGCGTCGGTGAGTGCGATGCACACCGGGATGTCGGCGACCTGCTCGGCGAGCTGCTCGACCACCGGGCGGGCGCACCGGACCAGCCGGGACTGCACGTCCAGATCGGGGTGGTACTGGTTGGCGATGACACCCGGATCGACGCCGCGGGCGGCGCTGCGCCGCCAGGACGCGACGACGTGCCGCGGCACGTCCGGCAACTCGGCGTCCGGTTGCTCCAGCAACGTCGAGCGGGCCGCGTCGAGCATCCTGCGCCGGCGGACGAGATCACCCAACGCCGCACCTCCCTGTGCTCCCCATCACATCATGCGGGCCCGGTCAAGGAATCCGCCTGTCCGAGATTGGGACACCTCCCGGGCCGATCGCCCGGCCTAGCGTCGGCGACGTCCCGCCACAGTCGATCCGGGAGGTTCCGACATGACCGATGCCGCCACCATCGAGCGCGACCGGCAGGCCGGGGACGACGGTCCGGGCGGTGCGGACCACGTCGACGTCCTGATCGTCGGGGCCGGGGTGTCCGGCATCGGCGCTGCGCACCGGCTGCGCGAGCAGTACCCGGACCGCACCTTCACCATCCTGGAGGCGCAGGACGCCCGCGGCGGGACGTGGTGGACCCACCGGTTCCCCGGGGCCCGTTCGGACAGCGACCTGTTCACCTACGGCTACCGGCACAAGCCGTGGCGCGGCCCGTCGATCGCCGCCGGCGAGGAGATCCTCAACTACCTCGACGAGGTCATCGAGGAGGACGAACTCGCCGGACACATCCGCTACCACCACCGGGTCACGTCGCTGGACTGGTCGAGCGCGGACCGGCGCTGGACCGCGGAGGTCATGCGGATCGACACCGGGGAGCGGCTGCGCCTCACCGCGGGCTTCCTCTGGATGTGCCAGGGCTACTACAACCATGACGAGCCCTACACGCCGCAGTGGCCGGGGATGGACCGTTTCGCGGGCCGGATCGTGCACCCGCAGGCGTGGCCGGACGACCTGGACCACGAGGGCAAGCGGGTGCTCGTCATCGGCTCGGGCGCGACGGCGGCGACCGTCGTCCCGGCGATGGCCCGGACCGCCGAGCACGTGACGATGCTGCAGCGCTCACCGTCGTACTGGTTCCCGGCACCGCGGGTGCACGAGCTCGCGACCCTGCTGGAACCGCTGGACCTCCCGCCCGACTGGACCCACGAGATCCTCCGCCGCCAGTACGTCCAGCAGCTCGACTGGCTGGCGACGACCGGCCGTGACGACCCCGACCAGTTGCACGAGTTCCTGATCGAGTCGATCCGCCCGTTGCTGCCCGAGGGCACCGACGTCGAGAAGCACTTCACCCCGCGCTACCGGCCGTGGCAGCAGCGGATCGCGTTCGTGCCCGACGGTGACTTCTTCGAGCGGATGCGCGCCGGCCGGGCCTCGGTCGCCACCGACACGATCGACGAGTTCGTCGAGAAGGGCGTGCGGCTCTCCTCCGGCGAGGTGATCGAGGCCGACATCGTGGTCACCGCGACCGGGTTCGACCTCTCGGTGTTCGGCGACATCCCGTTCCGGGTGGACGACGAGCCGGTCGACTTCACGCAGCGCGTGACCTGGCGCGGGATCATGATCAGCGGCGTACCGAACATGGCGTATGCCTTCGGCTACTTCCGGCACAGCTGGACGCTGCGGCTGGATCTGGTCAACGACGTCATCGGGCGGATCTTCGACCGGATGACCGAGCGCGGTGCGAGCGTCGTCGTCCCGGAGCTGCGCCCGCAGGACGCCGACATGGAACTGCGACCGTGGGTGGAGCTGGACAACTTCGGGCCCGGCTACGTCCAGCGCTGCCGGGACCGGATGTTCCGGCAGGGCGACCGGGACCCGTGGACCCACATGCACGAGCACGACCACGAGCGTGTCGTCCTGCCCGAGGCCGACGTCGAGGACGGTCTGCAGTACCGCTGAGCAGGCCCGGGCCCCACCGTTTCCGAACCACCCCGACCGCGTCCCAGGAGGACCCGTGCCCCGCATCCCCGTCCGCACCGGCGTCACGCTCAACTACGAGAGCAGCGGCGACGGCGAGCCACTGCTGCTGATCATGGGAACGTCCGGTTCGATCCAGCTCTGGGGGGAGCTGACCGGCCGGCTGGAGCAGACCCACCGGGTGATCACGTTCGACAACCGCGGCCTGGGCGGCAGTGACCGCGGGACGGGTCCGATCAGCGTCGGCGCGCTCGCCGAGGACGCCTCGGCCCTGCTGGAGGCGCTGGAGGTGCCGTCGGCGCACGTGCTCGGCTGGTCCCTGGGCTCGGCGGTCGCCCAGGAGCTCGCACTCGCCCACCCGGAGCAGGTCCGGTCCACCGTGCTGTACGCGACCTGGGCCCGCGCCGACGGGTTCCAGCGTGCGGTGCTCAGCGCGCTGCGCACCCCGTACGTGCACCGGGACATGGAGGCGGCGCTGGCCGCGTCCGGGATCGCGTTCTCACCGCAGTTGCTCGACCATCCCGACTTCGGTGCGCTGCTGGAGCCGATGCTGCCGGCGTTCCCGCAGAACGAGGCACAGATGCAGGTCACCGTCGAGCAGTGGGACGCCGACCTGGCACACGACACCCTGGACCGGCTCGGCGCGATCACCGCGCCGAGCCTGGTCGTGGTGGGGGAGCAGGATCTGCTGACCCCGCCGTGGCAGGCCCGCAAGGTCGCCGACGCGATCCCCGGGGCCCGCTTCGAGCTGGTGACCGGCGCCGGGTCCAGCCACGGTCTGCACATCGAACGCCCCGAGGATCTGACGAAGATCGTCACTGGGTTCCTGGGGGAGCACGCCGGGGCCTGATCGCGCTCACCCCAGGTGGGTGCGGAAGAACTCGAGCTGCGCGGCGCTGGAGGTCGCGAAGTTGTCGCCGGTGTAGGCCTCGAAGTGCCCACCGGGCAGGAGCGTGAGCCGCTTCGGCTCGCGCGCCTGCTGGTAGCCGGCGAGCGCCAGGTCGGCCGGGGTCAGGTGATCCTCGGCGGCGACCGTCAGCAGCAGCGGGGTCGGGCTGATCAGCGGCAGATAGGCACCGGGCTCGTACTGGGTGAACATCTCCACGCTGCGCAGCGTCACCGCGTTCTCCCAGGTCTTCGCGCGCTCCCGGATCGGGCCGAGGAAGAAGTCGTGGGTGTCGGCGGTCGGCAGTGCGCACGGCTCGCCGGGATCGTCGACCCAGGTGACCGGGATGGTCGCCGGTTCCGCACCCTGGTAGCGCGCGACCCGGTCGGCGTCGAACGCGGCGCGCAGGCCGGCGATGTGGTCGGCCCGGACCAGCCGGCGAGCGTTCTCGTTGCCGCTGATCAGCGGGACCTGCGACGACACGGCCCTGACCCGCCGGTCGATCGCCGCGACGACCAGGACGTGCGCACCCGAGTAGCTCGACCCCCAGACCCCGATCCGGTCGCCGTCCACCCCGTCGAGCCCGGAGGCGAAGGTGATCGCGCAGCGGTAGTCCTCGATCTGGCGCCAGGGATCGATCTCACCGCGCGGCTCGCCGTCGCTCTCCCCGAGGTTGCGGTTGTCGTAGACCAGCACCCCCAGTCCGCCACCGGCGAAGACCTCGGCGAAGTCGTCGAGGTGCATCTCCTTCGTGGCCGAGAACCCGTGCGCCATCACCACCAGCGGGTACGGGCGCGGCTCGCCGTCGGGCTCGTACAGCCACCCGCGCAGGGTGGTGCCGTCGGCCTGGAACTCCACGTCGCGTCGCGACATCGTCGTCACTCCTCGCGTACCGAACTGTTCGGACGCCGCGAGTGTCGGTGTTCGGCAGGCGCGGTGGCGTGTACCCGGGCGACAGGTCGTTGTACGGGCCCGCCAGGTGCTTCCGTGCGGGCGGCGCGGGTGCCAGGGTTCTCGACACCGGCCCGAGTGCCGGGCCCGCGGTGGGGAGGTCGGCACGTGCCAACGAGTGGACCGGACCGGTGGAGCGTGCACGGCCGCGCCGACGACGACATGTCGGACCGCTGGGGTGAGATCGTCACGGCGACGCACCTGCCGTGGAGCGTGCAGGCCGGGACGACCCGGCCCGGTGGGTCGTTCCGTGCCCGCGTCCGGCGACGGTGGGTCGACGACCTCGCGCTGGTGGACACCGAGTGCGATCGGACCCGCGGCGTGCGGTCGCGCACCCAGATCGCGGCCACCGACGGGGAGTTCGTGGTGGTCCTGTTCGTCCGGGACGGAACGGAGACCGTGTGGCAGGACAACGGGACGGCCCGCCTCGGCCCCGGGGACGCCGTGGTCTGGGACAGCACGGCGACGGCGCGGTTCGCCGCCGCCGGCAGGCTGGTGAAACGCAGCCTGCTGATCCCCCGCGCCGCGCTGGCCGAGGTGGGCGGCCGGGCCTGGTCCGCCGACCCGGGCGTCGCTGGACCGGAGGGCCCCGGCGGTCCGCCTGCTCACGCAGTACCTGGATGCGCTGGCGGACGCGCTCCCGGTGCTCGGTCCGGCGGCGACGGTCGCCGCCCGCAACGCGACGCTCGAGCTGTTCGCCGGGGTGGTGCAACCGGCGGATCGCGCGGGAACCCGGAGCGGCCGGGCTGCCGACCCCGTGCTGCGCGCCGCCATGGAGCGCTACATCGACCGGCACCTCACCGGCCCCGCGATCACCCCGGCCGGGATCGCCCGCGCGCACGGGGTGTCGGAGCGCACCGTGCACCGGGTTTTCAGTGCCGACGGCACGACCCTCGGCGGGGTGGTCCGCAACCGGCGGCTGGTGCGGGCCCGCCACGACCTGGTGACCGGCGGCGAGCCGATCGTGGCGATCGCACACCGATGGGGCTTCTTCGACAGCAGCCACTTCCACCGGGCGTTCACCGCGCGGTACGGGTTGTCCCCGGGCGGCTACCGCGCGTCGCTCGGCGGGACCCGCACCTGAACGGCTCGCCGCGTCCCCGCTCGTACGCCCACGCCGAGCTGCGCAGCGCCGGCCCGTCCGGCGGCGATCCGGTGGCGGCGATCGCGATACGCCGGGGGTTCCCCGGCCCGGGGCGGTTCACGGTTCGGCACCGCGCCGCGTCCGGCTGCCCGCCGGGGCGGACCCTGCGTTCCTGACGCCCGCGTGTCGGCGTCGCCCGCCCCGGGTACCCGGGGCCGGTGAAGCCAGGTCTGCGCGCTCTCGTGACCAACGACGACGGCATCGACTCACCCGGTCCGGCGGTGCTCGCGGAGGCGGCGGGGGCGGCCGGGTTGGACGTCGTCGTCGCCGTGCCCGATCGCCAGTACTCCGGGGCGTCGGCCGCGCTGACCGCGGTGCAGGAGCACGGCCGCACGGTGACCGAACCGCGCCCTCCGGTCGGCGGCGCACCCGCGTACGCGGTGCACGCCGCGCCGGCCCACATCGTGGTGGCCGCGGCGCACGGCTGGCTCGACCCGCCGCCCGACCTGGTGCTGTCCGGGGTCAACCGGGGCGCCAACGTGGGCCGTGCCGTGCTGCACTCAGGCACCGTGGGGGCCGCGCTGACCGCGGGTCTGTACGGCGGCCGGGGGCTGGCGGTCTCGCTGGACGTCGCCCTCGACTCCGACCGGCCCGAGCACTGGGACGCGGTGTCCCCGCACCTGCCGTCGGTGCTGCGGATGCTGTGCGCCGGCCCGGCGGGGACGACGCTCTCGCTGAACGTGCCGGACCGGCCCGCCGCCGAGCACCGGGAGCTGCGTACGGCCCCGCTCGACCCGCGCGGCTCGGTGCAGACGGTCGTCGCGGAGACCGGGAACGAGGGCCTGCTGCTGCGCGAGGTCGGCACCGACGCGCCCCCGGAACCGGGCAGCGACCGCGCCCTGCTCGCCGCCGGGCACCCGACGCTGACCGCGCTCGCCGGCGTCCGTGAGACGTCCGTCCCGGCCTGGGGCGACCGGTGAGCGGCGAGGGCCGGAACGCTCCGGACGGTGTCGTGGCAGGGGCCGCGGGAGATGTCGTGGGAGGTGTCGTGGGAGGTGTCACCGTGTTCGCCCCGTCGCCGATCGTCACGGTGACCGTCGAGGACCGGGCCGGTTCCCCCGAGCTGCACGTGCACGCCGGCGGGCAGGGGGTCTGGCAGGCCCGCATGCTGACCTCGCTGGGCATCCCCGTGCTGTTGTGCGCGGCGCTCGGCGGCGAGACCGGCAGGCTGCTGGAGAAGCTGGTCGCGGTGGACGGTGTCGAGCTGCGCACCGTCACGGCGGCCGCCCGCAACGGTGGCTACGTGCACGATCGGCGTGACGGTGCCGAGCGGGTGGAGATCGCGCACGAGCAGGCGGCGCCGCTGGACCGGCACGAGCTCGACGGCCTCTACGAGCTGACCCTCACGGCGGGGCTGGAGTCCGGGACGGTGCTGCTGTCCGGGCCGCAGTCGGCGTCGGTGGTGCCCGCGTCGCTGTACCGCAGGCTCGCGCACGATCTGCGCGCGAACGGCGTCCGGGTGGCCGCCGACCTGTCGGGGGAGCTGCTTGAGGCCGTCCTGGAGTCCGGTGTGGACCTGCTGAAGGTGTCCGACGCCGAGCTGGTCGAACACGACCGGGCCCGCTCGGGCGACGTCGACGACCTCGTGCAGGCGGTGTACGAGCTGCACGCCGGTGGTGCGCGCCGGGTGGTGGTGAGCCGGGCCGAGGAACCGGCACTCGCCTACGACGGTGAGCAGCTCCTCACCGTCACCCCGCCGCCGGTCGGGGCGGCCGATCCGCGCGGCGCCGGGGACTCGCAGACCGCCGGGATGACCGCCCGGCTCGCCGAGGACGCGGACTGGGAGACGCTGCTGCGGACCGGCGCGGCGTGCGGGGCGCTGAACGTGGTCCGGCACGGCCTGGGAACCGGCAGCGCCGCGACCGTCGAGGTCCTCACCGAGCGGGTGGTGCTCGCCCCGCTGGACCGGTCCTCGCCAGGCGCGCCGTCGCACCGTCGGTGAGCCGCCCCGCGATCACCCCGCCAGATCGCGGACGACCGCGGCCAGCCACTTCTTCAGCAGCACGGTCTCCGGGGCGTCCAGGGCGGGGTTGTCGTCGGGCAGGCTCGCCAGGACGGTCGCGGCGGCATCGCCGAGGGAACGTTCCGTGGTCGGCCGTGGCCCGGGCCTGCCCCCGGTGACGGCGTCCAGGGTGGCTTCGCGGACGTCCACCGACAGGGCCGGATCGGGTTCGCCGGTGATCTGGTGCAGGGTGACGCCGACGTTCGCGGCGAGTACGTGGTCCGCTGCGCGCTCCGGGGTGGTGACGAGCCGGCCGCGTCGCCCCGCCTCCCGGGTCAGGTCCAGCAGGAGCTTGGTCGTCCGGTCCTGCGCCGCCGGCCGCCTGCCGGGCGTGACCTGGCCGTACATGAGTGCGTAGAAGCCGGGGTGGGCGAGCCCGAAGGCGACGTGCGCGTCCCACCCGTCGCGGATGTCCTGGATCGGGTCGCCCGTGGGCTCCCGGGACTCCTTGAGCGCCACGTACTGCTCGAAGCCGTGTTCGACGACGGCGTCGAGCAGGCCTTCCTTGCTGCCGAAGAAGTGGTACAGGGTCGGCAACCGGACCCCGGCGGCGTCGCAGATCGCCCGCAACGGCACCGGCTCGCCGGGAGACGCGGCGATGAGATCGGCAGCGGCCCGAAGCAGCCGGTCCCGCGTGTTGCCGCCACGCCCGTCAACCACCCTGTCACTGTACGTGGTCCCGGCCGGGCGGCCGACCCGCCGGACGCGTGGCCGGGCGCGCGGACCCTCGCCCGCGCACCCGGCCACCGCTCAGCCCTCGCGGATGGTCATGGACGCGATCCGTGAACCGTCGAGCTGGAAGGTGAAGCTGCTGCGCCCGTTGGCGTGCGTGCTCCGCCAGTCCCCGACGACGGTCACCGCTCCGTCGGCCGCGCGGACCTCCTCCGGTGTCAGGACGCCTCGCGAGCCGATGAACTCCCGGTCGCTCCAGGCCGCGATCTCGTCGCGACCGGTGAACGTACGCCCCCAGTCGTCGACGACGCCGCCGTCGATGAACGCGTCCAGGAAGCCCTCCCGGTCGTGCCGGTTCACCGTCGCGACGAACGCCGCGACGACCGGGTCGTCGATCGTCGTTCCCGTGGTGCTCATGGTCGCTCCCCTCAGCGGGTGGTGTACCCGCCGTTGGCGAAGATGGTCTGGCCGGTGATCCACCAGCCGTCGGTGGCGAGGAACCGGACGATGGGCGCGATGTCCTCGATCCGGGTCAGCTGGTTGCCCATCGCCATCGACTTGTGGAACTCGACCCGCTCCGGGGTCTCCTGCGGGTAGAAGAACGGTGTGTCCATCGGGCCGGGGCCGACCGCGGTGACCGAGATGCCACGGTCCGCGAACTCCTTCGCCGCGGCCCGGGTGAAGTGCTCCACCGGGGACTTTCCGCCTGCGTAGGTGGAATACCCGTCGGTGAACGCCGCGAGCAGCGACGTCACGATGGTGATCACCTTCCCGTTGTCGGCGAGCCGCAGGCCCGCCTCCTTGATGAAGAAGTACGCAGCCTTCGCGTTGATGTCGAACATCGAGTCGTACTCGGACTCGCTGGTCTCGACGATCGGCTTGCGGAGCACCTTGCCGACCGTGTTGACCGCGACGTCGATCCGCCCGATGGCGGCCTCGGCGTCGGCGAACAACCGCTCGACGTTCGCCGGGACCGTGAGGTCCCCGCTCAGCACCACACCGCTGCGCCCGGCGGCCTCGACCGCCTTCAGCGTGTCCTCGGCCTCCCCGCGCGAGGACTCCGAGTTGTAGTGGATCGCCACGTTCGCCCCGGCCTCCGCGGCCTGGCGGCTGATCAGTCCGCCGAGGTTCTTCCCGCCGGCGGCGACCAGCACGTTCTTGTCCTGCAGCGTGTGCACGGTCATGAGTCCTCCTATATCGACTGACTACGCCACCATAACAAAGATATAGAACGGTTGCGAGCCGACATCGACGGCGAGTGGGGTCGTGCACGTCAGGGGCCGGATCGGCCGTTCACGGCGAAAGCGTTGCTCTCGGGGCGCGCTGGTGCTGGGCTCGTCCGATGAACCCGGTCCGGATCTGCTGGGCGCTGGCGGCCGTCCTGCTGTTCGCCTTCGTCGTGTTCGAGGGCGTGAAGTACGGCGCGGTGGCGGTCACCGTGGTGGTCGTCTTCGGCCTGCTGCCGGACGTCTCGCTGATCGGGGCCTTCCGGGAGCGCGGGCTGCTGCGCCCCGAGCGGGTCCGGTTCTACAACCTGATGCACCGGCCGTGGATCGCGGTGGTGCTCATGACGGTCGGCGCGACGGTCCCGCTGCCGCCGCTGGGCCTCGGCCTGCGCGGCGGGCTGGAGATCTTCCTCGCCGGGCTCGCCTGGCTCACCCACATCGCGGTGGACCGGGCTGCCGGGTTCGGCCTGCGCGAACCGGACGGCCGGATCCGCCCGGTCGGCGTTCGCCCGGCGCCTGCTCCGCCCGAGTGAGCCCGGTTGCCGCTCCACCTGGGTGAGTCCCGGCTGCCGCTCCACCCGGGTGAGTCCCGGTTGCCGCTCCACCCGAGTGGGCCCCGGTTTGCCGCTCGGCCCGAGTGGACCGCTCGGCGGCGGCGACCGGGCACGGCGTGCGTCGCGCCGAACCTGCGGTGGCCGCTCCTCCGGCGGCGGGTTCGTCCACCTCGTCGATCCGCTGTGCGAGCGCTGTTATATGAGCGCTGTTGCATGAGCGCTGTTATGTTAGTGCTGTTACATTGGCGCTGTGGCATCCAGCGATCCGACCCGGACGCCGGGCCGGTTGGCACCGCTGCGGGCACTGCTAGCCGACCTGGACGCACAGATCGCGCAGGTCTACAAAGCACGTGGACTGCACCGGGTCCGTCCCCGCTACGCCTATCCGCTGATCCGCCTCGCGCACGCCGGCCCGTCCTCCGTACGGGAGCTCGCCGAGTCGCTGGGACACACCCACTCGGCGGTCAGCCAGACGCTGGCGGCTCTGCGGCGGGAGGGTCTCGTGACCTCCGAGCCGGGGCCGGACGCCCGGACCCGTCGGATCGCGCTCACCGAGCGGGGGCGTGCGCTCGTGCCCTTCCTGGAGGCGGAGTGGAGAGCGACCGAGGCGGCCGTCGCCGAACTCGACGACGAGTGCCTGCCCACCTCGCTCGGTGCCGCGGTGGAGGCGATGCGTACCGCCCTGGCCCGGCGCGGTCTGCAGGATCGGATCGCCGACCGACTCGGTGACCTGAGCCCCCCGCCTGCCGGCTGATGCGGACCGGACTGATCGACCTCCGGCCGCTGCGGACACCGGCCTTCCGTGCGGCCTGGATCGGCGGCACCGCGCACGGTTTCGGCCAGCAGGCCGCCGGGGTGGCGGTACTGCAGCAGACCTGGGACCTCACCCGCAGCCCGCTGTGGACCGGCGCGCTGGGTGTGGCCACCGCGGTGCCGCTGCTGCTGGTCGGTCCCGTGGGTGGCACCCTGGCCGACACCGTCGACCGGCGCCTGCTGATCCGGATCGCGTCCGGGGGACAGCTGCTCGTGGCGCTCGGGTTGGTCGCTCAGGTGGTTGCTGCCAGCGCGTCGATCGCGCTGCTGTTCGGGTTGGTCGGTCTGCTCGCCGCCGGCGCGGGTCTCGGGGCGCCGGCTCGCCGGACGTTGCCGGCGCGGCTGCTCCCCGCCGGCCAGGTGCCTGCCGGGATCGCCCTGACGACGGTCTCGTTCCAGGTCTCGATGCTGGCCGGCCCGGCCGTCGGCGGGGCACTGGTCGGGATCTGGTCAGCCGCAGCCGCGTACGGGCTGTTGGTCGCGGCGACGGCGGTGGCGTTGCTGACGACGATCCGGCTACCCGGCCAGCCCGTCGAGGCCGCCAGCACCGGGCGTCGCTCCGGATGGGGGATCCTGCTGCGCCGACCGACCCTGCGCGGCGCGTTCGCGACCGATCTCGCGGCCTGCCTGCTCGCCTTCCCCGTCTCGCTGTTCCCACTGGTCAACGAGCTGCTCCACGGTGGCGACCCGCGCGTGCTCGGGGGCATGCTCAGTGCGCTCGCCGTCGGCGGGCTGACCGCGGGACTGTTCTCCGGGGCCGGCACCCGCATCCGCCGGGCCGGGATGGTCCAGCTGGTCGCCGCCGCCACCTGGGGTCTGGCGGTCGCCGGTTTCGGCATGGCGGTGTCGTTGTGGATCGCGCTGGCCTGCCTGGTCGTCGCGGGAGCCGCGGACGCGCTGTCGGTGATCGCGCGTGGCTCGCTCGTCCAGATGGAGACCCCGGACACGTACCGGGGGCGGGTGTCGTCGGCCGAGCTGGTCGTCGGGATCGCCGGTCCGGAGCTGGGGAACCTCCGTGGTGGGGTGGTGGCTGCGCTGACCTCGGGGCCCTTCGCGCTGGTCAGCGGGGGGCTCGCGGCGACCGCCGTGATCGGCGGGGTGGCGCTGCGGAACCGGGCGCTGCGGGAGTACACGCTCCCTGCCCGTTCATGATCCCTGTCATGGGAGCGCAGCTCGTTCCGAGGAGCTCGGGGACTCCCAAGACGGGGATCATGAACGATTGCGAGGGTCAGCCGGGCATGCCGGGCATCATCGGCATCGCGGGGAGCACCGGCTGGGACGCGAACAGGTCGAGGTACATCCCGCCGGACACGAACAGTCCGAGCACCCCGAGCACCAGTCCGCCGAGGGCGACCGGGCGGACCCAGGGGGAGGTGCCCGGACGCTTCGCCGGACCGAGCAGCAGCACCGCGGTGATCACCACGGCGATCAGGGCGATCACGCCGTTGACGCCGGCCGCGACGTTCCACGGGGCACCGTAGAACGCGTCGATGGAGTCACCCGGCATGCCGGTCGCGGCCTCGATCTGCCCGACCAGCTCCTCCCGGGAGCGCAGCATGTCGGTCAGGGAGGTGCCGGTCAGGGACGCGAGCCCGAGGCCCGCACCGACCACGGCACCGGCACCCGCCGCCGCGCCACCGGGGGTGGTGGCGCCCCGGTCCGCGTCGCCGGACAGGTCTCCGGAGGCGGCCGCAACACCGCCCGAGCCCGAGCCCGAGCCACCCCCCGAGCCCGAGCTACCGCCCGAGCCCGAGCCGGCGCCCGAGCCCGAGCTACCGCCCGAGCCTGAGCCGGTGCCCGGCCCGGCCGGCACCGCGGCGGCCGGCGCCGCACCGGTCGTCTCAGCACCGGTCGTCTCAGCGCCGGCCGGGTCGGAGTCGGCGCCGGCAGCGCCCTCGGAGGTCGCGGCGCCCGTCGGGTCCGTGTCGTTCGCGACCGGAGCGGTCTCCGTGTCGTGGGTCGTCTCGGAAGCCATCCCGGCACGGTACGTCAGGCAACGACGCCCGCCTCGACCCCCCTCACCTCGGCAAACGAGCAGGCACATTCCGGTCACCCCGGCGGAGACCGGACCAACCGGCCGGTCAGGTGTTGCGGGGGAATCCGAGGTCGATTCCGGTGTGGGTGGGGTCGGGCCAGCGGGTGGTGACGACTTTGCCGCGGGTGTAGAAGTGGATGCCTTCGGTGCCGTGGGCGTGGGTGTCGCCGAACAGCGAGTTCTTCCAGCCGCCGAAGCTGTAGTAGGCCATGGGGACGGGGACGGGCACGTTGATGCCGATCATGCCGACCTCGACCTCGTTCTGGAAGCGGCGGGCGGCGGCGCCGCTGTTGGTGAACAGTGCGGTGCCGTTGCCGTAGGGGTTGGTGTTGATGAGTTCGACGGCTTCGGGGTAGGTGTCGACGCGGAGCACCGACAGGACGGGGCCGAAGATTTCGTCGGTGTAGACGGTCATGTCGGTGGTGACGTGGTCGAGCAGGGTGGGGCCGACGAAGAAGCCGCCGTCGGTGCCCGGGGCGGGATCGGCGTCGAACGTGGCGGTGCGGCCGTCGACGACGACGGTGGCGCCGGCGTGTTCACCGGCGTCGATGTAGCCGGTGACGCGGTCCTGCGCGGCGCGGGTGACCAGTGGGCCCATGTCGCAGGAGCGGCGTCCGTCGCCGGTGCGTAGTGCCCGGGCGCGTTGGGCGATCTTGTCGACGAGGGTGTCGGCGATGCCGCCGACGGCGATGAGCGCGGAGACGGCCATGCAGCGTTCGCCCGCGGAGCCGAATCCGGCGTTGACGGCCTGGTCGGCGGCGTGGTCGAGGTCGGCGTCAGGGAGGACGACCATGTGGTTCTTGGCGCCGCCGAGTGCTTGGACGCGTTTGCCGTGCGTGGTGGCGGTGGTGTGGATGTGGCGGGCGACGGGGGTGGAGCCGACGAAGCTGACGGCTGTCACGTCGGGGTGGGTGAGCAGGGTGTCGACGGCGGTGTGGTCGCCGTTGACGACGTTGAACACGCCGTCGGGCAGGCCGGCTTCGGCCCAGAGTTCGGCGAGCCACAGGGCCGCGGAGGGCACCTTCTCGGAGGGCTTGACGATGACGGTGTTGCCGGCGGCGATGGCCAGTGGGAAGAACCACAGGGGGACCATGGCGGGGAAGTTGAACGGGGTGATGATCGCGACGGGGCCGAGTGGTTGGCGGATCGAGTGGACGTCGACCCCGGTGGAGGCGTTCTCGGTGGCCGAGCCTTTGAGCAGGTGGGGTGCGCCGCAGGCGAACTCGACGACTTCCTGGCCGCGGGCGACCTCCCCGGCGGCGTCGGTGAGGACCTTGCCGTGTTCGGCGGTGATGAGTGCGGCCAGTTCGGGGGCCCGGTCGTTGAGCAGTTCGCGGAAGCGGAACAGGACCTGGGTGCGGCGGGTCAGGCTGGTGTCGCGCCAGGCGGGGAACGCGGCCGTGGCCGCCGCCACCGCGGCGGCGGTCTCCTGCGCCGAGGCCAGCGGCAGGCGGGCGGTGACCGCGCCGGTGGCCGGGTCGGTGACCTCGGAGAACCGGTCCGAGACCCCCTCCACGGGCTTCCCACCGACCCAATGGTGCAGCGTGCGGACGACGGGACCGGACGTGCTCGTCATGATTGCCTCTCAGCGGTGGTCGGGTCGGAGGAACGGGCGCTGCGTGGCCTTGTTCTGCTCGTAGGACGTGCGTGCGGTGCGGGTGGTGGCGAGCTCGCTGACCTCGGCGACCGGCACGTCCCACCATGCCCCGGAGTCCGGGGACCCGGTCAGTGGGTCGGTCTCGACGTGGATCACCGTGCTGTCGTCGGCCGCTTTCGCCGTCCGGATCGCGGCCGCGAGCTCCTCCGCGGACGCGGCGCGCAGCACCCGCACCCCGAAGCTCGCGGCGTTCGCGGCCAGGTCGATCGGGAGCCGGTCGCCGTCCAACCGGCCGGTCGGCGCGGAGCGGTACCGGTACTGCGTGCCGAACCGCTGGGAGCCCAGCGACTCCGACAGCGCGCCGATCGAGGCGAACCCGTGGTTCTGCACCAGCACCGTGATGATCTTGATGCCCTCCTGGACGGCGGTCGCCAGCTCGGTCGCCATCATCAGGTACGACCCGTCGCCGACCAGTACGAAGACGTCCCGGTCCGGGCACGCCATCCGGACCCCGAGGCCACCGGCGACCTCGTAGCCCATGCAGCTGTAGCCGTACTCGACGTGGTAACCCTTCGGCTCGCGCACCCGCCACAGCTTGTGCAGGTCACCGGGCATCGAGCCGGCCGCGCACACCACGACGTCCCGCGGGTCGGACAGCTCGTTGACCAGCCCGATCACCTCGCCCTGACTCAGCAGTCCGTCCGCGCGAGGCGCGGGGGCGACGGTCGCGTCCACCCGCGCCGTCCACTCGGCCCCGGCCCGGGTGTACTCCTCCCGGTACGCCTGCGGCACCCGGTAACCGCGCAGCATCACGGTGAGCTCGCGCAGCGTCTCCCGGGCGTCGGCGACCACCGCGACACCGGAGTGTTTCACCGAGTCGATCGGTGCGAGGTTGATGTTGACGAACCGGACGTCCGGGTTCCGGAACAGCGTGCGGCTCGCCGTGGTGAAGTCCGACCAGCGGGTACCGACGCCGATGACGACGTCGGCGTCCCGGGCGGCGGCGTTGGCCGCGGTCGTGCCGGTGGCGCCGATCGCGCCGAGACACTGCGGGTGGTCGTCCAGCAACGTTCCCTTCCCCGCCTGCGTCTGCCCGACCGGCACGCCGGTCCGTTCGCAGAACACCGCCAGCGCGTCCGTGGCGTCGCTGTAGTGCACACCGCCGCCGGCGACGACGAGCGGCCGTCGCGCACTCGACACGATCCCGGCTGCGCGTTCCAGCGCCCGCGACTCCGGGGCGGGCCGGGCCACGTACCAGACCCGGTCGTCGAACAGCTCCACCGGCCACTCGTGTGCCTGGACGCCGACGTCCTGCGGCAGGCACAGCGTCACCGCGCCGGTCGCCGCCGGGTCGGTCAGCACCCGCATCGCCGACATCAGCGCGGCGGGCAGCTGCTCGGGCCGCCACACCCGGTCGAAGTACGCCGACACCGGGCGGAAGCAGTCGTTCACCGTCACGTCGCCCGCCCACGGCTGCTCCAGCTCCTGCAGCAGCGGTGACGCCGACCGGTCGGCGAAGGTGTCCGCAGGCAGCAGCAGCACGGGCAACCGGTTGATCGTGGCCAGGGCCGCGCCGGTGACCATGTTCGTCGCACCCGGCCCGACGCTGGTGGTCACGGCCCAGGTCTGCAGGCGGTCCCGCATCCGGGCGTAGGCGACCGCGGTGTGCACCATGGCCTGTTCGTTGCGGCCCAGCACGTAGGGCAGCGACGAGCGGCCCCCCCCGTCGGTCCAGGTCAGCTCGTCCTGCAGCAGCGCCTGGCCGAGGGCCGCGACGTTGCCGTGGCCGAAGATGCCGAAACAGCCCTCGATCAGGCGTCTGCGGGTTCCGTCGCGCTCGCTGTACTGGGCGGCGAGGAACCGCACGGTCGCCTGGGCGACGGTCAGCCGGACGGTGCCCTCCGGTGCTTCCGCCGGGTCGGTCGCCGTGGGGTCGGTCGCCGTGAGATCGGTCGCCGAGGGGTCCATCGCCGAGGGGTCCATCACTGCCCTCCGAGCCTGTGGTCGACCGCCTGCCCGGCCCACGTGTCGCGGATCCAGGCCTGGTCGGGGTGGTCGGTGATCCGCCAGGCGCGTTCCTCTCCCGGGCCGGCCATGACGTTGAGGTAGTACATGTCGTGCCCGGGTGCGGCCGCGCACGGTCCGTGCCAGCCCCAGGGCACCAGCACGGTGTCCCGGTCGCGCACCTCGACGGTCACGTCGATCTCGTGTCCGGGCGACGACGAGGTCCGGTGGAACCCGAGGCCGGGCTGCCCGCCGGGCCCCGGGGCGATCTCGAAGTAGTAGATCTCCTCGAGCTCGCATTCGTGCGGCCCGGACTCGTCGTGCTTGTGCGCCGGATAGCTCGACCAGTTCCCACCGGGGGTGATCACCTCGACGCAGATCGCCGACGCCGCCTCGAACACGCCGGCCGCGCCGAAGTTGCGCACCTGGCGGGACGCCTGGCCGGCACCCCGCAGCTCCACCGGCACGTCCGCGGCCGGCCCGTAGCGGAACGGCAGCTCGCGTTCGGTGCGGGCGGTGCACAGGGCGAAGCGTCCCCCGGCGGCCGAGGCGATCGTGACCGTGGACCGCACCGGCAGGTAGGAGAAGTCGGTCGGGCCCTCGAACACGGTGGCCCGACCGTGCAGGGTGTGCGTCTGCTCGCCCAGCGTGACGGTCGCCGAACCGGACAGCGGCACGACGAACATCTCCTCGTCACCGGTGTCGAGGGACCGGTGGCCACCGGCGGGCAGGTTCAGGATCCGCAGTCCGGAGTGCTCCCACCCGGCAGATCCGGGGGTGACCAGGAGCTCGTAGCCCTCGGCGGGCGCGCCACCGGCGGGGATCACGTAGCGGTCGTTCACGGGACGTGCACCTCCTGCGGCCGCACCAGCGACACCGCGGTGTCGACGGCGGCGGCGACGTCGTCGTCCTCGGGGAAGAGCAGTGCCCGCCCGACGATCAGCCCGCGGACCGCGGGCAGCTCCAGGGCGGCCTTCCAGGCGGCGTAGGTCTCCTCGGGATGTGCGGTCGGATCGCCGCCGAGCAGCAGGGTCGGCATCGTGGTCGCCGCCATCACCCGCTCCATCTGCTCCACCACCGGCAGTTTCAGCCAGGTGTAGGCGCTCGCCCCGCCCAGGCCCTGTCCGATGTGGATGGACCGGATGACGGCGTCGGGGGAGAGGTCGTTGCAGACCCGCCCGTCGATCCGGCGGGACAGGAACGGCTCCACCATGCACACCAGGCCGGCCCGGTTCGCCTCGGTGGCGACCCGGGCGCACAGCTCCAGCGTGCGGACCGATCCGGGATCGTCGGGGTCGATCCGGGTCAGCGTCTTGATCGCGTCGAACCCGGCGTCGACGGTGTCGCGGACGGCGTACCCGGTGTGCCGGTCGTCCAGCTCGAACACGGCCCCCTGGATGCCGCCCCGGTTCATCGACGACACGACGACCTTGCCCTCCAGGGCGCCGAGCAGCAGAAGGTCCTCCAGGATGTCGGCGGTGCCGAGCACGCCGTCGACACCGGGCCGGGACAGTGCCGTGACCAGCCTGTGGAGCAGCTCGGCCCGGTTCGCCATGGCATCGGGGCGGCCGCGGGCCGCGAGCGAGCCGCGCGCCGGGTGGTCGGCGGCGACGATCATCAGCCGGCCGTCGGGCGGGACGAAGGGGCGGCGGCGGCGGGAGGCGAGCAGCGCCGGGATCCGTTCGGGGGTGAAGGCGCGGATCTCGCGGATCTCGGCCTGGGACGTCGCGAACCCGTGGCCGGCCGGGAGGGTGCCGGTCATCGCTGCTCGTTCGGGTCGCCGCCGCCGAGCAGGATGTCGATCTCGGCTGCGGTGGGCATCGCGGTCGAGCACTCCAGCCGGGAGGCGACGATCGCACCCGCGGCGTTCGCCCGGGTGAGCACCGTCTCCAGCGGCCACCCGGCGAGCAACCCGTGCGCGAGCGACCCGCCGAACCCGTCACCCGCACCCAGGCCGTTGCACGGCGTGATCGGGATCGGAGGGGAGACGATGCGCTCGTGACGTGTCCTGGCCAGCACGCCGTCCGGGCCGCGCTTGACGATCGCGACCTGGACCCCCGCGTCGAGCAGGGCGTCGGCGGCGCGGTCCGGGTCGGTCTCGCCGACCGCGATCTCGCACTCCTCGCGGTTCCCGACCGCCACCGTGACCTGCCCGAGCACCTTCCGGACCTGTTCGGTGGCCGCGGCCGGGGAGTCCCAGAACATCGGCCGGTAGTCCAGGTCGAGCACGGTGTGGCCACCGGCGCGGGCGGCGAGGGCCTCGTGGTGCGCCGAGCGGGACGGTTCCTGGGACAGCCCCGACACCGACAACCACAGCAGCTCCGCCCCGGCGATCGCCTCGCGGTCCAGGTCACCGGGGGAGACCTGCAGGTCGGGAGCAGTGGGGCGGCGGTAGAAGTAGAGCGGGAACTCGTCCGGCGGGAAGATCTCGCAGAACGTGACCGGCGTCGGGTGCTCGACGTCGGTGACGACGTGCCGGTCGTCGACGCCGAGCCGGTTCAGCTCGCGGCGGACGTAGCGGCCGAACGGGTCGTCGCCGACCCCGGTGATGATCGCGGTGCGCCTGCCCAGCCGGGCTGCGGCGACCGCGACGTTGGCGGTGGTGCCGCCGAGGAACTTCCCGAAGGACGTCACGTCCTCCAGACCCACGCCGATCTGCAGCGGATAGATGTCCACCCCGGCGCGGCCGAAGGTCAGGATCTCGGCTGGAGGGCTCATGGTCCTCTTCCTGTGGGGCAGGGGTGCGGGTCTTCCGTGAACGGTAGGGGACCCGGCAGGGACAGGCAAGACTTTGTCCAGACATAAAGACAATTGCACTTTTCCGGGGTACGCTGTGCGCATGGCCACCCGTACCGACGCCGTGCAGGTCGACGTCCGGCTCGACCGAGCGAGCCCGGTGCCGCTCTACCACCAGCTCGCGCAGGCGATCGAGTCCGCGATCGAATCGGGTGCGCTGCAGCCGGGCGACCGGTTGGAGAACGAGCTCTCGCTGACCCAGCGGCTCGGGCTGGCCCGGCCGACCGCCCGGCAGGCGATCCAGGAACTGGTGCGAAAGGGGCTGCTGGTCCGGCGGCGGGGGCTCGGCACCCAGGTCGTGCGACCGGCCATCCACCGCGACGTGCGGCTGAGCAGCCTGCACGACGACCTCACGGCCTCCGGGCGGGTGCCGGAGACCACGGTGCTGGCCCACGAGAACTGCACCCCGGCCACGGCGGGGGTGCCCGCCCTGACCGAGATGCTGGCGCCCGACGAGCCGCTGCAGCGGGTGCAGCGGCTGCGCAGCGCCGACGGTGAGCCCCTCGCGATCATGACCAACTTCCTGCCCGTCCGGTTCGAGCTCGGCGACGGGAAGCTCGCCGGGCGCGGGCTCTACACACTGCTGCGGGAACAGGGGGCGCAGATCGCGATCGCGCACCAGACCATCGGTGCGCGCCTGGCCGAGCCCGACGAGGCGGTGCTGCTGGGGCAGGCCCCGCCGCTGGCCTGCGTGACCGCCGAGCTGGTCGTCTACGACGACGCGGGTGAACTCGTCGAGGTCGGGCGCCATCTCTACCGCTCCGACCGGTACACGGTGCAGACCTCGCTGGTCGTCTGAGCCTGAATCCACCGATAGTTCGGGCTGTGTCGGCGTGGTGACGGGAAGAGGGTGCTCCTGAGCAGGACGATTGCGGTTCTCACGCCAGCAACGT
>NZ_JBFAON010000028.1:0-63062 GCF_040659795.1 Pseudonocardia sp. NPDC049635
CCTGGCCAAGCACCGTAACGGCCCGACCACCACGATCACCGTGGCGCACCAGCTGCACTACAGCCGCTTCTCCGACCTCGCACACGGCTGAGCGAACGACGGGCGACAGGTGTGCTGGCGGGCTCGATGCCTCTGCCCCCTTGGGCCGAGCTGGGTGCTGCGCGCACCACGCCATGTGTGCCGCCCCCGCAGCCCGCTATGTCAGCTCCCGCCGGGATGTAAACCGGGTGTACAGGCCTCGCACGCAAGCACGTTCAACCCGGCGGCGGGAGAGGGATGCCGCGCTGTATACCCGGTTTACACCTTCCTCAGAGTCGCCAGCGCCGCTTCAACCTGCCGAGCCGCCTCATCAAGCACGTCCGCTTCCGGCGCATCAGGTCCCGCCTCAACCTGCGAGCGGCGGATCTCTTCAAGCACAGTGCTGACGCTTCCGACGAGCGGAGCGACCAGTGCCTTGCCCACCACAGGCTGCGCCGTAGCCGGTCGCATCTCCGCTGCGCGGTGCGACACCGATGATTGGCCGGCCGCTGTGGCGACATCGGCGGAGGCCGGGGACGGAACCTCGTGCTCCTCAGCAGAACCCGCCTCATCGCCCGATCCAGAGGAGGTCCGGGCGGACGACAGAACGGCAGGGCCCCGTGGCGGGGCCTGGGCCTTCACCGACCACGGCGGGCCAGCGCTGTACACCGCAGCCTGCTCGTCGGGACTGAGACTGCACAGGGTTCGGGCTGTCTTGAACGTCAACGTCCCGTGACGCAGCTGATCCTGCAGCTCGGGGATGAGCTTGAGCAGCGCGACTCGCTGCTGCACGTACATGAACGACTTCCCGATGGCCGCAGCCACAGTCCGCAACGACTGCCCGTCCCGGCTCAGCTGCCGCTGTAGAAACTC
The DNA here is from genome assembly GCF_040659795.1 of Pseudonocardia sp. NPDC049635. NCBI lineage: Bacteria > Bacillati > Actinomycetota > Actinomycetes > Pseudonocardiales > Pseudonocardiaceae > Pseudonocardia > Pseudonocardia sp. NPDC049635. The sequence continues at coordinate 892 of NZ_JBFAON010000028.1, forward strand.
CGCCTCCTTGAGCAGAGGCAGATCACTGCGCTGCAGATTCTCGATCAGCACCCGGCTCTCGATCTCTTCAGGCGAGGCCACTCCCTCGGGTGCCTTGACGTCAAGCATCGCGAGACCTGCCAGCCGCGCAGCGCGCAGACGACGGTTCCCGATGAAGACAACCCATGGTGCGTCAGAGAGCTGGTCGGCGGTGTCAGGGAACGCCGCGAGGAAGTCCTCGCGCGCGATGACCTGCGCCTGCTGCAGCTGACCGTGCTGACGCATGGTCGCCGCCAGTTCCTTGAGGTCCTCGTCGTCATCGGGATCGCGCGGGTTCAACGGATTGGGCTGCAGCTGCTCCAGGGGCAGCTTGCTCGGCGGGGCTGCCAGCCGCGTCCGCAGCGCATCCCGCGCCCGCTCGGCACCGGTCCCGGCCGGGCGCCCTCGTTCCATTGCGCCGAAGTCCTTCTTCTTCGCCACGGCTACTTCACTTCCTCAGTAGAGCCCGCAACGGCGCTGGGAGAGACCGTTTCCAGAGCGGGTAGGCCGTCCAACTCGATCGGGGACGCCAGCCCTGCAGCGACATCAAGGTGCAGCGCGATCCGACGATAGGCATCCGCGATCGGAGCGGCGGGTTGGTAGTCGGTCAAGGTCCGACCGCTGAGCCAGGCTTCCTCGACCGCTGCCGCGAGTGGCAGATGCGCCAAGATCGGCAACGCTGGCACCTCTCCATCGCCGACGCCGTAGGCCTCCAGCTCCTGCATCTTGTAGCGCGCGATCCCCGACAGCGGCCGGCGATACACCCCTGGGACCAGCCCGTGCAGATCACGCCGGGGGATCTGCAGTTCTTCCTCGATGACAGCCACCTGCTCGATGAGAAGACGGAGAGCCCGCAGCGAGGTGTTGCTCGGCTGGACCGGTATCAGAAGACCGTCCGCCGCGACGAGAGCCGTGTCGGTGAGGACATCGAGGGAGGGAGGGCAGTCGATGAGCACGTGGTCGTACAGGCCGTCGAGCTGTCGCAGCACACGAGTCAGGCGATGCTCGGGAGACCGGGCGGCGTGCAGCTTACGGACGACCAGGAACATCGAGACGCAGTGCGGTAGTACGTCCAGGCAACCACCAGCACTCGACTGCGAGTGGCGAACCACGAGATCGCTGGTCGGTCCTGTGAACTCACCAGTTAATGCTGCGGCCAGGTTCGGTGCGGTGGAGTCCGCTTCCTCCAACCCAAGCGCCTCGGTGGTCAGATGGCCCTGCGGGTCGAGGTCCACCAGCAGGGTGCGCCGGCCCCGCTCGGAGAGCGCGCCACCGGTGCCTGCGGTCAGCCCGGTCTTCCCGACGCCGCCCTTCTGATTGAGGATCGCTGTGATGCGCGGCAGTGTGACGGCCGCATGCGCGGGGGCGGTCTTGGGAGTCACGACAGGATCGACCTCACTGCGTGTCGTCGGTGAAGATGCCGTTGGTGATGAGCCAGGCGCGCCAGTGAGCAACCCGCTCAGGGTCAGGCTGGAAGTCGGGCGGCCAGCCGTCGGTGACGATCTGGCGGAGCACTTCCCGCACCCGGCTACGGCCGACCCTCGATCGAGTGTTGATCCTACGCAGATGAGGGTCGATGACGGCGTGCATCGCCCGCGCTGTCTGCTCGAGGGTGAACTGCACTGGCCGGTAAGTGACCAGCACCTCTTGGCCGTGCTCGTTGGACCGCGCGACCAGTGAACTCTCGCGCATAGAACCTCGCGCTCCTGGTTGTCGACTCGGATCTGAGAACTGTACCGAGAACGAGCAGACGACTGGCACTTGGCGCGCTGGGCGTGTCTCGGGGTTCGGCGATCGCAGACCAGCAAAGGGCCATCGCTGCGGAAGTGTCCTTCACGGCCCACCGCAGGGTGTACACCCGGTTTACACCGGGACGCATCCCCGTTGCGGTAAAGGCCCCATCGAGACGGTGTGAGGGAGACCGGAGACTGGCCGGGACCAGCGGTTTCGGTGACGTGGTAACCGACGAGGAGGAAAAGCGGGGTCTCGACGGGCCCGGCGGGCAGGCCGGCTGGGCTGCCTTCGGGTCGGGAGGTGCCGAGTCCACCCCGGGGACGGCACCGAGACCTGGGGGAGCAGGACACTGAAGCCCTCGTCGACCCGGTTGGCAGTGCCCCACCCAGCGGACTGACCGAACTCGCGGTTCAGATATATGCGTTGACTGATCGCAAGTACTGCGACCAGGGTGAATGTCCTCAGCGCGAGGGCTGTGAGGGTGGTTCGAACCCTGAATTGCCTGTGGAGGGTAGTCAGAGGGGGCGAAACCCTTCCCGACCAGCCAGTTCTCTCCGCCCTCCCCTCAACCTGGATGCGCCCGTGAACGGCCTCATCACTTCCCGTCTCGACCCGCTTCGCTCTACCTAGAGGCGGCTCGCTAACCACACCAGGGGCCCCCGCTTCTCCAGGCCGACGCGGCCCCGCCTGATCGCCCCGACGGGCACAGGTCCGCCCTGGTTGGAACACACAAGTGGCTACTGGGGGGATCCCGAGAACGCTGCTGCCAATCCTGGTCCTGCATCACGCTGGCGAGATCGCGTCCCGAGCGGGGGCCTGTAAACCGGGTGTACGCCCAACAGGGTGCTCGTCGCGACGTTGCCGGACGGGCCCGTGCGGTGCACTCCCGCTACTGCCCGCCCGAGCTCCGGGCGCGCCCGTCCGGCCGCCCGGACTTGGGTTGTCCAGGGGCCAGCGGTCATCGGGCGGGTCCCTGCCGCATCGACTGTGGGCGCGAGTGAGCGGCGCACGGGGGAGCCAGGAGAGCGAGTGTCCGCGCCGGCGTACGCGCATGCCCGTGTGGCATCTGCGCGTGTCCTCCGGGACGGGAAGTTCCTGCCGCGTCCCGAGCTCAGTCGGTGCCGCCGGAGTACCCCGACCGTCGAGCCAGTAGTTCCCGCGAGGCGGTCCCCGGAGCTGAAGTCGTGGTCGGCATGGCCCGATGGGTGCAGCAGCCACGGCTCCCTTGTGTGGGCAGCGCGCCATCTGCACCGAGATCGGGACGCCTCTCCTGCTCGTCGTCCGCTCTTGGCTCGCCGAGCTATCGCGACAGAGCTCGCCCCAGGCACCACCACGGGAGACCGGAGCGGTCAGGAATGGCCAGGTTCTGCTCGCGGCGCCCGCCCTGGCCAGCGGCTGCGTGACGACACGCCCCACCACCGACTCTCGCGTGATCCGTCAGACCCCGGTTCGCGCCGGCCCTGGGCCGCTGCACAACCGCTTCCGGCGGCCGCAGTACCGCCAGCCCGGGTCTCCGTCGGCGGAAATTTCCGGGGCTGTCCTGAGGGCGTCGATCGGTGCCCACACGCGACGTACGCGTACGCGCGCGAGGCTAGAAATTTCGCGTCGACCGAGAGGCAGACCGCACTGCGGCCCGGAGCGATTCCTGGACACGTGAGGCACCCGAGACCGCTACCTCGCCCACGGCACAGCGAAGGGCAGCCCGCAGCCTGCCGAGCACGCCCCAAGGCCGGCTGTTGTCACCCCGACTAGTCGCGCTTAGTCTTCGAGGGGATAGGGTCGCGGTCTGGAGGAAGGCAGAACCTGATGGACATGACGCTGCTCGCCGAGACGATGGAGTGCCGCAACGGCAACTGTCCGACGGCATGGCTGACCGAGCAGGGCACCGTGATGGTGCAGGGCTACGTCGTGGATGCCCGGCTCGTCCGGGTTCCCCGCGACCTGATCGAGCGCGCAGCGCGCGAACTCGAAATGCAGGAGATCCCTGTGACCACCGTTGTGCCAGCACCTCGGGCGTCCGAGGTTCGCGCCTCCGGGGAGTGGTTCATGGTCGCCGGCACACCCACGCCCCTGCAGTGCCCGGACGGCGAGCGCGCCCACGAGGTGCCGGCCCACGCGGTGTGGGCCGCGGCCAACGAGTCGACGAGGGAGGCCGCTGTATGACGCCCGAAGACCTCAACGAGCTGTACCGGACCTACCAGGAGTCGGCGTTCCGGCTCGAGTGCCGCGACGTCTACGCGATCCCGGGGGAGGACCCCGACTTCGACGCCTTCCTCGCCGGACGAGCCTTCCCCGCGCGGACCGCCGACGACGACGAGTGGCTGGCCAACGTCCGGGCCCAGGTCAGCCGCGGCAAGTACTTCGGCCGAGTCCGGCTACTCGGGCACCCTGTCACCGACTACACCCGCTTCCAGCTGCTCTGCTACCCGCGGGAGAACCTCACCGCAGGTGAGGAGGTCCGGATACTGGATCGCCACTGGCTACCAGCCGGTGACGACGACTGGACCCACCAGGACTTCTGGATGTTCGACGAACGCATCGTCGTCCTGCAGCACTTCGACGACGAGGGCCACTTCCTCGGCGTATCCCAGGCCCCGGACCCGGCCCCCTACGTCGCGATCCGCCGCCGCGCGGTGGACCTGTCCGTGCCCTTCGACCAGTACCGGTTGATCCCGGCTCCTCGAGCAGGTGCCGAGACCACTGAACGTGCAGCGAGCTAACGAGCATTGACGAACGCCGAGATCCACCCTCAGCACCAGCGCCTGGCATCCCGCCTGAAGGAGCTTCGCCAGGCCGCCGGACTGTCGGCTGCTGCCCTGGGGGAGATGTTCGGCTGGTCACAGAGCAAGACCTCCAAGATGGAGAACGGCCACTCGGCACTCGTCATCGCCGACATCGAGCGCTGGCTCGACGCGGTCCAGGCCGATGACACCGAGCGCAGCGAGGTGCTCACCCTCGCTCGCGAAACCGGGACCCGCGTCCGTCCGTGGCGCCACTCCGACCGTCCGGACGGAGCAGCTCAGCAGCAAGCCCGGGGCGACCGGGACGCCGAGACCAGCGCAATCGCGGTCTACCAGTCCGAAGTCGTCCCGGGCCTGCTGCAGACTCCCGACTACGCCCGACACCTGCTTGAGGCGCACAGCCTCCTGCCCGCGGACGAGATCCCCGCAGCCGTGCTGGCACGCCTGAACCGCCAGACAGTCCTGTTCGACGAGAACAAGCAGTTTGACCTGGTCCTGACCGAGACAGCCCTGCGCTGGCGTCCCGGCCCCCCCTCGGTCACCTTCGCTCAGCTCGACCGGATCGCCCTGCTGGCCGGCCAGCCGAACATCCGGATAGGGGTTGTCTCCCGCGATACCCAGGAGCGGCGCGAGGCCCGCCCTCTGCACTCCTTCGTGCTGCTGCGATACCCCGATGCGCCGCCGACGGTCGAGATCGAGACTCTGACCGCCGAGCAGGAGGTCACCGATCCCGCGGACGTCCGGCTCTACGAGCAGTACCTGCACGAGCAGCAGCAGCTCGCCGAGCACGGCGACCACCTCCTGGAGCTGCTCGAACGCGTCCGCGAGGACCTCCGCCAGCGGCAGAGCGCAACCGACCACCGCTAGTCGCGACTTAGTCGCGCCCGGGCGCCTCGACGACGCCTCTATCCCCTGGTCAGAGATGCTTCCCTGGCCGCTCATCCGTGTGAGGCCCATCCAGGACTAGACTCGCGACTAGTCCTCGACTAGTCTTGGATGCAGTGAGGCCCCGGTGGCGGCAACCACCGAGGCCTCGGAGCGGACAACCGATTCATTCCCCTGCGTGAGGAAGTCAGGCGCCCATGAAAACCCTACCCAGGCGCGGCGGCCCGGTCGTGCACCCCGCGTCTCCGATGGCGTGCACTCGTCCGGGCGTCGACGCCAACACGTTCTTTCCAGTCGGCACCAGCGGCCCGGCGCTGCTGCAGATCGCGCAGGCCAAGGCCATCTGCCGTAGCTGCGAGGTACTCGAGCCCTGCCGAACCGAGGCTCTCACCCGGCCGGAGCTCCACCGGCACGGCGTCGTCGGCGGGATGAGCGAAGACGAGCGCGCCGCGATCGTCCGCCGAGCGCATCGGCGGAAGGAGACCGGAAAGTGAGCGCCCCCGCCACCAACGGACACCGCACGCACGAGCAAATCGCGGGCATCAACCCCGACCCGATCGAGGTAGTCACCACAGAGGAGGACGCCAAGCCCGCACTGGTCCGCGGCGGTGAAGTCGCGGCGCTAGCTCATGAGGTCGAGACCGCACGCGGACTGGTCGTGCTGCAGGACGACCCTGCACTGCAACAGGCGCTGTCAGCTCAGGAGCGCAAGGCCGAGCGCCGCGTCAGCGAACAGATCCGCCGCGCCGGCCGAGACGAGCGTCGGCGCACCGCGCTCGCCGAGATCGCCAGTGCCCGCCGGGAGCGACGAGACGCCCGGTGGATCGAGCGCGCCCGCGCCAGCAAGGACCGCCTACTCGACCCGAACCGACGTCTGGCAGCCACCTACCGCCGATACCTCGCCCTGTCGGCCATCCCGCCCACCCTGATCGCCTTCGGGGTCGTGTTCATGTCCGCCACCACCCATGACGGAGTCGTCGGCGTGGACGGACCGTGGTGGGGCTACCTCCTGGAGCCGATGGCCTCGCTCCTGCTGGTCGTCAGCCTGCTCATCGGGTTCACCGCGGTCCAGAACAACCGCAAGATCCCCCGCGGGCTCTACGCGTTCGACGCGGGACTCGCCCTGACCTCGATGTTCCTCGTCGTCGTCCCCTGGGGCCTGCGCTACGGCTTCGACCTCGGCTCAACTATCGCCCACCTTCTGCCGTCGCTCCTGGTCGTGGCAGCCGTCGTCGTCCAGCACCTGCTGCACTCGGTGTTCCGGCCCATCTTCGCCGAGCTCTACGAGGAGCTGCAGCCCTCCCGGCTCAGCGACCAGACCTCCGACACGGTCGTGCTCTACGAGCGCACCCGGCGCGCCATCGCCGCCAACGAGATCCCCGTCTCCACGTCCGGATCCCCGTCGCGGGAGGCCATCCGGAAGGCATTCGGCGTGGGCAAAGTCCGCTCGCAGCTGGCCGGTGACGCCTACGAACTGGTCCAGCGATCCCTCGACCCGCGGTAGCACCACCTCTGCGCAGCCCGGGACACCGGCCAACGTCCCGGGACCGGTCGCTACCGCTGCCGCGCCTTTCCTCGGCGCCCTGCCCCTCCCGGGCGCCGAGGAAAGGACCATCCGAACCGCACAGGAGACCACCGCAATGTCCGACCTCATCACCATCACCCTGGTCACCAGCGCCGAGCGCCACGTGTCCGATGAAGCCGTCGAAGCAGCGACCGAGGACCCCCACCAGGTATGGGCCCGCGTCCTCGACTACGCCGCCCGGGTCGGGCTCGACAACCAGTCCTACCTCGCCAAGATCGCACTCGCCGAGACCGGTGAGTCGCTCTACAGCCTGAGGTGCCTGTGATGAGCGGATACCGCCGAAGCACCGCGACAGCCACGGGCACCGAGCTTCCGCCCGCTCAGCGCCGGTCCCGTCCGGACCGACGCCGCGCAGAACTCGCCGTCCGCTACGCCAAGGCCACCACCGACACCGAGCGGGCGGTCTGCGCGTTCGACTACTTCCGCGGCGCCGCTCACCGGCGCCACCCCCGACCCGACGCCGCCAGCGAGGTCATCAACCACACCACGGCGCTTCTCATCGCCGCCGGCGACCAGCTGCTGCGCATGCAGGCCGACGAGCCGCTCCACAGGAGGGGGAACGCCACATGAGCCAGGAAGGCACCTCCAGCACCGGAGACGCGGTCGCGGCCGTCGTCGACCACGTCGACGTCCCGGCCACGCGCACTCCGGACATGGCAATCGGCACTGACGACACGCGCCCGGCCCGCGAACCGGCCGGCGAGGTGGACCGGCCGACCGGGTGGGCGCCGCTTCCCAGCCGCCGCGAACACGCGCTGAAGCTGGCCCGCGCGGCCGCCGCAGACCTGCGCATCGTCCACGAACAGCCCGCCAGCCTCAAGGGCGCCTTCGACCTCGCCCGCCGGGGTGCATGGACCACGAGTGAGAACGGGCCGCTGCGCTTCCTCGCCGTCGCGCACTTCTGGGGACTGCAGGTGCCCCTGCTGACCCTGGGAACCCTGGTCGCCTGGTCCGCCCGCACCCCCGGGCGGGTCTGGACGGCCATCCCACTGCTGCTGACCCTCGCGACCGCACTCGACCAAGTCCCAGTGGTCGGTCTGCTCATTCCCGAGTTCCTGACCTGGCCCTACTGGCCACCGTTCTACTGGATCAACCGAGGAGACACGCCATGACAACTCTCTTTGCCGCCGGTGCGGGCGTGATCGCCGCACTGGCCCTGCTGTTCGGGCTCTGGCTCTACTACCACGACAACATGCGCAAGACCCAGATCCTCAGCTTCTGGCTCGCCGGGACAGGGATCGGAGGTCTCGCCGGTGCACTGATCGACCAGGCCTACGGTGTCGCCGCCAACGCCACCCCTGTGGCCACACGACTGCTCGGATTCGGCGGTGCAGCCATCCTCGGCGGGATCGCCGTCCTGATGACCCTCGAAGTGGTGGTCAAGGGCATCCTGCCGAAGACGGCCAAGCCGAACCGTGTACACCCCTGGATCGCGCTTGCCGCGCCGACCATCGCACTTGCCAGCGGCGTGCCGATCCTGTTCGGCATCTACCGCCTGATCGCGACCGGTATGGGAAACGCGGGAGCCGTCGCGCAGCAGTGGTTCGTGGGGTAACCGACGATGGAAACGATCCTGCTCCTCTCCCTCATCGCCTGGGGCCTGGCCCGCTACGCCGGGACCGAGCTCATCGCCACAGCCCGCGGCACCGAACCACCCCGGTTACGTGACCGTCAGCGTCGCGCGGAACGAGCCCACGAACGCCGGATGGCTCGAGAGAAGCGCCGCACCGGCCCCACCGTCGGTGACGCGATCGCCCAGCGAATCGCCGACCGGATCGCACACCCCCGCGGCGCCCGTACGCCTGGTCCCGCACGCCAGGCGATGGGGGAGTGGTGGTCCGATGCCTGGGGCTACGCCAGTGAGCGCCGCCGCGACCGGCACCGCCGCCACGCCGAGGGCGATCTCCTGCGCCAGCGGCTTGCCCGACGCATGCGTGAGCGATTCGGCAGCACCGGGCGACCTCACCCATCTCGCCGGTCCGCTACCGACCGGGCCGACCGGCGACCGTCACCTGTCGTGATCGACGCCGACCCGACCCCAGACCAGCCCACCGATCGCGCCGATCCCCCCACCGGGGACCAGGCCAGGCCCCAGCCCGCCGGGCCCGAGCCAGAGCCCGTACCGACCGACGTCAAGGAGCCCGAGCAGCACGAACCCGACCACGACCCGCAGGCCGAGCAGAACACCACCGACAAGCCGACCGACCGACCCGACCCACAGACCGACCCCCAGCCCACCGCCACGATCCACCCCATCCGGAAGGACACCCCCATGACCGGCGCCAACCCGAACCTGACCAGCGGCGAGACCCTCGACCCCGGCAGCGCCCACCACTTCTGCGAGCAGATGCAGAACGTCGGAGGGCGACTCCTGACCGAGATCGAGCAGTCGGTCTCCTCACTGAGCCAGGCAGGTGTGACGGGTGAGCCCATCCGACTCCTGGAGCAGATGAGGGAGAACGCAAGCCTGTTCGCCAACTCCGCCGGCGAGGCGAAGACCCACTTCGCCCGCCACCTCAACACCCAGGACCAGGTCCTCAGCGACGACACCCTCGCCGGGACCGTCAACGGCACCTACATCGGCACCCGCACCTGACCGATCGACAGCCCCGCCCCCAGAGCCGGACCTCCGGCTGCTGGGCACCCGCGTCACGGCGGAGCGGTGGCACTCAGCAGCAGACCCTGCACCACCGACCTAAGGACGAGCATGCCCAGGCAGCAGCGCACCGCCGCCAGCGCCAACCTCAGCCCTGAGGCCCTGGCCCGTGCTCTGCAGCGCCTCGTCGACGAGGACCACGACGGCACCGTCGCATCGTCCTCCGAGGTCACCGTCCGTCAGCCGGGAACGGTGATGCGTAAGGCCACCCCCCGGCAGGCCGCACTCAGCGACCACCATGACCGACTTCGCTCCGAGAGCGCCGCCCGGCGCACGCCATACCTGGCCACCGCCGCCACCGCCGCCACCGGCTACCTCGGATGGGGACTGACCGAGCTGGCCGGGCTCGCCGCAGGGCCGGGCGCCGAACTCGCCGCAGTCACCGGTATCGGACTCGCGTCCGCAAGCGCGCTGGCCGGCGCCCGTGCACTGCTGCGCCATCGAGTCCCCGCCTTCTGGCGGCGGCAGTCCTACGCCGGAGCAGCTGGTGCCGCGGCATGGATCACCACTGCATCGGCAGTAGGCCCTGCCAGCTGGACTATGACCGCGCTGCTCGCCGGAGGTGCGGCCGCGACCTGGGCGAGCTGGATGAAAGAACACGCCATCCCCGACGTGGACCGCAACGCGACCCCGCTGCCCGCTCCGAGCGAGGACACCGACCACGAGCTCGGCGACACCCTCGCCCAGCGATGGGCCGACAACGTCAGCCGCCAGGGCAAGGCGCTCCCCGGCGCGCTGCTCACCGACCGGGTCGATCTCGCTCGAGCCATCCGCTGGACGGTGCGGACACCGGCAGGCGATGTCTCCTTCGACGATGTCTTCAGCCGCCGCAACCGCATCGCCGCAGCGCTCGGCGTCTCCGCCAAGAACCTCATGCTCGAACCCCACGCGGACAACGAGGCCTGGGCCTACCTCACCGTGATCGTGCGAGACCTGCTCTCCGGCGGAATCCCCTACCACGGCCCCCGCTATGACAACGGAGCCATCCCGCTCGGCCCGTTCGCCGACGGCGAGGGAGACATGGTCTTCCACGCCGTCGAAGAGATCGGCGTCCGCAACGGACTGGTCACCGGGGAACCCGGTTCCGGCAAGTCCGCCTGCCTCGAAGCCATCGGTCTCGGCCTCAAACACAGCGGTGTCTGGCATGTCCTGTTCGGCGACGGAGACCCCGACGGAGGGTCCAGCCCCGTGCTCAACGACATCAGCGACTGGGCCGAGGCCGGCCCACACCGGGTGCTCGCCCAGCTCGAAGCCATCGAGGCGGCCCTCGAGATCCGCAGCCTGCTGAAGTCCACCCTCACCGACAGTCCCGACGGACCCGTCCCGATCACCGACCCCACGCAGCAGAGCCCCGTACGCAAGCTCCTGCCCAGTGCCACCATCCCGGGCCTGGCGTGGATCCTCGACGAGCTACAGCGGCTCAGCAGCGACAGCTGGCTCGCCGCGCGGGACTTCATCCCGCGAGTCGAGCGTGTGGTGCGAATCGGCCGCAAGTACGGCGTCTCGGTCATCGTCGGCACCCAGTCGCTGCTCGCAGGCGACTACGGGAACAGCACAGTCCTGCGCGGCTACCTCATGGCCCGCAACCTCCTCGCCTTCCGGAACCAGAACCGCAGCGAGAACGCCGTCGTGGGCGGCTTGTCGGTCGCCCCCGGTTCACTGCCCGCCGGGGGCGGCTACTGCTTCGCCATCGCCGGCGGTCGCCTGTCGATGGGGCGAGTCGCCTGGGCTCCCGATCTGGGGGAGTGGGCCTCGGCCGTCAATACCTGCCCCCTCGACGAGAACACAGCACTCGCCATGCGCGAGTTCCGCCCCGCGTTCGAGCAGAACCCGAGCGCACGCTTCTCCGCACAGATCGAAAAGCTCCAGACCTGGCGCCGCAAGAAGGAGACCGGCGCACCGATCGAACCGGCCTCCGTCGCATCCAGCCTGCCCGCTTTCATGCAGGGCCTGGAGATCCCCGCAGCGTTGGGTGCAAAGAACGTCATCCCGCTCCGTCCCCGCCCGGCGCCAGCACCGCACCCGACCACCGAGGACAGCGCACCGGACATCGACGGGTTGCCGGCGACCCAGCAAGCGGTACTGCAGGCGCTGCGCGACGGGCACCACCGAAGCGGCGAGATCGTCAAGGCGACCTCCCTCAAGGCTCCTGCTGTGTCCAAGGCGCTCGCAGCCCTCGCCGATCTCGGACTCGCACAGAAGATCGCCCACGGTCAATGGGAGCCGACCGCAGCCCCGGACAAGACCGGATGACCCGGCCAAGCCTCCACCGCGACAGGAGAGACCAGCGAGAATCCCGCACTAACCATCGCCGTACCTGGTACGGTACCGACTACGTTGCTCACGTACAGAGCGACCCAGGTGCTCCCCTTCCACAGATCGCACCTGGGCCGCGCCGACCTCATCGATCGGAGCATCCAGTGTCTCACCCCACGCCCCCTCGACCGCGGCCGCGCGTAGAACGCCGGGTACTCAGGGACAGCACACCGAACCTGCTCGACCTCCGGGAGGAGGGAAGCGAGTCGCTGCTCGAGCACCTCGCCAGCCACACCACCCCGTCACCGCGCGCCGACGCGCTCAGCTGGCAGGAGCAGGCCCTGTGCAGCCAGACCGACCCGGAGGCCTTCTTCCCCGAGAAAGGAGGATCGGCACGTCCTGGCAAACGAACCTGCCACAGATGTGAAGTCCGGGCCGAGTGCCTCGCATTCGCCCTGGCAAACGACGAGCGATCCGGAATCTGGGGAGGCACGACAGGCAAGGAGCGACGCCGACTCCAACGCACGCTGCGAGGGGCGGGGGCCAGGTGATGACCAACGCCCAGGCCAGTCCCGTCCCCTCCGAACCGCACACGATCAGCACCCGGGTCACCGGGTGCGTCTACTCAGTCGACGAGGCGCCGCAGCTCGGTGTCAGGCAGACCCCGATCGCCGTGAACCTGACCTACCGCCGCACCAATCCGTTCGAGATCACGGCCGACTTTCCCAACTCCGCAGGTGACTTCGCCGTGACCTGGTGCATCGGGCGCGAAACGCTGTCCGCCGGACTCACGGCGACAGCCGAGATGAGCTACGAGGCGGACCGGCTGGTCTCCGACATCCAGATCGGCACGCACGCGCTGCGCTGGCACGACTGGACCCTGTTAACTCTGAGTTCGCCGAGCGGTACCGCCGAGATCGGACTCCCGACCTACGAGCTGATCCAGTTCGTCGCCCGTACCGAGGACATTGTCCCAGCCGGCACCGAAGCTGAGCTCATCACCGACGCGCACCTGGCCGAGCTGTTCGAGGTCTAGCGCCACGAGCGAGTGCAGCCAGGTCGCAGCCGAGCGCGCCGGGGTAACCGGGGCGCAGGAACCCGAGCAGGCCTGAGTCTGAAATCGGGGCTCTGGGCCTGGGAACGTGTGGGCCCCCGGCGCGAGCCGTGGTGGGGGAGGCCGTCGGGCCGGTGAGGTGCCGGGTGGGGGTCTCTCCTCGCGTCGTCGGTGGGACGGTGCGCGAGAACCTGCTCCGCGGCCAGGCCCTCCGCTGGCGCTCCGGCCGCTTCGCGGTCGCCTGCGGCGAGCCTGGCCGCTCCGCAGAACCTCGCGCAGGCGCCGTCCCGCCGACGCGAGGAGAGACCCCCACCCTCCGGGGCACCGGTGTGCCCGTCATCGGAAAGCACAGTCGGCCCTGACGGGCCGACCCCCTCCCGGGGGGCCAGGGCGCTGCCCTGGACCCGGCCTCGCTTCGGAGAGGGGGTACATCAAACGCCCAGGTCACAGGCACATTTCCTGCAGGAACCTGTTGCTCGGCCGCCCGTACCGATGTAAAATCATACATATAAGAAGGGATAGATGAGGAAGTTCCGGAGAGGAGGAGTCCGAGATGGCGACCATGGGTGAGGACCTCGCCGAGCACCGCGTCCTGGCCGAGCGGACTCACCTCGACGTGGACGACCTCACGGCGGTGCGCGAGGTGCTCCTCGACGCGCTCGCCGCTACCCGCGACGCCGACGTGGACCGGGTGGCCGCGAAGCTGGGGGCGCTGCTGTCGGTGCTTCCCCGCCAGCACGTGCTCGTCGTCGGCGCCAAGGCGGGGCTGGCTGTCGGGGAGGCGCGGCGGGACCACCGGGACGCGATGGTCGAGGCCTCGCACGCGGTCAGCGCGGCTCGTGAACAGCAGCAGGCCGAGGCGCGGCGTCGCTGCCACTGCCCGGTCCGGCCGATCTCGCCGGCGATCCCCTACCCGCCGGTGCGGAGGGGCGCGGCGTGAGTGCGCGTCTCGGTCCGGGGCCGGCTGGACCGGGACACCGCGCCGTCCGGGCCGCGTCGTGGCCGAGCGGGGACGCGAGAACCGCGCGTGGTCGTCGGAGGGGGCCTGACCCGCGTCCTACTGTGTTCGGCGTGCGTACCCCCGACCGCCACGTCATCGACGGCCGTACCGTCCTCACACGAGCTGAGATCTGTCGGACGTTCGACGTCGGCCAGTCGACTGCCGAGCGGTGGTGGCGAGATCGCGGACACAACCACCATCCGCCGGTCGTGCTACGTGAAGGTCGCCGCCAGTGGTGGGACGAGCAGGCCATGGCCGAGTTCATCGAGGCGGTCGGCGAGCCGGACGAGATCGAGCACGAGGGGCGGACCCTGTGCACGCGCCGGGCTCTTGCGCGCCAGACAGGGGTCAGTTCCAGGTACCTGCAGAGCCTCCACAGCCAGCGCGCCGAGAGCGGACACCCCGACGCCGTGCTGCGCCGCGGCCGCAGCGACTACTTCGACCGAGAGGCCTTCCACGTGTGGTGGGAGGCGTTCCAGGCCGCCCAACGGGCGAGTCTGACCGCCGTCGACCGCAGCGGTGACCCCGACGAGCTCGTGGGGCTGACCGAGGCGGCACGGGTGCTCGGCTACCGCGATGCCGGGACCCTGCGCGCCTACCTGTCGCGCAATCAGGGGTACTTCCCCGAGGCGGACGCGACCGATCCCGACGGGCACCGCCTGTATCACCGTCGCACCCTCTGGGAGTTCGCCGAGAGCCGCACCAGACCCGGCCGCGCCGGACGCAGCGCTCGGTGAACCACCGGGTGGCGACCCGGAAGCGTCCCGGGGTGGTTCCCGGTCGAGTTCTTGTTTCGCCTACTGGTCGGCCGGGGTCGTGTGGCGGAGGTTCGGAAGCTGTGGCGGCACGCCGTGCTGTTGGTCCAGCTTGCGGCTTCTCGCGGCCAGGGCGTCGTACTCGTCCCGGCTGATGGGAGTCACCCAGGCTGCCTCGTACACGGCTTGGTCGCCGACGGTTCCCTCCCGGTCGACCCAGCTGACCATGACGTAGCCGAAGACACCGGGAAGGACATCGGAGATGATGCCCGGATGTTCGGGGTGTAACGGAGCGGGGTTGGGGTGCCCCGGGGTGAACTTGACCAGCTGCCCGCGGCGCGCGTCAGCGTGTTGCACCGGTCCACAGTGACACAAGTCGGCTGGGATTCAGGCCTCGGTCGTGAAACCGAGACGGCCGCCGACGAGGCAGCCGCCGGCCCGGGCCTGATCGATGCGCGCGGTGCGGTCGGGGGCATGCAGGTCGATCCCCGTGGCGACGAGCACGACCAGTGCTCGGTGTTGCCCGGCGGTGCGCGCCCAGCCGGCCGGGGCGGCCGGGCCGATATCGCCGTCGTAGTCGAGGCAGCCCGCGGTGATCCGCAGGGCCCCCTCGCGCGGGCTGAACACCGCCCGGCCGGGGATCAGCGGAAGCTGGGCCAGGCCATCGGCGTTGAGAGCCGCGACGAGGGCGAAACCGTCACCGAGCAGCGCGGCCAGCACGGCGTCGACGATCTCAGCGCCCGCGTGGAGGTCCCCGGTAAGGACCTGCAGGCGGGGGACCAGCGTCAGGGTCGCAACGGCCCGCCGCTGACCCGGCGCGGAATACACACCGGGCGATGCGTCGATCGTCATCAGCGGCTGCGAGCCGTCGGGTCCGATCACGACCCCGAACCCAGCGCCGCGCTGTCGGGGGAGCTGCGCCGGTCTGGCCACGACGAGTCCGGGCCGTTCATCCCCCGAGCTTGGCCCCTGCATCGGGTAGTCGACAAGACCTGCACCGCGCGGGAAACGAATGTGTCGCTCACCGGCCGAGGCCCCCACTACGGTGAGGTCTCAGCCGACACGGCCGGACACGGGAAGGCTCCAGACGTCCCGGACTGCGGGCCGGTCGGCGGGGTCGGTGGCTGTTTGCCGACGCCCCGGCGCTGCCGGAGGTGGACCCTGCGGGGTCTGGCCACCGACCCCACCCATGCGTGAGAGGCCGGCCCCGTCGCTGGGCGGCCGCTGTTGCTGACCCGGTTCCATCCAGACTCCTCGGTCCGAGAAACCCACTCTCACCAGCAGAAATACGGCCAAAAACGTTGCTGACAACCAGAGTGGCGATGTAGAATCATACATGTCAGAGGGGAACGGCAAATCCCTTCCGACCCGCAGTCGAATCCTGGAGCCCGGGGAAGGAATCCCATGTACGTGATCAACCATGCCCGCAGTCCGTGGGGCATGTTCAGCTGGACCGACCTGTTCTGCGGAGCGGGTGGATCCTCCTCCGGCATCGAGAGCGTGCCGGGCAACGTCGTCCAGATGGCCTGCAACCACTGGGACCTGGCGATCGAGACCCACAACCACAACATGCCGCACGTCGATCACGACGTCGCCGACATCGCCGAGGTCGACCCCACGCGGTACCCGACGACCGATGGCCTGTGGGCATCGCCGTCGTGCACCTTCTGGTCGCAGGCGCGTGGCGAGCGTCAGGACTTCGCCGAGCAGGCGACCGAGCCGACGCTGTTCGATCTGGCGAGCACCGAGGACGCCGAGGACGAGCCCCCGCTGGCCGACGAAGCGCGCGAACGGTCCCGTGCGCTCATGCACGACGTGCCGCGCTTCGCCGAGCACCACCGGTACAAGGCTGTGGTGGTCGAGAACGTCCTCCCGCTGCTGAAGTGGACCTACTTCCCCAAGTGGATCGCGCGGATGCGGGCACAGGGCTATCGGCACGAGGTCCTGACCCTCAACAGCGCGTTCGCACACCAGCTCGGCGCGCCCGCCCCGCAGCTTCGCGACCGCGTCTATGTCGCGTTCTGGCAGGAGCGCTACCGCAGGCCCGACTTCGAGCGCTGGACCCGTCCGCGTGCCTGGTGCCCGACCTGCGGTGAGGTCGTCACCGCGATGCGGGCCCCGAAGAACACCCGACGACCGCACGGTGCCTATGGCCAGCAGTACGTGTTCCGCTGCCCGCAGGTGAGCTGCCGCAACGACGTCGTCCAGCCCTACGTCCTCCCGGCGGCCGCTGCGATCGACCTGTCCAATCCCGGCCAGCGCATCGGTGACCGGGCGCGGCCGCTCAAGCCGAAGACCTACGCACGGATCGAGGCAGGTCTGCGCCGCTACGCCGGTCGCCCCATCGTGCTGGAGGCCGCCGGGAACACCTTCGAACGCCGTCCCGGTGTGCGCACATGGCCGATCGAGGACCCACTGCGCACGATGCACACCACCCCGTCGAAGGCGATCGCTCACGCCCCGCTGATGCGCGCGGAGGCCACCGCCGGGCTGCGGCTGATCCCCGAGCAGCAGACCGGCGCCCTCGAGGGACTGGTGGTCCCGGTCGAGGGTCGTGAGGGCAAGGCCGCTCAGCCGCTCAGCCGGCCGATGCGCGTGCAGACCGCACGCAACGAGAACGCGCTCCTGGTTCCCTGCGGGGGCACCTGGAACACCGACCCCCGCCCGAGCAGCGAACCGATGCGCACCCGCACCACCCGCGATGCCGAGGCCGTGGTGGTCATCCCACTGCGCAACAACAACCGCGCCAAGACCGTGCACGATCCGCTCGACACCTTCGCCGCGAGCGGGAATCACCACGGGCTGGCCATGCTCATGCGCAACAACACCGGGGGTGCGGAGATGTGCACGCCGCTCGACGAGCCCGCCCGCACGATCACCACGGCCGGACACCAGTCGCTGGTCTGCTGGGACCCCGACGTGCTCTACGCCTACGACTCCGGGGCGCTGCGCGGCACCGACCGCCCGATGCCCACCCAGACCGCCGTCGACGGGGACGCCGTGATGGAGACCGGTATCCGCGTCGAGGACTGCCGATTCCGCATGCTGCTCGCCGAGGAGGTCAAGCTCGGCATGGCGTTCGCGCCCGGGTTCGTCCTGCTCGGCACCAGCTCCCGCGACAAGGTCAAGATGTGCGGCAACGCGGTCACCCCGCCGGTCTCGCGTGACCTCATCGCGTGCCTCGTCGAGGCCGTGACCGGGACCAGCGTCACCGGTCCTGCACCTCGGTAGCCGCACCACGCCACCACCGGCCGATCCCACCCGCCCCTGGCACGGTCGGTGGGATCGACCGGTGGTGCGTGCCAGCCCTGCGCGCGGCGCGGCGCTCGAGGTGGACGAGACAGCGGCGGAGCACCTGCTCCCGCGGACCACCGAGCGCACACGCTGCAACGGCAAGTCACCAGTAGCGCTACGACGGAAGGAGCACCACGATGACGAACGAAGCTCGCCACGACGGGGACGACCAGGCACCCGAGGCCAGCGGTGGCCCACCGGCCTACTTCGAGGCACCTGCGGGGGATGACACACAGTGCCCGTGCGGCAACGAGGTCTGTGGCGGTGAGGGGTTCTGCTTCGCCCACCAGGACGGAACTCCGCACAGCCTCGACGCCCCTCCCCGGGGCTGGCAGAACCATCAGACGATGGCGTGCCCGCAGTGCGGGCGGTTCTTCCGCCAGACCGAGCACGACGAGCGCGGCTACCCGGTCGCCGGTGTCCGACCGAGGACCTGATGCACGGCCGAAGGCACAGCGAGCGAGAACACCGCCGCCCTAGGTTGACCGGCGGGCACGCCCCGCGGTGTAGGTCGGGACATACACCCAGGTCAACGGCTATCTCAACCCGACGTTGTGCTGTAAAATCTAAGATGACAAGAGCGGAGAGTGGAATGGTGAGGACCTCGGACTGGTCGGACCCGGGCGGCGCGGAGTCGGTCTGCGACGCGACTTCCGGCTCCGTGGGTGTCGGTGCGGGTGTGCCCGGTGCGGCGAAGGCGGCGGTGATCGCCTCGACATCGTGTGAGGGGGCAGCGGATCTGTGCGGGGCCCGGGCGGGGCAGCCGTGCGAACCGTGGTGTCCGTCGCAGGCCGTCGACGTCGGGTGAGTCGCCTCGGTCCCCGGGCCCGCCGTGTGCGGGTCTCCGGGACCGGGGCGCGGGCTGGAGGAGTGGGGCGATGGCGAGCGAGGCGCAGTCCGAGCCGACCGCGGGTGGAGGCTCTGCTCTTGGCCGGCTCGGCAGGCAGGCGTTGCGGGCGGCAGCGGCGGGGATGTATGTGTTCCCGCTGCAGCCGGGCACGAAGAAGCCCGCGGTGCCCGACTGGGAGAACGAAGCCACTCGCGACCCGGGCACGATCACGCGGTGGTGGGCGGAGCGGCCCTTCAACATCGGTATCGCGACGCGTCCGTCACGGCTGGTGGTCGTCGACCTGGATCCGCGCAAGCCCGACGAGCAGGAGCCGCCCGAGGCGCCGTACGAGAGGTGCAAGCACGGGCTGGAGGTCCTGCGCCTGCTCGCGGCTGCAGCCGGGGAGAAGCTCCCGCTCGACACCTACCGCGTGTCTAGTCCCTCGGGCGGCCAGCACTGGTATTTCCGTGCGCCGGACGAGGTCGAGGTCAGGAACTCGCAGCGGCGTGTGGCTCCGCTGATCGACGTGCGAGCCGGGGGCGGTTACATCGTGGCGGCGACGTCGTCGCGCCGCGGAGGTGGTGTCTACCGCGCGCTGAACGACCGCCCGATCGCGGCGCTGCCGCAGTGGCTGCTCGCCGCGCTGCTCGCCGCCGGCCCGCAGGTGCCGGCACCATCACCTCCGGTGGCGCGTGCGGCGGGGGAGGCGGCGGCGTGCGGGACACGACGGGTGCAGGCCTATGTGAAGCGGATCGTCGAGGACGAGCTGGACAGGCTGCGGACGGTGCCCAAGGGCGTGGGCAAGCGGCACAAGGCTCGCCTGGATGCCGCGTTGAAGCTCGGGAGTCTGGTCGGGGGCGGGCACCTGACCCGTGAGGACGCGCTGGATCGTCTGCTGGAGGTGGCGCTTACCCACGTCGGATCGAGCATCGACCAGACGAGCGGGCGGATCCGTAGCCGCACCACTGCACACGAGGTGCGGACCACGGTCGAGAACGGCCTCGACTACGGGATGAAGCGCCCGCGCGTGATCACCGAGGCGGACCTGCGGGACCGCCGTTGAGCTGTGGGTGCTGCAGCGACGGTGGCGCAGCCGCGCAGCTCCTAGGATCGCCCCGATGCCTCCTGCTCGCCGGCCCGGGGTCCGTGCGCCCGATCGTTTCGAGCGCGACGGTCGTGTCGTGGTCACGCGTGCGGTGTTCTGCGCGGAGTTGGGAGTCGGCGACTCCACGGCGCGGAGATGGTGGCGCGACCGGGCGGTGACCGGGCACCCCGAACCCGTCCACCGTGAGGGTCGTCGTCTGTGGTGGGACCTGGAGCAGATGCGGGAGTACGTCGACGCCGCACGGCGTCGGGAGCCGCCACCGGCCACGATCGAGCACGAGGGCCGCACCCTGATCAGCCGCCGCGGGATGGCCCAGCGCTACGGCCTGGACGCGCAGTGGCTGTCGGTGCTCTATCACCGGCGTCGGTCCAGCGGTCATCCTGAGTCGGTGCACCGGGTCGGGCGGTGGCTCTACTTCGACCTGCAGGCGGTCGAGGCGTGGTACACGGCGCGTGAGGCGGCCAAGCACGCCACGCTCACCCCGCTCGACCGCAGTGGTGATCCGGACGAACTCGTCGACATCGCCGAGGCGACCCGGGTGCTCGGCTACCGCACCGAGTCGACGATCCGCAGCTTCCGCTCGCGCAACGGGGACTACTTTCCGTCCCCGGAGTACACCGATCCCGCCGGGCGGGTGCACTGGCGTCGCCGGGCCCTGTGGGGGTTCGGCGACCGGCGTCGCCGGCCGGGCCGGGCCGGGCACGCCCGCGCGACGGGCTGATCCCGGGTCCGTCGCACCGGCCTGGTGCTGCGAGCCGGCGGTGACGACCCCGACGGGTCGCTGGGGACCCCCGGGCTGCCGCGTGATCACTCCGCTGGCGCTGCGTGATCACTTGCCACTGAACCCGTGTGGTCGCTGCGGTGCCTCGCGGCGTGGACACACACGACCCCGGCCCGGGCGCCGGCGGCCTACTCGGCCGTGGCCGATGACGGTGCCGAGTGCGCGGCGTCGAGATCGGTGGGTTGCAGCGCGGGGATCGACTCGTTCGCGTCGTCGTCGTCCGCCGCTGTCGGATCGTCGCTGGGCTCGGTGCGGCGCGACGGGGAGCGCAGCGCAGCACCGGCCGGCTGCGCACCGCACCCGATCTCCTCCAGCTCGCCAGGACTCCACCCGGCCTCGCGCGCCGCCCGGTAGCCCTCGGCGTAGGCCTCCTGCGTGGTGCGGAACCGTTCACGGGCGGCCTCGATCTCGGTGCGCGCCGCCTCCACCTCGACTCCGAGCTCAGCGAGTCGGGTGATCGGACGCATCCGAGCCTGGAGGAGGTCCTGGGCAGCTTTGCGCGCCTGCGTCTTGGCCTTCGACGTCGTCGCCCCACGCGTGTTCATGCGGCGGACTGTACCGCCATGTGTATCGAACAGGCGACGATGACTTATACACCTCGGTGCCGTGGCGGCGCCTGTGCTCATCGAGCGGCGGGTGGGGGACGGTGGGATCGGAACGGGAGCGGGCAGGTGGTGATCGCAGCCGGCCGGGCGCGGCGCCGGCGACCGGCTGTCCGCCGTTTTAGGCGGAGCAAGTTAGGTGTTTTCCTAAGGAAAACACCGGGCCGAGCGGGAGGCGTGAGATCGTGAGTGCCAGGTTCAGGTGAGCCGCGCGCTCGGAGGAGCCCGCAGATCACCCGGTGGCGCACGGAAGCGGGGGAGGGGTCTCGATGGCTCGCACTCGGCGTGCTCGTGCGGAGGGGGGCCGGCCGCACTCGGCGACGGTGTCGTTCTCGGAGTTGGAGTGGGCGGCGATCGAGGCGGCGGCGGCGCGGGCGGCGATGGCCCCGGGCGCGTGGGTGGCCGATGCGGCGGCGCGGGCGGCCGAGCTCCCCGAATCGGGGGGTGGCCAGGGCTCCCGTGCGTCGGCCGGGGCGGTTGGATCGCGGATGCAGCGGTTGATGGGGTTGCGCGCGGAGCTGATGGAGGACCGGCGGGTACTGCGCAACATCGGCGGAAACCTCAACGACGTCGCTCGGGTGGCGAACACCGACGGCACGCTGGAGTCGACAGCGGGTCAGGTCTTGGCGATGGTGGCGCGGTCAGTGGAGCGGATCGACCGGACCGTGGCCGAGGTGGACCGGCAGGTGAACGGTGCGGCGACGCAGGTGCGGCGGTCGGGGAGTCGACGGTGATCGCGAAGGTGAGCCGTGGCTGGCGGGCCGAGGGGTTGATCCGCTATCTGATGGGGCCGGGACGGTTCAACGAGCACACCGGACAGCGGGTCGTCGCGAGCTGGGACGGGGCACCGGAGAAGCATCAGCCGGCGCAGGACGTGGACGGTTCGTGGGATCTGCGTGGTCTCGTCGGGGCGGTCAGCGCTCCGGCGGTCGCGGCGGGGGTCGGGTTGCGGGAGCCGAGTGCCGAGGCCGGCCGGGTGCCGCGGGGGCCGGTGTGGCACTGCTCGCTGCGCAACGCGCCGGGGGACCCGGTGCTGTCGGACGCGCAGTGGGCCGAGGTGGTCGAGGACCTGATGGACCGCACCGGGATCGCGCTGCGGGGCGACCTCGACGGGTGCCGTTGGGTCGCGATCCGGCACGCCGACGACCACGTGCACGTCGCGGCGGTGCTGGTCCGGCAGGAGTCCGGGAAGCGGGTGCACCCGTTCCGGGATTTCGTCCGGGCGCGCGAGACGTGCCGGGACTGGGAGCGGAAGCTGGGGTTGGCGCCCACAGCGGCCGCGGATCGCAGCTCGGTGACCGGGCCGACGCAGGCCGAGCAGGAGAAGGCGCTGCGCCGGGGTGTGGAGGAGACCTCGCGGGAGTGGCTGCGACGGATGTCGCGGGTCGCGGCGGTGCAGGCCCGCGACCCGGAGGGGTTCGTGGCCGCGTTGAAGGACCTCGGTGTGCTGGTGCGTGCCCGTCGCGGCCCCGAGGGGCAGGCGGGGGAGC
Source organism: Pseudonocardia sp. NPDC049635 (assembly GCF_040659795.1). Taxonomy (NCBI): domain Bacteria; kingdom Bacillati; phylum Actinomycetota; class Actinomycetes; order Pseudonocardiales; family Pseudonocardiaceae; genus Pseudonocardia; species Pseudonocardia sp. NPDC049635. The sequence continues at coordinate 23,677 of NZ_JBFAON010000028.1, forward strand.
GCGCGGCGATGGTGGGCTACTCGGTGGCGGCGCCGGGGGACGTGACCGCGACCGGGCAGCCGGTGTGGTTCTCCGGGCGGACGTTGGCCCGTGACCTGTCGCTGCCGAATCTGGTCCGGCGGTGGGGTTCGGCCCCGCCACCGGCGCCCGTTGCTCCTGCTGCCGGGCGCAGGCATCGGGCCTCGGTCGCTCCGCAGGAGCGGGTGGCCGTGATCGACGAGGCGGTGTCGGCGATGGAGCACGCCACGGCGACGTTGGCGTCGGGTGAGACCGGGGTGAGTGCTGACGGTATCGCCCATGCGGCCGGGGACATGTTGTCCGCGGTCGGGGTGGTGACCGGTCGGCAGGACGCGGGCGAACGGGTCCGTCGGGAGGCGGGTGACCAGTTCGACCGGGCGGTGCGGGTGCCGCAGCAGGTGCTGCCGGCGCGGTGGTCCCCGGTGGCCCAGACGCTGCGGCAGTCGGCGTGGCGGTTGGCGTCGGTGCGGACCGTGGGCCGTCATGGTGAGGGCGACGGGGCACGGTTGGTGCTGGCACTGGCGACGTTGGTCGCCGAGGTCGCGGCGCTGCGGGAAGCGCAGTCGCGGTTGGCGCAGGCCCGCGCAGCGCAGCGCAGCTGCGGGGTGCTGCGTGCCTCGGTGCCCAGGAGCGGACCGCGCGCGGCGTCGAGCGGGCCGGGACGTCGGAGTGCTCAGAGGTCGGCCGGGCAGCGCCCGCAGTCTCCCTCGGCGGGTCCGCAGGGGGCGTGGAGTCCTCACCAGCCGGCGCATCAGGAGAGCCAGGGGCGAGGGAGAGGGCGATGACAGGTCCGGTCGATCAGGACGTTCCGCTGCTGGGTCTCGGTCGCGACCAGGTCCAGGCGTGGATGCAGTTCATGCTGGTCGCTGCGGGCGCGGTACGGCAGCACCGGGTCAACCAGGAGCGGACGGCGTGGAGTCAGGAGCGGGCGGCAGCTCGGGCGACTCAGCGCTACGCGAACGATCTCGATCCGCGGGTGCGGGCGATGGCCGCGGCCGACGAGGCCGCGTTCCGGGCCGCGCGGCAGCGGGACCCGGCGGGGTTCGAAGACAAGTCCAGCCGTGAACCGCAGTTCGGCTGGACGGTGCACACGTCGACGGGGCCGATGCCGGAGGATTCCCCGTCGGGGATGCACGGTGCGTGGGGCCTGTGGGCGCACGGTGCGTACGGCGAGAAGTCGTTGTCGGTGTTCGTGGTCGCGGACAAGGAGACCGCTCTGCGGCTGCGCGACGAGGTCACTGAGGGAGAGCAGCGCACCCTCAAAGACCTCGGCGAGCTGGGCACCTACGGACACATGCGGGCCGAGCACGCCCGCACCGAGGTCCGCGAAGAACCCTGGCAGCTGCGTCAGCGGGTGTGGGAGAACCTGCGTGAGGCCTGGCCGAATGACTTCGATCTGGCTGCGGCGGCGATGAAGCCCAACCCGTACTGGAATTGGGAGGACCCCGACGAGCAGTACGAGGCGATCAACAGGTTGGCTGTGAGACTGCGAGGGTTGGAGGACCGCGGGTACTCGATGACCGATGTCTTGAGGCGACTCGATCTCGGTGCGATTCGCCAGCAGTACGAGGCCGTGGAGCGGCATCGCCTGGCTGACTTCGTGGACCAGATGGTGCAACGAACGGCCGACAAGCTGCACGTCGTCGACGCTGACCCGGTCGACCCGATCGTGTCCAGGGAGGTCGATGAGGCGCTGGACAAGGGACTGAGGGACGCGGGCGTGGACCGCGAGGGGGTGTTGCGGAGCAAGTACTTCGGTCATCTACGGGCCCAGCTGACCGATCTGCGCTCCGACGGCCATGATCTCGATGCCCTGCTGGTCGACCTCCCGGCGGAGAAGATCAACCAAGCCGACCATCCCGCGGCGTATCTGCGGTCGGTGTTGGAGAGGCGGGTGCGCTCGGCTCCGACGGACGCGACGAGTTCCTACGAGCCGGGACGGGCGGCGGGGGAGGCCGCGACCGGGATCGGCAAGTCCGGGCCGGACCTGGGGTCGGCCGAGCGGATGATCCGTCGGCACTTCTCGCCGGAGGCCGCGGACTCGGTGATCGGTTGCCAGGCATGGCCCGGGCTGGCCAAGCAGCTGCTCGCGTGGAAGGCGCAGGGTGCCCCGATCGTGGAGGAGCTGACCCAGACTGCTCAGTCGGTCGATGCGCGTCTCCCGTCGAGAGCGACTCCAGCCGCGTATCTGAAGACCGTCCTGCGGAGGGGAATAGAGTTCCGCGAGAACCAGGCCCAGCAGATGGGCGAGTCTGAGAGGTCGCGCCGCGACGCCGAGCACACCACGCGGGTTCGGGACGCCACCAGGGTGTTCGTGGCGGCGCCGGGCGGTGTGATCACCGAGGCGATGCGCGATGGCGTGCCCGAGCCGCCCTTCGACATCTATCAGCTTGATCCGACCAACGCCGTCGATCGTGCCGCGCTGGAGATGTCCCGCGGGGCGGGCACGGTCGAGGACGACGACTACATCGAGCAGATCCTCGCCGCCCCGGACCCGGGGGAGGTCTGGATGCGGTTCCACCGGGCCGGCCAGGCGCGGGGCCGTGCCGAGCAGGCCGAGAAACAGGCCGCGGTGGATGCACAGACGCTCGACGACCCGGGCACCCGCCCGCGAGAGGATCTCATCGGTCAGGTCGAGGCCGGAGCCGAGCAGCGACGCGCCGTCGGGGATCGCGCGCTGGCCCACGCCGAGGAGACCGGGGCGCCGACCGCGGCCGCACTGCGTGCCGAGCTCGCGCACCGGCCGCCGGTGGCGGCCGCGGAGCCCTCTGCGCAGTCCCGGCCGCGTCCGGGGGCGGTGGGCTCGGCGCCACCGGTGCCGGAGGCGCAGCAGCTGCCGCGGGGGCCACGACCGACCCGCTGAGCTGGCGAGTCGGATCGGGCCACAGGCGGCGGCCGATCGGACGTAGCAGGGCGGCGGAGCAGGAGGGAGGCGGAGGTGGGGGGGATCGGTGTGGTGGCCGGGTTCGCCAGTCCGGGCCTGTGGCTGTTCCCTGCGATCGGGGCCACGGCGGTGGCCATCGCGATCGCAGGGTTCGTCGCGCTGCGTCCCCGCGTGCGCCCGACCAGCCCGCCGCAAGTGGTGGCGCGCGCCGGTGACACCGGGGTTGCGGCGCTCGCGCGAAGCGGGGTCGATGAGTGCGTGGCGCGACTCGAGGGCCCGGATCTGGTGAGCGCCCTGGGCGCGGTCGAGGAGCTCGCCACGATCGCGCGCCGCGACCGGGCCAGCTCGGATGCAGTCATCGCAGTGTGGTGCGACCACCTCAGGCGCGACCCGGCCCTGCGCGACGAACGCGTCGCGCGGGCGGTGCAGCACCGGCTGTGTGCGCATCTGAAGCGGGTCGCGCGGCCCGGCCTGGTTCGGGGCCGAGCCACGACGGCGATCGACCTGAGCGACACCCAGCTGCACAACCTGGACCTCGACGGGATCACGATCGGTGAGCTGAGCCTGGTCCGGGCCCGGCTGACCGGCACCACGCGCCTGTCCCTGCAGTCGTGGGGTGGCCTCGATGCCACCGAGGCCTACTTCGGCGGGGACGTCCTGGCCGGCGATGTCTCGGTGGAACGGCGGCTGTCGCTGCGCGCGGCGACGATCGACGGGTCCCTGGATCTGTCGGCCTCCGCGGTCTTCGGCGAGCTGGACCTCTCCGCCAGCGAGGTCGCCGAGCGCACCAGCCTGCGCCATCTGGTCGGCGGCACCCTGCGGTTGCGAGGCATCGACCGTGCGGCGCTGTTCGGTGGGCACGTCGACCTCTCCCATGCGATCGCGGACCCGGTGCTGCTCGACGGCGACGAGTTCACCGCCGGGGTGACGATCACCCCGAACACCACCGAGGAGCCCACGAGGCTGGTCGGTGACGAGACCGACCTCGCCGAGCAGGTCCGTGAGGCGCTCGAAGCACCGCTTCGGGTGTGAGTCCATCACCTCAGCGCAGCGGGACCAACTTCCGGCGGAGGTCGTACGCGGGTCGGGGGCAGCATGCAACTGCAGGTCCGCCAGGGGCCGGTGCCAGTGAACAGCACCCCACGGGTGCTGAGTGAGGTCAGCGGAAGAGCCCATCAAGGCTCAGCGCTACTACTCTAGAACTAGGCGTTCCGATGCACAGTCCATACGCGAAGGGCTGTTACTGGGTGCGCCTAAACTCCACGAAGAACGGTCCCGCGGGCTGTTTCACTCGATTGGTGAGCTGGACGCCTGCCTGCCAATCGTGCCGCGCTACCGCTTTCCACTCCAGACCTACCGAGAACTGTCTCAGTTTTCTAGTTGGAGCTTAGGCACGGACTCAGTTGCCTCGAAGAGGAGCTTCAGCACCTCTGCTGGCTCACCGAACATTGGGTCGGTCTTCAGCTTTTCGGCATGCGCAACGCTGATGTTGGTGACGATTAGTCGTGATCCGAATTTTACTATCAGAAGTCGTCCGAGAAGCACTACAGCTTGCTCCTGCGCCCGGACCGCTTCAATGAGTTTCGCTGCAGACTCCGACTTCAGAGAGTCGACCTGAGCGGACTTCTCTTCGAGGTGCGCAATTATGGACCCGTACATTTGTTCGTATACGCCATGAGCCTCTACACTTCCAAAGATTATGCGAGTGCGGAGCCATAGACGGTGGTACCAAGACCCCTCGATCGGATCGTCGGCCGAAATTAGCTCAACGTCGTGCTGCCTCGCAAAAGCTAGCACTGCCTCTTCGAGGGCGCGCCCGTCGCCTTCATCGCCATCGGTATATATTATTGCCACTGCGCGTGGGGTCGTAGGCGTGTCGTCCGCTACCATCGACTCGAGATCGGTTATTAGAATCCTTGCACGATATTGAAATTCCTCCGTCGCGGCATCGGTGTCCAAGAGGCGTTCTATCAAGCCTCGGAGGCTTGTAATCCGATGCTTCCGCTGCTCCATCGGCAATCTCTCTTCGAAAGCCAGATATTTGAGGTCATCCAGCAGTTGCTCGCGCAGCTCAGACTCGTCGAATAGAGACCGTACTAGACTGATAAGGCTTCGCGCAGAATCCTGACGCAGGTGGAATTCGTCAAGACTCGGAGAAAAATCGCCCGGTAGTCCTGATCGAAAGTTTGATTCGAGTTGCCGGTAACGCGAGTTCTCAGCGTCGGCGCTGTTTGACATCGGGTCCCTCTCTTGCTTGCTCAAGGATCGTACTCGCCAGCACATTACATCCGTAGAAGATTCTGATCCACAAACATCGGCAAACCTCGATCTTCCGTAACGGCGGCGAGGTGATCTCGGATCGACAGGATGCTCGTCCTGTCGCGACTGCTGCAGTCGATCAATTCGGGATCGTTCTTAGGTTTCGCGCGTTGCGTCGCGACGAGGTGTAACAGCGTATCCAAGTTCGATCGCCGCGTCGAGCAGGCTCGTTCGACCCGCCTGCATCGTGGAGTCCGCGGCGACATTTGTCTCCGCGAGAGTAATAGAAACTTGTCCGGGATGGCGATGCATCGCTCGAAGGGCAGGTTGCTGATTAGGTTACTTGCGTAAGCGTCCTACCATCGAGTAGCGTCAACGAACAATCCAGCTTGTCTGTCCGCGGCACAGATAAGCTGTCCCAGTGGGTATGACGGAGCCGCCACTATTCGCGTTCTCTCCTCACAGCGGAAGGATGGCCCTTCTGCCTGTTCTGATGGCTAGTCGCCCAGTAGTCGCAGATCGCTCGTCAGTCGTTACAAGAGCTTGCTCGAACGCCACGGGACCGGGGAGTTGCTACGCGCCCTCGGTGCCGTTCAATTGGACTCGGCGCGAAGCCGCCAGCGTGGTGGGCAGTGGAGCCCCTGGGTCGTCCCACGGTGGACGAGCCCGCAACAGCGGCTCCACCGCGCTCACCCAGGCACTGCGCTGGGCCTGGTCGACCTGGCGACCCACTTCAGCTTCGCTTCTGCCCCCCTGAGTGGGCGTCAGGCGGCTGTGGGGTTGGTCGCGCGGACGGCTCCGATGAATCCGGCCGAGTAGTAGGGGTTGGACCAGATGTCGGGTTCGACCTTGACCACGTCCCCGGTCTGTGGGGCGTGGAGCATCTGTCCGTTGCCTAGGTAGAGGCCGACGTGGTGGATGCCCCCGGCCTGTCCGTTGGAGGAGAACAGCACCATATCGCCGGGCGCCAGCGCGGCCGGGTCGGTGATCGCGGGTTGGAAGGCCGCCCAGATTGCCTGGGTCTGGTGCGGCACTCCGACCCCGATTCCGGCGAAGGCGTAGACCATCAGCCCGGAGCAGTCGAAGCCGCCCAGGGTCGGGCCGTTGGCGTCGCCGCCGGCCCAGACGTAGGGCTGGCCCTGCTGGGCCATCGCGCGGTCGATGACCCGCTGGATCTGCGGGTCGGCGGGGGGCAGGTTCCCACCGCCGGTGCCCGGCCCGCAGATGACGCCCTCGAGCGCGCCGACGAGGGTGGCGGCGGGCTGTTCCCATTTCGCGTAGGCGTCGGGGAAGGCGCTGACCTGCACCAGCTGGGCGGCCCGGGTGAGAGGCATCGTCTCCCAACCGGGGACCTCGAGCAGCGCGTCGTAGAACAACCGCGCGGACTGACGCGGATCCATCCGGGTCGCGACGTCGCCCCATCCGGCTTCGCGCTGCTGAAACAGTCCGACGGAGTCGTGGTCGCTGCCCACGGCCTCGTGCGGGTGCTGCAGTGACTCCGGGACGGTGGAGTTGGCGTAGTTCTTCAGCACCGACTCCTGCATGGCGGTGGCCACGGCGATGACCATCCCCCGGGATGGGACACCCATCTCCGCGCCGGTGGCCACGATCAGCCCGGCGTTGCTGACCTGCTCGGGGCCGAAGCCTTCGACCAGCTCGGAGGCGTCGATCCCCGGTGGTGCGCACACCACGCCGGGGACCCCGGGGGTCGGCCGGCCTGAGCCGCTGCCGCCGATGACGACCAGCACGAGAATGATCAGGAAGAGGGCCATTCCCGTCGCAAGGGCCCCTGCGACGACGAGTGAACGCACGACCAGAACGTATCATTCCAGATTGTCGAATCTATACGTTACTGGTGGGCTTGGCTGTCGGAGTGAGCGGGCCGTGAGGCCACCGCGGTGTGGAACGCCGCGAGGACCTCGTGGGAGATGCGGCCGCGACCGGACACCGGGATGCCGTGGCGGCGGGCCCAGGCGCGGATGGCCTGGTTGCGGCTGCGGTCCCCGCCCAGGTCGGCGCCGTCGGTGTCGCGGCGGTTGTCTGGTCGGTTCCCCGCTGCGGGGACGAGGCGGCCTGCGTGGACGTAACCGGTCAGCGCCGCGCGCAGGGCCTGCGCGTGGTCGCGGGTGAGGTCGATCTCGTACCGGCGGCCGTCGAGGCCGAACTCGACCGTCTCGTCAGCGCGGCTGCCGTCGAGGTCGTCGACCAGCCGCATCGTGGTCACCTTGGCCACGTCATCATCCCCTCGTCGTGGTGTCGGATGTGGTCGTCGGTCGCGCACGCGGCGGCGTGCGAGGCCCGGGGTCGCTGGCAGATTCAGTGCCGCCGTCGTAGGTGCAGTCCGGTGTCGGGCTGGGTGGCCGGTGCGGTCGTTCGCCGGTCCGGGCCGGGGGCCGCCCGCTCCGCGGGGTGGCTTGGTGATGGCGCCGAGTCGGTCGGGGGCCGGTGGGCGGCGGCGGCGGTGCGCGCCGCGCTGGTGGCGAGCTCGATCTCGGCGGGCTCGGGGGGTGACGCCGCAGAGTCCGGGCCGGGCGCTGTTGGCGGTGCCGGTTCGGTGGGGTCGGGTTCGGTGCCCGGAGCGCCGTCGGCGTCGGCGGGTTCGTCGGGACGGGTGAGGTCGGCGAGCTGGTCGTCGAGTTCGCGGACCCGCTTCTGGGCCTGTTCGAGCTCGGAGGTCTTGGCGAACGGGCGCTGCAGCTGCGCCGTGGCCCGCTCGGTCTCCTCGAGCAGGTGCTGAAGGTCCTCCTGCGCGCGCTGCAGGCGTGTGTCCAGTGCGGCGACGCGGTTCTCCAGCCGCACGATCAGCGAGCTGGGCTTGTCGCTCTCGGCGAGGCTGAGCAGCTGCTCGGTCGACCCGTTCACCACGCCGGCCACTGCACCCACGTCGGTGATCGCCAGCTCGTATCCCGGGTGCGGCCCTCCTGACCACACGCGCGCGTCGAAGACCTGGCCGCCGAGCTCGACGACACCGGCCAACTCGGTGGGGCGGGTGCTGTGCGGGCCGCGCGCAGGTGCTTGCAACGCGGCCAGCAGAACCGCTCCGGCCTCGGTGCGGTCGGTGAGCCGGCGCCCGTCGACGGTGATCGCGAAGCGCTCCCCTCGGGTGTCGAGGCGCCGGTCGAGTGCGCGGCGCAGGGCCGCGATGTCCTCGCTGATGCGTGGAGCGGTCTGCTCGTTGTGCGAGATCGTGTAGCGCAACCGGGAGCGGGCGTGGACGTGTGCGCGTTCGAGCCGTTCCAGCTTCGTCAGCTCGGCATCGGCCCTGGCCTTGTCCAACAGCAGCGGGTTGCCGGCGGCCAGCGCCTTGACCTCGCTGTAGTTCAGTGCGGTGTCACCGATGTCGCCCTCGAGCTCGCGGACGTCGAGTCGACCGTTCATCAGCTGGGAGATGAACGCGGCTTTGCGGGCGAGGGCCTGCCACATGTAGGCGTCGAACGTGCCCTCCACGACGTAGCGGTTGAGGTGGATCTCGGTGTACTGGTTGCCCCGCCGCAGCGCCCGGCCGTCCCGTTGGGCCAGGTCCGCGGGCCGCCAGGGGCAGTCGAGGTGGTGCAGGGCGACCGCGCGGCGTTGCGCGTTGGTGCCCACCCCCATCTTCGAGGTGCTGCCGATGAGTACCGAGACCTCACCTGAGCGGCAGGCCTCGAACAGCTCGGCCTTCTTCTGGTCGTTAGGTGCCTCGTGGATGAACCGGACCTGGCCGCGGGGCAGTCCGCGCTCCACGAGCTGATCGCGCAGTTCGGTGTAGACGTTCCACCCGGCTCGCCGTGCCCCGTCGCCGGGAGTGCCGAGGTCACAGAACACCAGTTGGAAGCCGCCGGGCCGCGGGTGCGGCTCACCGTCGGCGTCGACGAAGCGGTCGCCCTTGTGCGCGTGATAGATCCGCGCGATCTCCTCGGCCGCGACGTCGATCTTCGACTCGCCGGGTGGCATGTCGCGTCCCAGCAACCGCAGGTCCAGCGCGCCGGCCCGCCCGTCGCTGGAGATCTTGAGCATGTTGTCGATCTCCGGTGGCACCCCGCGGCGCTGGACCATCTCGGCCCGCGTGCCGAGTTCGCCGAGCAGCTCCTTCTGACCCTCGCTGGGCGGGATCAGGACGGTGCGCGGTCCGCGCTGGCCGTCCTCGGGGCGGGCCACCAGTTCCGGGCGCGGCAGGTTCAGGTCCTCGGCGGTCTTGACGTCGCCGGAGACCCACCACATGCGCAGCAGCTCGGGCACGTTGTGGAACCGCGCGAACCGTCCCTTCATCCGGAAGCTCGACCCGTCGGGGGACAGTTCGACGTCGGTGACCGTGGCGGCGAATGTCGCCGCCCACGCGTCGAAGTCCAACACGCCGGCGTCGGAGAGCAGGTCGGGGCGCAGGTAGCGCTGCATCACGTGGGCTTCGGTGATCGAGTTCGCGATCGGGGTGGCCGTGGCCAGGGTGACCACCCGGTGCCCGTGTCGGGAGCGCAGGTAGTGCAGCTTCATGTCCAGGTCCTGCGCGCGCTGCGAGCCCTCGATCGAGGCACCGGCGATGTTGCTGGCCGTGCGCAGGTTCTTGTAGTCGTGCGCCTCGTCGACGACGACGTAGTCGATCCCGGTGGCCTCGAACGTGACCGCAGGGTCGTGGTCGCGGGCGATCCGCTCTTTCATCCGCTCTTCACTGGTCAGGAGCTTCTTCTCGATCTGCTTCATCGTGCGCTCGTTGCGTCCCTCGCCGCGGCCGCGTTCCAGGGCCTCGCGCAGGGTGTCCAGCTCGGCGTCGAGGTAGGCCTCCTGGGCCTCGGGGCGCATCGGGATCCGCTCGAACGCCCCGCGGGTCATGATCACTGCGTCCCAGTCGCCGGTCGCGACCCGGGCGACGAACGTCCGCCGGGCGTCTTTGCCCAGCTCCGCCGAGGACGCGGCCAGGAGCCGGGCCCGGGGGTAGAGCTGCTGGAACTCCCGTGACCACTGCTCGATCATGTGGTTGGGGATCACGATGCAGGGCTTGCGGACCATCCCCAGTCGGCGAAGCTCCATCACGCCGATGGCCATCTCGGCGGTCTTGCCGGCCCCGACCTCGTGGTAGAGCCCCACGGCCGGCTCGGAGATCATCCGCGCGACCGCGGCGACCTGGTGCGGGTTCGGGGAGAAGGTCCGCGCCAGTCCTGGCAGCGAGAGCTGCACGTCGTCGTAGGTGCGCAGCACCACGGAGTTGAAGCGGTCGTTGTAGACGCGCGCGAGCTCGGTGGCCCGCTGCGGGTCCTCCCAGAGCCAGTCGCTGAACCGCTGCGCCAGTTCGTCGGCCTTGGCCTGGGCGGCGGTGGTCGCGGCCGGGTTGAGCACCCGGCGTGTGGTCGCGGACCCGCCGGCGGTGACGGCGTCGACCTCGTCGCGGACGACGATCGAACGCTGGGCCAGCAACGCCTCGGCCAGGCGGGGGGCGGGGTAGCGGTCGGTGCCCCAGGTGCTGGTCGCCGCGACCGACATGTCGTCGCCCTTGACCGTCCAGTGCGTGCTGTAGGGGTTCTCGACGCTCAGCCGCGGGTCCTCGAGGGTCTCGCGCAGGAACTGCTGCACGTAGCGGGCCTCGATCCACGGCGCCCCGAGGCGGGCCACGATGTCTTCCGGGGCGATGTCGGGCGGGACCGCTGCCCGCAGCGCGGTGATGTTCACGGTGTAGGTGTCGGGGTCGGTCTCGGCGGCGTCGAGGGCACGCTGCAGCCGCCGGCGGATGTTGCCCGACAGGTACTCCGCGGCCGGGACGAGCGCGCCGTCGCGTTCGGGATCGGCGAAGACCAGCTCCCCGAGGGCGGAGCGGGCCTCGTCCTCGTCGACGCCGAGCAGCCGCGCGATCTCGGGCAGGCTGGCCTGCCCGTGGGTGTCCATGCAGATCGCCAGCGCGTCGGCGGGAGTCTCCGCGCCGCGCCGCGGAACCCGCGGGGTGATGACCCGGTCGGTGAACACGTCGGCCTTGGTCGCGGTGCCGGTGCTCGGGTCGAACATCTCCAGTGCGAGCACGATCGGCGCGCGCGGGTCGGCCCGGAACCCACCGAGCTTGTCGACGATGCGGGCGTGCACCTGCTCGCCGTTGTCGTCGACCCGCCCGGTGCGTCGCCACGTGAACCGGTTGATCGGCCCGTACCGGTCGAGGTAGGCGTCGTAGCGGCGGTTCAGCTCCGCGCGCAGCTCCTCGACCTTGTCCGAGTGCTCGAAGGTGGCGGCCTCGGCTTCGAGCAGGGAGTACGCGGTGTCGCGCAGCCCGAGCAGGGCACGTAGCTCCACCTGGCGGCTCTTGGGAACCGCGAACGGAATCGACGCACCGTGCGCGACCTGCCGGAACTGACCGTCCTCGGCGAGGAAGATGTGGCCGTCCTCGGCTGCCATCGCCGGTCCGGGAAGCGCCGCCGGTGCGGGTAGCTCGGGCAGTGTGGGGGCGTGGACCAGGTCGTGGAGGCGGGCATGGTCGACGACCTGCGCCAGGCGCTCGGCGAGCAGTTCGGCGGCCGGACGGTCGGCGACCACCCGCAGCTCACCGGCACCGTACTGGCCGGAGGAAGCGGTCAGGGTCCCGCAGAGCATCTCGGGGCGATCGAGGAACCAGGCGTTCATCCGGACCGCGACGCCGTCGAGTTCCACGGTGCGGGTCAGCTCCCAGTCGAAGGGCTGTGGCTCCCGGCCCGGTTCCCGTCGGCGGAGCACGAGCAGGTCGGTGACCACGTCGGTGCCGGCCGTGCGCTGGTGTGCGGCCTGCGGCAACCGGATCGCGCCGACCAGGTCGGCGAGCTCGGCCATCTCCCGGCGGGCGGCCGGGTTCTGCGCGTCGAGGGTGTAGCGTGAGGTGATCACCGCCAGCAGCCCGCCGGGGGCGGTCAGGTGCAGCCCCTTGACGATGAAGTGGTTGTGGATCGAGTGCCGCCCGGTGTTGTGCACCTTGTCGTTGAGCACGACCTTGCCGAACGGCACATTCCCGATGACCAGGGCGAACGAGCCGTTCGGGGCGCGGGTGTCGGCGAAGGACTCGTCGCGGATCTCGGCCCGAGGGTACAGCGCCCGGGCGATCGCAGCGGTGGTCGATTCCACCTCCACCCCGACCACGTCGGCCTCGTCGGGGGCCAGCCCGATGTAGGTTCCGGTTCCGCAGCCGGGTTCGAGTACCCGGCCACGCCGGAATCCCAGCTCGCCGACCGCGGCCCAGACCTGCTCGGCCAGATCGGGATCGGTGTAGTGGGCGTTGAGCATGCTCGACCGCGCTCGGGCCATACCGCGGTGGTCGAGCAGCTCGGCGAGCTGGTCGCGGGCCCACTGCAGGTCCGGGCGTAACTGGTCGAAGACCTCCGGGACCGAACCCCATCCCGACCAGCGGGCCAGGCTGTGCTGCTCGGCCGCGGTAGCCGGGCGGTCGCCGATCTGGGCGAGGGTGCGCAGCGCGGCGAGGTTCGCCTCGATCCGGGCCTTCGACCCGGTCGGTGGCCGTACCGAGCCGGGCCGGAACCGGGTGGCGGCCGCGGGCTCGACGGTCTCGCTGCCCCCGGCGACGGGCATCGGACCCTCGTTGAGGGGCACCGGGGGCACCGGGGGCTGCACCGGTTGCGCAGCTGCGCCGACCGGCCCGGCCGTGGAGGGGGTCTGCGGGGTGACCGGCTCGTCGGCACCGGTGCGCTCGCGGCGCGCCTGCCGGCGCTCGGCCCGCTGCGCGGCGGTGCGGCGGCGCTCGTGTCGCCACTGCGGGGTCTCGACATCGAACGCGGTGGTCTCCCCGGGCCCGGCCACCCGCCACGTGTCGGCCTCGCTGGTCTGGACCCACACGCGCCCGTCGGGGTCGCGGCGCATCACCACATCCCCACGAGCCCGCGCGACCACGCGCACCTCGGACTCGGGGTGGGCGGCTCGCGCGGACCGCGGCGAGGCAGGTGCCCGGGTCGCGGCGTCGTCGACCCATCGGCGGGCCCGGTCCCAGTACTCGATCCGATCCGGGTCCAGCTCCGCGGCGTGGTCGAGCATCTCGCGGGCGTCGTGGAACCGTCCGGCGTCGAACGCCTCGCGGGCGCGCACGGAGAGCTCCTCGGCAGCAGCGAGGTCCGGGACCCTCGGCTCGGGGGAGGCAGCCCCCGGGGACGGTTCTAGTGCTGGGGCCGGCTCTGGCCGGGCAGGTCCGCCTCCGAGGGCAGCAGCACCTGCTCGGTCAGGATCTGCTCCTCCGCCTGTGCGCGGATCCGGGTCAGCAGGCCCACCTGCTCGAGGTAGGTCGGGGCCTGCTCCTCCTCGGCCGCCCGGGCCGCTGCCAGCTCCGTGATCTCGGCTTCGACCTGTCTGCCCAGCTCGGTGAAGTAGCTGTGGGGATCGGTGAGCTGGGCGTAGCGGTTGGGCAGGAAGGTCTGCCAGTGGCGCATCGCCCGAATCCCGTAGTGGTTCATGGTGGCCCTCCTGCGGCGCGGCCAGGTGGTCGGCGGGTAGCGGGTCCGGTGTCGTGGCCTCGGTCGGCTCGTCGGTGGCGCCCCCGAACAGGAAGTCCAGGGACAGCTGGGATGGGTCGGGGCGTCGGCTCCGTCCAGGCACTGATTGTCCTCCCTGCTCGTGCGGGTGCAGCGGTAGACACGGCGGGCGTGGCCACCGGAGTCAGGCGGTCACATCGCGTCGAGCTGGTCGAGTTCGACGAAGTAGGCGGGCGGGGGGTCGAGCTGGCCGAGGCGTCGCACCGTCCGGTCACTGCCGTGCTCACCGCCGGTGCACGCACTGAACGGGCCGTGCTCGTCCATCACGGTCGCGAGCTGGCGGTCGAGGTGCTCGTAGTAGACGACCAGCGCGCTGCCCTGGGACGCGACGGCTTCGCACCATGAGCGATGCAGCGCATCGAAGCGGGCGATCGCCTCGGGATGCAGCCACCAGCTCCGGCACCAGCGCAGCCGGCCCTGGCTCTGCGGAATCTTGCGTTCAAGCAGCAACGCGATGTGGTCGCGCACCCACGGGATCAGCACCCGCATGTCCAGGGGCGCGGCCCCCGGGTCCGGCGCCGGCGGGGCAGCGGAGGGCGTCTGCTGCCCGGCGTCGGTGTCGGCCACCGGCACCGGTTCGGTAGCAGCGGCGGGGGAGCGGAGGGTCTCGGCGGCGTCCTCGATGACGTCTTCGATGATGTCGAGGGCACCGGCGAGCTCCTCGACGCGCTCGTCGAGGGCAGCGACCCGCGCGGACAGCGCCGCCCGGTCGGCCTGCAGCTCGGTGATCTCGGTCTGCAACGCCCGCCAGTCGACCGAGCCGTCTGCGTCTTCGGGGCCGGGCACGGTCATAGCCGGTCGCCCGTAGCGTGGCCGCCGGCGGACAGGCGTTGGGCCAGCGGGTTGCGTGCGCCCAGCGCTGCCACGGCCGACTGCTGGACCTGTGCGGTGGCCTCGGCGGCGTAGGCGGTGATGGCTTCGGCGTCACGCTCGCGGTACCACGGCATCAGCTCCAGCAGGACCGGGCGACGGCCGGCCGAGAGGAGGATGGCGTTGCGCTTGTCGAGCGCGGCCACGTCGGCCACGGTCATCACCGGCTTTTCCTTCCACGACGTCGAGGTCGATCCTCCGCCGCGGCCGTACTGCTGGGAGTAGGTCGGGACCTCCACCGGTCCGATGAGGTCGCTGACCCAGCGGGCGAACTCGGGGTCCTGCACCCCGGCGCCGACGAGCTTGATCGTGGACGCCGACCACATCTTGTGCATCCCCGACCGGCCCCAGATCGCGACGCCTTGCTGGTAGGACTGCAGGAAGGTCATCACCTGGATGCTCATCGACCCGAAGTAGGAGTACAGATCGGGCAGGTTCGCGATGGGGCAGACGTTGGCGGCCTCGTCGAGCACCGGTCGCAACGGCGTACTGAGCCGCCCGCCCTCGGCGGTCGCGGCCTGCGTGGCGACGCGCAGGAGGTCATCGACCAGCGCGGCGATCACCGGAGCACCACTGCCGGCGCCTTCGCGGGTGAGCAGATACATCGTGTCCCGCGGCACCGCAGCCCCGGAGGAACCGGTGTGATAGCCGACCAGGAACCGCCACGGATCGAACTCGGTCACCGGGACCCGGGGCGGGAGCTTCCAGGTCGACGGTGGGGTGACCAGCCGGGCGACCGCCTCGGACTCCAGGGCGCCCAGCGCGGTCAACGCGGTCTCGAACAGTCCCCCGCGCGTCTCGACCGGTGCTTCGAGCAGGCCCTGCAAGCCCACCGCGACCTCGCTGTAGCCGCCGTGCTCGAGCAGGGTGACCGGTTCGGTGGCCTGGGTGGCCAACCACCTGCGGACATCCCGCAAGCTCGTATCCGGAGAACAGGAGGCTGCCAGCACCAGCTGGCCGAGCAGACGCTCCGCACCCTTGGTGAAGAACGGGTCGCTGCGGTCGCTGCCCGAACCGACCGTCCGCGAGAAATGAGTGACCAGCTGGGCCGCGTCGGCGAGATCCCGGATGTGACGAAGCGGGTTCCACCACCAGTCCTGCTCGACACCAGCGATGCGCTGCGGGTCGGCGACGAACACCCGTCCCAGCTCGGAGCGCACGCCGACGGTCAAGGTGTAGATGTCGCCCTTGTTGCTGGTCGCGATCACCGGGCCGGGGGCGGACAGGATCGCGGGCACCACCAGGGCGGAGGTCTTGTTCGAGCGCGGCCCGGCGATCTGCAGCACGACGTCTTCCTCGGAGGCGTAGAGCAGCCGTGACTGCCCGGCCCCACCGAGGCGGCGGCCCAGACACAGCCCGAGGTCACGCGCCTGCACGGTGCGCTGCTCGCGCAGCGCCGGCCGCAGCTGCTGGGCCCGGGCCCGGGCCGCGCGACCGCGCATGTCGCGGGTCTCGCGGCCGCGGGCCATCACCGACCGGGGGACACCGCGCGACGCCGAGCGCGATGACACCCAGACAGCGGCTGCCACGACCGTGACCAGCACAGGAACCACGACCAGAGCCAGGACACCCCAGAACAGCGGCCGCGACCCGTCTGCACCGATCAGCGGGTCGAGGGTCCCAGCCCCGCCCGCGGTGACCAGCGCCCGCAGCGTGGCACCGCCGAACGCGGGCGGTGCGGGCTCGGCGGCAACCGCCGCGGCGACCCAGCAGCACGCCATCGAGACGAAACCGGCCCCGAGGACCCCGAGACCGACCAGCGGGACGGCCATCTGCTGCCAGGCCAGCGGTGGACCAGCGGTGCTCATCGCCGCTGCCCGGTGTGGTCCTGCCAGGCCAGATCGGTGTTGTAGAGGTCGCGTTCGCTGGGCATCAGCGACAACGCGACCGGCAGCCCGGTCCGCTCACCGGACTTGATCAGGTAGCGGCCGCGGCCGGGATGGGCGCTGCCGGTGACCCAGGTCGGGGGAGCGGCCCAGGCGCGCACCATCGCGGCCTCGGACGCGGTCAAGGGACTGATCTGGTTGACCGCGGCGAGCTCCTTGTCGGCCATGCCGCCCAGGACCATCACCCCGTTGCGTTGGGCCATGCCGCGTGCCTTCGCCCGGTCGGCCTCGGTGGGCAGCGCTTCGAGGTCGTCGAGGGAATGGGTGACCTGAGCGGAGATCTCGCCGCGATGGCGCCCCAGGCGAGTCACCCGGTCCGACCGCTCGACCAGGCCTGGAGCGACGCGCAGGGCGCGCCACAGCTCGTCCTGGACCCGGAAGATGTTGCGGCGCCGACCCAACGCCGACGAGCCGTCGATCACCGCAGCCGCCCAGGCCCACGACGAGAGCATCGCGGCGGCGACCACCTCGTCCTCGTCGTTGTCGAGGGCGGAGATGTCGAGCGACAGCGCGGGGGTGTCGAGATCGGCCGAGATCGACGAGGGCCGGTCGAACAACCCGCGGATCGCGCCGGCACACAGCAGCTCCAGGGTGTTGACCAGGTCGCGCACATCCCGGCGGAAACTGAGCTTGTTGTCGCAGGCGGCGATGTCGAGCAGCTGACCGGGCGGGTTGGTCAGCACCCGCACGACGTCGGGGATCGTCGGTTCGTCGGCCTGGCTGGTGCCCTCCACGGTGAGATCGAGAGCGACGCCGAGCAGCCGGCGTTCGGTCACGGTGATCTCGGCGCGGCGCACGATGACGACCAGCGCTTCGAGCAGCGACAGCCGCCGGGCCCGGATGGTCTCCTCCAACCGGACGTAGTCCTGCCCACTGGACTGGGCCAGCGCGGCGCGCAGCGGACCCGCGTCGAGCGGGTTGAGCGAGTGCAGGCCGCGCCCGATCCGCCACACCCGCCCCTCGAGATGTTCGACCAGGCGGGTGTACTCGCCCTTGACGTCACCGGGGACGACCGCGGTGAACCCGAAGGCCACCAGCCCGGTCATCAGCCGCTTGACGATCGTGGACTTGCCGATCCCGGGCTGGCCCTGGATCCACATGCCGGTGTTGGACACCAGCCCCTGGCGGAGCCACTCGGCCGGGTCGAGCCCGATCGGCTCGGCAGTGTGCATGTGGTGCCCGATCGGGACCCCCGGTGGCGCAGCGCCCGAGCTGACCGCGAAGGGATACAACCCACACACCTGCGTGGTGGTGCCCTGCCACATCACGCCGGGCTCGGCGTTCGCGGCCCGGCCGCCACCGGGGACCGCCCAGCCCAGCGCGCGGGGGACCGGGCGGCCGCGGTACGGCGATCCCGGGTCGTTCGACCGGAGCGGCCCAGGGGCTGTGGTCGTCACAGAGATGCTCCTCCGAAGTCAGCGGCGTCAGTGCGCTCAGCGGCGCGGGCGGCGGTCGAGCTCGGCGGGGTTGATCCCCATCCCCAGCGAGGCCGCGAACCCGGTGACCTGCGATCCGCGCAGACGGCGGAGGCGGACCTTGGCCTGCCCGGCTCGCTGCTCGACATCCGCGGTCGCTGCGGGCAGCAGTGACTCGTCGGTCACCGTGGTGGTCACGTAGAGGGTGAAGCGGCCGACACCGGCGCCCTCGGCCTCCTCCCGCGCGCTCTGCACCGCACGGGCGAGGTCGTCGCGGTCGCGCTGGGTCTCATCGCGCTTGGTCTTGCGGGCCCAGGCTCGTCGCACCTGGGTGTTGGTGATCTCCCGCTCGACCTCGTTGGCTGCCGCACCCGCCGAGAACGGCTCGTAGAGCAACGTGGTCCGCCGAGGGAACGGGCCCGGTGCCAGCAGCGGCACCAGAACCCGGTCCATGATCGCCTGGCGAGGCGCCTCGACCATCGCCCACGACACCGAGACCCCCGAGTCGTGCCGCCAGCGGTCCCAGGGCTCCTGCGCGCTGACCGGCCCGGCGTCCGACCAGTGCAGCAGCTCCTCACCGGAGTCGTCGTAGTCGGTCAGGTCCGAGCGGCTCGCCGGGTCGTAGGCGACCCGTAGGCGACCGATCAGCCACGCTGCCGTCGCCCGCCGCCGGACCGCCACCCCGGCCATCGCCAGGTGCGACTCCAACCCGGGCAGCCAACGCGTCACCTCGGCGACCCCGGCGGCGAGGTCCGGGGGCCGCGGAGTCGCCTGGTTCGGATCGAAGGTCACCGACACCCGGGTGTCGACCTCGGCGCTCGATGCCGGGGCGCTGGCGGCGAGCTCGCCGAGCACAGCCCGGGCCGAGGCCGGAGCCCGGGGATCGATCCGATCGTTGACGTAGTCACGCAGGGTCGTCCCACCGCTGGGCGAGGTGTCGATGGTGACCGCGACGTGCTGGATCATCGGCTGATAACCCAGGTCGGCAAGGAACGCCCCCCAGCTGGCGACCCAGCCGTCGGCCTCCTGCCGGTCAGCGAGTTCGAGCCCTACCGGGGATACCCGCAGCACCGCGGTCAGCCAACCGGTCCGGCGATCCCACAGCAGCCCCTGCTTACCGCCCCGGCCGTCGTCGGTCGACAGCGGCACCACCGGCCCCATCGGACCGGGAAGATCGTGACGGCGAGGATGGTCGGAGATCATCCCCCCGGTGAGCTCGGTCCAACCGGCCGACTTGCTGCGCGCGAAGCGGACCCGCCGGGTCACGACGTCAGCCAGCGACGTCCCGCCGATGCGCAGGACGACAGCGGCGGCGACGAGCGCCCCGAGAACCAAGGCCACGAACCCGGCCTGCGCGTCGAAGTTCAACACCACCACCGGCACGACCACCGCACCGAACACCGTCATCGTCTGGCTCGTCGACAGCTGCCCGATACCGAAGCCGCGCGGCGGCCGCCAGTTGCCGTAGGTACGCGGAGTGGTCATCGCTGGGGCCCTCCTCCAGGCGCCGGCCCGGCCCCGTCCGGGCCCTTACTCGGTTGGGCTCCGCCGTTGTCCGGTGGTTCAGTGAAGTTCTCCGCAGCGCTACGCCCCATCCGGGCCGCTCCCCGTACCGCGGCCGCGGCCGCGGCACCGGCCGGACCTGCGGCCGCGCCACCAGCCGCCGCTGCACCGCCGCTTCCGGCGGCCGCAGCACCGCCCGCGGTGCCACCGGCCCCGGCCCCGGCCGCACCCCCGCTCGGGACGCCCCGCGCGCCGGCCGCAGCCCCCCCGCTCGGGGAGACGCCTGCGGCGGCCGGAGCGCCGTGCGTGCTGCCGGGCCCCGGACTCGTCGCTCGGCCACCCGACGCCCCCGATGCGCCGGTGCCGGAGGCGGAACCACCGCTGCCCCCGGACGGCCCCCCGCTGCCACCACCCGGCGGCGCACCACCCCCGGGCGGGGCGGCGCCGCGGCCGCCACCCCCGGGCGGTAGCGCGAGCTGTCCGGTACTGCCGGCTGGGGCGGCGGTGTTGGCTGTCCAACTCGGCGCGCTGGCCGGGCCGGTCATCTCCTGACGCCGCGACCCGGCCATCGCCCCCAGCGACACGGCACCGGTCGCCGCGGCAGCG
Source organism: Pseudonocardia sp. NPDC049635 (assembly GCF_040659795.1). Lineage (NCBI taxonomy): Bacteria > Bacillati > Actinomycetota > Actinomycetes > Pseudonocardiales > Pseudonocardiaceae > Pseudonocardia > Pseudonocardia sp. NPDC049635. The sequence goes on from NZ_JBFAON010000028.1 coordinate 43,577, forward strand.
AGCCCACCGCCGATCGACCCGCCCCCACCGGTCCCCATCTGCGCCCAGTTGAAGAACTTCAACGTGGCCGGAAGCGCGACCACCGCCAAGAGCAGGACCACGATCCCGGTCAGGAGCGTCACGACGTCGTCGGCCTCGGCGAACAGACCCATCCCGATCGCATAGATCAACGCCGCAGCCGGTTTGTACACCACCAATCCGATCAGCCACGACGTCATGGTCGGAAACCACCGTCGTGTGCCGTTGCTCAGAACTCCGGCCGCAGCCATCGGAAGCATCGCAGCCAGCACGAGGATCCCGGCCTGGCGAAAAATCAACAGCAGCCACTGCAGACCAGCGAAACCGGTGACGGAAAAGGCTAGAGTGAGTCGCACGAAGTCCGGGGTCTGGGTGGCCTCGAATGCCGCTTGCATCCGTTCGGCGAACTGTGTGCCAGGCCCTCCAAGAAACTCGTTGGACAGTGCGTCCGCAGTGTCGATAGCGAGGAAGAGCAGCATGTAGGCGGCGGCGTTGATGACGGCGAACTTCATCAGGCCGAGCGCGACGTCGACGATCGGCTCGCGCCGCCCCGAGATCATGATGCGCCCGATCTGCCACAGCATCGAGATCGTCAGGATCGACACGGCGACATAACCCACGATCCGGGCCGTATCCGGATTCTGGGCGACCTGGTCGATCGGCGACGGCGTGCGCAACCACCAGGTCATCATCGCCTGCAGGAGGTAACCGGCCGCCTCGCCGAACCCGTCGATGAGCGGGTTGAACATCCACATGGGCGGGTCCTCGTCCTATCGTCGACGACGGGTCACAGAAACAGTCCGATAATGCTGGTTATGGAACCCATCACGGCGAGGCCGAGGATGACCATCCCGAGCTTTTCGATACCGCCGAAGGATGAGCCGCTGCGGGGGCTGCGCTGACCCACCATGATCAGGCCGGACCCGACCAGGCCCATCACGACTGCGATCGCGATGAGCACTGCTTTGATCGAGGCGATGAACGTCGTGACGTTCTCACCGAGTCGACCGGGTAGCTCACCGGGTCCAGCATCTGGAATAAGAGGTGGCGGGTCCTGCTGAATGTAGAGATCGAACACGATGGCGAGGTGTGACATGCGTGGCCTCCGAGAGGCGTCGTACTGGACGGGTCAGGCGCTACGGAACTGGTCGTCAACGGAGTCGAGACGCACGATTTCGTCCACCAGCTCCAAAAGTGCGCGGGCGAACTGGCGGGCGCTCTTCGGGAGGTCCTGTTCGGCGGTCTCGAGAATCGTGGCGACAAAGGAACTGGGTGACTCCAGTTCGCGCCAGTCCGACACCATCGGGATGCGCACCCAGGACTGCACGTACGGCTCGGTGAGACGGATCTTGTTCGCGGTGTTCTGGCCCCACGAGGCGCCGGGGGCGTCGTCGACGACGGCCAGCACCGGCTTGTCGCGGGTGTGCTGCAAGGCGTGCTGAGCTGCGTAAACCGAGTGGGCCGTGGACCGGCACACGAGCACGTCCACCGGACTCCACGGGCGGTAGATCCGAGCGTCGTACCCGTGGAGGGCGCGAGCCAGCAAGGTCGTGCCGACGCCACCCTGAACTCCCGCCACGATCGGAGGGTCGATCACGTCTGTCACCGTCCTGAAGCCGGAGATTTATGCCGTCCGAGATACTACAGTGCGTATGATTTCTAGGAACAGGATCATACGATTTTCGATGAGGTGAACCGCGTGGCACTGATCGAGTCGGGGCCCGAGGACCCCCGCGGCCCCGGTCGCGGGCTGTTGCGCCGGGCCGTCCTCGTCGTCGCAGGCCTGGCAGTCGGGGCCGGCGTCTACGCGGTCTGGAGCTCGCCCGCTGAACCGGACCCGCCCGCGGCCGAGACCGCACCGGCCGCGACGTCGCAGCCGCCTGCGTCGCCGACACCGGCCGCTGCACCGGACGGTGACCCGCTGGTCACCGCTCAGCGGTGGTTGGTGGCCTCCCGCACAGTCAGCTACGAGGACTCGAGCGCGACGAGCTGGACCGAGCGGGTGGGTCCGCTGCTCACCGGCCGCGCTGCGGCGGAGAACTCGGCTCTCGCTGATGCCGGGGCGGCAGGTGCCGGCTGGGAACAGCTCGTGCAGGGGCGCTGTCGCACCGTGGTCAGCGACATCGACGCGGTCATCCCACCGGAGGCGCCCCACACCGATCAGCAGGTCTACGTGCAGGTCACCGGTACCGTCGAGACCGGTTGCGACAGCCCGGACGGGCCGCCGATCCCGGCCGAACGCAGTGCGGCCACCGTGGAGGTGGTCGAGATCGACGGCCGGTGGCTGGTGCGCGAGCGGCTCTACTAGCCACCATCCCGCGGGCCGATCTCAGCCCGTCGCGGGGGCGGGGCCGAACTGCTCGGCGGCGGAGTCGGCGGCGTCATAGATCGTCTTCGCTGCGGGCCCGAACCGTGGGCTGACCAGCGTCGCGGTGTCGTCACCACCCGACACCACGCCCACGACCTGGCCGCGTCCCGCGGCGGCGTCCGGGCCGACCAGCCACGGGCCGCCCGAGGCGCCCTGAGTCATGTCGCAGCTCAACGCCAGCACCTCACCGGGCTCGGTCGCGGAGCGGTGGCTGAACGGCTCGACAACGGCAGGACCCGAGCATCCGCGCAGCGACTGCCCGTCGTAACCACCGACCGCGGGATAGCCGAGCGCTGCGACCTCGACGGAGTCGGTGGTCGACCACCGGATCCCCTGAGCCCCCAGCACCTGCTCGGGCAGCACCCCGTCGCGGGGGAGCAGCGAGACGAAGGCGTAGTCGACGTGCGCGGCGACGTCCTCGATCGGGGAGTTGGCCTGCGGCCATGCCGGTGGCACATAGGCGGTGTCCACCGTCCACCGGCCGTAGGGCTCCTCGCCCGAGGCCCACCCGGGCACGAAGTACGCGCCGTCGACCCGCCAGGCACCGTCGAGCCAGACGCAGTGTGCCGCGGTGACCAGCAGCCGCCGCGACCGCGAAGCCACCACAGCGGCCGAGCACTGATGCCGGCCCCCGTCGACGACCAGGACCCCGACCGAGGACGCGGACAAGCCTCCGACAACCGGGCCCGCCTGGCCACGAAGCAGGGGTCCGTCCTCACGCGGCGGACTCGGGGCGGTCGCCTGCCCTGCGACCGACCCGAGTCCGGCCACCTGCCCTGTTGCCGGGTCGTCGGCGACGGTGAGAACCACGGCCACCGCCGCAGCCGCGATCGCTGCCGCCGCCATCGAGATCCCTCGACGTGTCACGAGCGCATCCTCAACAACCGGTCGCTACCTGAGCCCGAGCTCCGCGGAACAGGCCGGCCAGGCCTGCCAGCCCTGCTCGGCCTGGACACGTTCGGCCACCGCGATCTGCTCCTCCCGGCTGGCCTCGTGCGCCTCGCCCTGCCCGCCGAAGGCCTGCCAGGTGGCGGGCGCGAACTGCAGCCCACCGGAGTAACCGTTGTTCGTGTCGATTCCCCAGTCACCCCCCGACTCGCACTCGGCGAGCCGGTCCCAGGTGGCGGTGTCAGCCCCTGCAGCCGGGTCCTCGGCCGGCGGAGCGGTCGGAGCTGGCTCCGGATCGCGGGGCTGCTCACCCTCCTCCTCGGCCGCGGGCTCCGGGGCAGGCGGTGCCTGCTCCACCGGGCCGTCACCGCCCGCGGCGGGTGGGGCAGCGTCGGCGTCCTCACCGGCGGAGCGGTCACCGCCGGAGGGAACAGACCCGCCTGCATCGGCAGCTCCGCCACCGTCACGGTCCACCGAGGGGCGATCGCCCTCACCGCCCCCGCCGCGTGAGATCGGCTCGGTCGAGCCGGTCTGCTCATCAGCGGCGCTGTTGGCGCCCGACTCGTCACCGGAGTCGGCCTCCGGTGTCTCCCGGGAGCTGTCCTGGTCGTCGTCCTGATCGGTCGCACTGCGGTCGGATCGGTCGACGCGCGGGTTCTCACCGGGCCCCTCGGAGTCGGGGGCCGTCGGGTCGTCGCCACCGGAGTCCTCGCGGTCGATCGCGGCGAGCTTGTCCGCGATCTGCTCGGCGACCGGATCGGTGTCGGCAGCCTCGCTGACCTGTTCGGTGAGCGAGTCCAGCATGGAGTCCACATCCCCACCGGTGTCCGGAGTCAGCGACGGTCCCGACCGGTCAGATGCCGTGTCCTCCGGATCACCGGACGAACCGGCGGGTTCGTCCGAGGCCGAGTCCGAGTCACGGTCACCGTCCGAGGTGTCGTCGGATCGCGAGCTGCGGTCGGCGCCGGGACCGTCGGCGGTGCTCGCATCGCCTGACCCGGATCCGGCATCGCCGGAGTCGACCAGCTCGTCGAGCTGGTCCAGTGCGGTCGGGTCCGCGCCGAGCTCGGCGAGCTGGTCGCGGTCGAGCACCTCCATCACCGAGATCTGCAGGTGACCGGCCTCGGTGTCGGGGCTCGCTCCCAACGCCTGCATCAGCTCACCCAGCAGCTCGATCGCAGCCCGGGCCTTCTCCACGTCCGCCGACGACGGCTCCGCCGAGTTCGAGTCCGCCGAGGACGAGTCCCGCCGCGGTGACGGCGAGTCCTCCTCCCGGGGGCTGCTGGCGGAGTCTGACGTCTGCGAGGTGTCGTCACCGGCGGGCTGCTCGTCGTCAGAACCCGAGCGCGTGGTGCGGTCGGCATCACCCCCCGAGGCGGGGGTGCCGCCGCCGGTCGACCCCGAGTCCCGCGACACCGACGAGTCCGCCTCCTCACTGTCGCCGAGCGCGTCGCCGTCGCCGTCGTCACCGGCGGCGGTGCCCTCGTCGGCACCGGGGTCAGATCCCGCACCGTCGTCACGGCCCGGCTGCTCCGCGGTCGCGTCGTCTGCCGGTTCGTCATCCCCACCCGGTTCAGCGGGCTGCGACGGTTCCTCCGCCGCGTCCGGCGGGGGTGCCGCCACCGGCGCAGGCACCGCGGGCGCGGCCGAGGGCGCCGACGCCGCGGGAGCGACGGTGGCGGCGGGTTGCTCGTCGAGGCAGGTCGGCGGGGGCGGCGGCTCGGCCCGACGGTCAGGGTTCACCGCCGCCGGTCCTCGCGTGGACGACTCACCCGACGAGGCAGGCGCGGTGACCTGCTGCACTGCCGTACCTGCGGACTCGACCACCCCGGCGGCCGAGTCCCCGGCGCCGCGCAGGGTGTCCCCGATGGCGTCGATCGGCGGCCCGGCATCCGAGCCGCTCTCCCGAGGCAACAGATCGGCCGGAGTGGGACCGAACCCGGCCTTGGCCAGGCGCACCGAGACCTCCCTCAACTGCGGGTCGGTGGTGCCGTTGAGCCGGTCGGAGACATCGACCGCCTTCTGCCGCCACCCGGCCGGTTGCGTGGCCGGAGTGAACCCCAACCCCGCCAGCTCCCGCGCCAGGTCCTGATGCTGTGGATCGGTGCTCACCGCCAGACCGGCCAGCAGCGCGCGCGTCTGGGTGCGGGTCTCGCGGGCCGCGTCGAGCTGGCGCATCGCCTTGCCCTCGGTGCACGATTCCCGCACCAAACCGATCTCGGTGGGCAGCGGGCTGGCCGCGAACGCGACGCCGGCCATCAGCAGAGCGGACGCGGTGAGCACCGCGACGGGAGATCGCCGTGGGGCCGGGCGAGACTGGGCGAAGGGCACCACGCCATAGCGGTTCTGGAACGACCTGCGCATCTCACAACTCCATCGCTGCTGGGGAGGGGCCACCGGAGCTGGTGCGCGTTCGCTCCGGCGCAGACGAGCCGGCATCACTCGCCCCTGTTCTTCTCGTCGGTGATCGTCGTGCTGGAATCCGCGTCCGTGGATCCCTCGCTGGCCTCGGAGTCGGTCGAGGGGCCGTCGCCCTCAGCAAGGGCCCACTGTTTGACGTAGTCGTACTGGACCTGCCCGGTCCCACCGCCGCCGTTGTCGGGGAACCAGTCCAGCTGCAGACACAGATGCATCGGGCCGGGCGGCAGGATCGAGGTGTCGGTGGTCTTCCACCACTCCTCGCCGTTGACGAACGCGGTGACCCCCTGCGGGGTCCACTCCACCGCATAGACCTGCCACTCGGTCGCGTCGACCTCGACCTCACCGTGGACCTGGGAGTTGTCGGCGCCGTAGTGCAGGAACAGCTCCACCTTCTCCCGGGAGGGGTCCATGATCTCGGCGAAGTCGATCTCACCGCCCACCGGGAAGTTCTCCGCCGTCGGCCACAGCAACGCCAACGCGTTGTAGGCGGGGTCCCCGACCGGGGCGCGCATCGCGACCTCCCACCGCCCGTACTGCTGCGAGTGGCCCCACGCCAGCCCCGCGGTGGTGCCCTCTGCGGACCCGTCGATGGTCAGGACGCCGTCGGCGACGGTGACCGCGTCGGGGGAACGGATCCCGTTGCCCGCGTGCCCGGGTCCGTCATAGGCGTTCCAGCCCTCGAGCTGGTTGCCGTCGAACTCGTCGACGAAGTCCGGCTCCCCCCAGCCGAACGCCTCTGCTGCGGTCGGGAGACCACCCGCGGGGCCACTGCCCGAGGCCGTCGACCCGGACCCGGTGTCGTCGGCAGGTTCGGCGGGACTCTCGTCGGCCCGGTCATCGGAGCGGCTGTCGCGGTCGTCGCCGGACCCGGAAGGCGAGTCGGGACCGCTCCCGGGCCGGTCGGATCCCGGCTCGGCCCGGCCCGGATCGGTGTCGCCGGATTCGGGGGAATAGCACGACGCCGGGACGAACCCCGGTTCGTTCGCCCCCGCCTCCACCAGCAGGTCACGCAGCGCATCAGCACGAGCGGAGTCGTCACCGGTCAGTTCGGCCAGGATGTGTACGGCGGTGATCCGGAACCCGCAGTCGACCTCGTCCGAGGCCGGTTGCGCGGGTGAGAGCACCGTGCTGGTGAGTGCCGCCGACAACCCCAGGGCCGAGCCGGCGCGAACCCACCAGGCCCTACCGGTCACCACGACCGATCAGCTCGGCGGCCCTCGGCAGTGCGAGGCCGGCCGAGCGAGGTCGGGCAGGGGTAGAAGCCCTCGGCCACGGTCGCCGCGATCTCGCGCGCCGCGTCGCGGGTCGCCGGGCGCAGAGCGTCCAGGTCGATCGGGCCGCCCGCCTTGAGGTGCGGATCGGAGGGCAAGGTCAGAACCGCCCGGCAGCGGCTCTGGAAGTGCTCGAGGATCGGGCGCTCATCGATCGAGGAACTCTCCCGGTCCTGGGAGAAGACCACCACCGCCCGCTCGGCCAGGCTGGCCCACCGCCGGGCGGCCAGCCAATTCAACGTTCGCGCCGCTCGCGACGCCGCGTCCTGGGTCAGCGAACCCACGATCACCAGGGAATCGGCCCGCGCGAGCCCGCCCTGCATCGCCGAGTGCGTGATCCCCGTGCCGGAGTCGGTGACCAACACCTGGCAGAAGCGGCTGAGCAGGTCGATCACTGCCTCGTAGTCGCTCTGGGAGAACGCTTCGGAGGCCTCGGGCTCCTGCTCGGAAGCCACGACCTGCAGGCGGTTCACCAGGTGCACGTAGTGCGACAGGTCGCTGAAGGTGTGGACCTCGTCGAGGTGGTTGAGGAGTTTGCGCACCGTGATCTGCGCGGCGATCTTCTCGCCCACCAGCCGGTCGGCCAGCGTTCCGGCATCGGGGTTGGCATCCACTGCAACGACCCGCTCGCCGCGTTCCTCGGCGAGCAGGAGCCCGAGCAGCGCCGAGACCGTCGTCTTGCCGACGCCGCCCTTCATCGAACTCACCATCACCGAGTGCGCACCGTCCATGCGCGTGCGGATCGAGCTCTGCTGGCGCAGCAGGCGCTGCTCGACGGTCGAGACCCCGGGGTTGACCCCGGTCAACCGGTAGAAAGCCGCACGCCAGCCCAGCTTGGGCGCGGTGCCCTTGGCGCGCACAGCGTTGACGAACGGCTCCGAGCTGACCTCGGCGGACGGGCCGGGAGCACTGACAGGGCCAGTCGCCGATGGCTCCGGGCGGGATCCCCGCGGCGTCCCACCCGCGTCCGGGTACTCGCCCTGGTCGTTCTCAGCATGGTGCGACGGGGGCACCGGTGAGCCGGTCGAGGGCTCGGGGCCGGCAGCTGCGGGCCACGGCCCGTCGTCTGCCTCCGGTGAGGTGTCTGGGGACATCCACGGCGCCGGAGTCGAGCGCAGCCTGGCGCGGCGCCGGTCGATCGCGGTCGGTGAGGGCGACTCACTGTGGGCCGGATCGGGCGACGACGATGGGGCCTCCTCCGGTGACGGCGGCGGTGCGTCCCAGCCGAGACGCAGCGACGGCGTCGGGGGCATCGACTCCTGAGCAGGTGCGTTGTTGTTCATGACGTTCCAGGTGTGTGCGCAGGGTGTGGGCCGGATATCTCACGAACCTGAGATGGGTCATCCGCCTTCCGACGCCGGAAGGGCGAACAGCTCGACGACCAGGTGGCCGTGGTCGTGTCGGCGCACCGGGACCCCGAGGCGTTGCCAGATGGTCATCACCTGGGTCCAGCCCGGCGCGTGCGCGGAAGGAACCGCCGACCAGCGCGCACCCAGGGGAAGCGCCGGCCGCGACCGCGGTGGCCGATCATCGGTTCCGTCGACGCCGGGAGTCGTGGCGGCGCCGCTGTCACCAGCACCGTCACCAGCGCCCTCACCGGCGTCGCGCCCGGGCCGGTCCGCGGAGCCCTCGAGGTACGCGGTGCGTTCGAAGACCTCCACGAGCACCTTCACGTCGACGGTGAGACCGTGGCTGTAGGGCAGCACCTCGCCGGCACGTGCGTGCACAGCCCGCCAGCGCCCCCTGTCCTGGGTGTCGGCAGGCCAGCCGAGCAGCGCATCGCAGCGGCGCGCGAGGTAGGGCTCCAACGCCAACCTGCGCAGGTCGGGGTCGTCCTCGTCGCAGGACAGGTAGTCCAGGGCGAAGCACTCGGCCAGCTGACGCGCCTCCTCCGGGGCGACCGGACGCAGCGCCTCGACCGGGCGGTCGACGGTGGTGCGGGCCCGCTGGTCGTCGTCGGCGGCGCGAGAGGACGGCAGGTACAGATCCTGACCGCCCCCGTCAGCCGAGACCCACCGGCCGCTGGGGAGGGGATGGTGCGGCAACTCCGTCGAGATCGGAGCGGACATGACCGAGGTGCCCTCCGCCACAGAACCCGAGGAACGGGAAGCGTGGCCGTTCCGGCTCGGTGGCGAAGACGGCGACGGTGGTGCCCACCGGCGCTGCTCGGCTGTCTCGGGTACATCGGTGCCGACCGGCGTGGAGGGACCCGCGGCCGCGTGAGGCTCGGCGCCGTCGTCGAAGAAGTAGTGCGCCGCCGTCGCATCCAGATCAGCAGGAAGGTCGTCGACGGGGTCGGCCGCCGGCCCCAGCCCCGGCCCCGGCGCCGGTGGAGGAGGGGGCTCGGGAGGGTTGTCCGGTCGGCGAGGCCCCCGGTCCCGCGCCGCGGGTGAGGCTGCGTCGAACCACGGTGGTCGAGGCGGGGGAGTCGCCCGGGTACGCCGGCCGAGCTGCAACGTCGATCTCCCTCTCCGCACGTCGACTGCAGACACACCGACCAGTCGCTCCTGGTCAGCGCCCGGTCGGAGGTCCGCCCAGCAGTGCCGCTGACAACCGCAGACTGTACTACATCGAGAATCCCGATTTATACAGTCTTGGATGGGTTTACTCACCGCTGTACGACGGCGCTGGAGCGGTCGAATCGCCTGGCCGCACTGAACGCGGTTCGCGCGGCAACCGGTGGGTAGGGTGCACCGGACATGCTCCTGCGGGTGTGGGCACTCCTGGCAGGGGTCATCGCGTGAGGGGTCGGCGAGCGGCGAGGAACGACGAGAACATGACCGACGAAGACGGCGCGACCAGCGCTGACGCGGTGTCCGGGAGTACGGCCCCGGCCCCTCGGTCAGGTCGGGACCTCGTCCCCGGCGAGCACGACGGCGCCGCGGTTCCCTCGATGTCCGGGCAGGAAATCGCCGACCGGATCAATCGCCTGTTCTCGGTTGTGCGGCGCGCGGACGGCAGCGAATATCCGGTGACCGAAGTCGTGCGGTGGATCAATTCCGCTGCCGGTGGCGGTTCCACGACCGGAGAGCGCATCAACGAGCTCCGAAAAGGGGCCGGCGCCGATGTGCGGGCCGACTCCGACGACGTGGTGAAGATCGCCGAGTTCTTTCGGGTCCCTTCCACCTATTTTCTGGACCCGGTGCCGCCGGAACTCGACGGCGGGCTGCAGGCCCGTCTGATCGAGCAGCGGTTGTCCAGCTACCGGCGCGGCACGATCCCGCAGCGGGTGTACTACCTGTTCACCGTCGTCGTCCAGGCCGACGGCCGCCCCTACACGGCCAGCTACGTCGCTCGGTGGATCAACGCCAACGGTGGTCAGATCACCAACGTCTACCTGCTGAAGCTGATCAGCGGGGAGCGCGGCGAGCGGCCGAAGTCGGTCTACCTGCAGTGGATCGGGAAGTTCTTCGGCGTCGGGCTCAGCTTCTTCTACGACGAGGACCCACCCGAGATCGACGGCCAGTACCAGAACGCGGTCATCATGCTCCGCGACCCCGGCAGCGCCGAGCTCCAGCAGCTCTACGGCCGCCTCACTGCGCTCCAGCAGCAGGCGGTGCGCCAGCTGATGACCACCCTGGCCCGCGACAACGACCCGAGCTGAGCACAGACGAGCAGCATCCCGGCACCCGCTGAACCCCCATCGACGCCGCTGACCGTGGGGGCGAGCGGTATCACGGCCGCGACCCGGTTCGCCTGCCACGGGCGACATCCTTCCGGATAAGGGCCGGGTGAGGGTGCGTTACGGATACAGTTGGGATTCAACGACCGACCAGGTGAGAGGGGAGGGCGATATGGCAAGGGCCATTCGAACGGCCGACGCGGAGACGATTATCAAGAAGCTTCCGCCGCGCACATGGGACAGCACCACGGCCGTGGCCTACGAGGCCACCCAGGAACTGGTCAACGACGTGATCGGGTGCTACGTGGCACTGCTCAACCGGGAACGTCGACGCCCCCGGCCCGCCCCGGAGCAGATCCGGCACATCCGCGAGCAGATCGCGGCCTGCGACCAGGCCCAGCGAACACTCGACCCCGACGACGCTGCGGGGATCGAGGCCCTACGGGCCTCCTACCGGCCGCGGCTGCAGCAGTTGCGCGCTGAGCTCAGTGAGCGCTGACGGACCTCGGTGAGCGCTGACGACGACCTGGCCGGCTACCGACTGCCGGTCGAGGAGAACGAACGCATCTTCCGCGACGAGATCGTCCCGCTTCGACTGGCGCGCTTCGAGCCGCAGGACCAGCCCCTGCTGATCGTGCTCATGGCACAACCCGGTGCCGGGAAGTCCGCCCACGCCGGGCGCATCCGCACCGAGCTAGCCTCCCAGGGCGGGGTCGTCGAGATCGACAGCGACCTCTACAAGCCCTTCCACCCCGACTACCACGAGCTGATGGCCACCGACGACCAGAAGATGGCCGCCGCGACCCGCGCCGACGGCCGCGCCTGGATGGCCCAGGCCCAGGACTACGTGCGACGCCACCGGCTCAACGCCGTCTTCCACGAGACCGCACAGGACCCGAGAGAATCCCTCGACACCCTGGCCGCCTACCGCGACGCCGGCTACCGCATCGCCGTCATGGCCCTCGGAGTCCATGAGAGCCAGAGCCTGCAGGGCGTACTGCACCGCTACCAGGAACAGGTCGCAGAACGCGGATCCGGCAGGCTCACCGTCGCCGAATCCGCCGACCGCTCCTACCGCGGAATTCTCGACACCGCGCACCTGATCGACCAGCGACGAGCCGCCGACCTCGTCGCGGTCTACCGCCGCACCATCGACGAGCACGGCCCCGCCTACATCAACGAGCTCGACGAGCACGGCAGGTGGCGCCACCCCCCACGATTCGCCCGCGCCATCGAGATCGAGCGCGACCGACCCCTCGACGCCGCCGAGATCGCCAACTACGAGTCCGTGCAGACCCAGCTTCGCGCGACTGTCCCCGACGAGCTACGACCGCGCCTGCAGCAGGTCGACGACCTCGCCGCCGAGGTCCTCACACCGTCAGCGCAGCGGCGCGCCGCCTACCAGACACCCGAGATGGCCAGGCAGGACCACCGCGGGAGGGAACACCCCGCCCTCGCCGTACGCAGGATCCACCGCGCACCCGCACCCGAGCACACCTCCCGACCGGGAGCCGCGCCGAGCGCGCCACCGTCGCCCGACACGCACCCCCGCCAGCGGCGCGGGCACGGGCACGGGCCGACACGCTGAACCTCCTCCGGGCGCCGTGCGGATCGGCGAGCCAGGCCTGGACGGTCGGGGTGCCGGAGCGGTGCTCGACGGGTCCCCGACCGCGGACGCGAACCTACGCGACCCCGACCACCGCCGCCACCATGATCAGAACCAGGTGGCACGACGTCATACACGGTGCTCACCGCCGCACCACGCGAGATGCCCCGCGACAGCACCCCCGAGGGGAGCCACGCCCGCTCGGCCAGCCGAGACACCGTCGACGACCCACCGGGCCGAGCCCCTCCCAAGCAGCAGTGTGTATCAGAGACATGTGTGGAAATGATACGAACCGGTAGGGTCTGCAGCTCATGAGCGGGATGGCCGCGAGAGGCGCACGAACCCGGCGACGACCTCACGGCTCCGTCCCCCGGACACCCCAGAGGTCACAGCTGCACACGCCGCTACGGGCCGCGGCAGCGCTCTGCGCCGTCGCTGTCCTTCTCGGGTCAGCACAACCCGCCGTGGTCAACACCGCCGCCCAGCAACAGAACCTCGAGATACCGCCCTACCTGCAGGTCGACGACAGTGGCCGGTACTTCACCGCCGGTGGGGAGCCGTTCTTCTGGCTGGGTGACACCGCGTGGGCGATGCTGGGCAAACTCGGTGAGGACGAGATCGTCGACTACCTCGACGTCCGCGCCGAGCAGGGCTTCACCGTGGTGCAGACGGTGGCGATGTTCCCCCAGGCCGGCGCCGAGTCCCCCGCCGACACCGTCACCGCCGCCGCCGACAACGACGCCTTCTGGGAGCGGGTGCAGTTCGCCGTCGAGGCGGCCGCCGAGCGGGGCATGTATCTGGCGATCCACCCCGTGTGGGGTGACAAGCAGACCGGGTCGGTGATCACCGCCGACACCGCCCGCGACTACGGGGAGTTCCTCGGGGACCGCTTCGGTGCCTACGACAACATCACCTGGACCCTCGGCGGTGACCACCCCGCCGACGGGGAAGAACAGCTGTGGACCGAGCTGGCCGAGGGGCTCGACTCGACCGGCGGCACCCAGCTCACGACCTACCACCCGCGCGGCGACCAGACCTCGGCGACCTGGTTCGCCGGCGCGGAGTTTACCTCGATCGTGAGGGTCTGAGGGCGCCTTTGACCTGCCCTTTTCCGCTGTGGACATGTCTATGACCCGGGAGGACCGCGCCGCACCCCCTTGGTCGGACAATGACCCAGGAGCCGTCGTCGAGTGCAGGTGCGCTCGCCGCCCGACACTCCCCGCACGGTGGGGATCGCCCAGCGTCTGGCCGGTGGGAGGCCTTCCTGCGCCCTGGCCGATGTTGCCGGTGTCACCGGGGGCGCGAACTCCGCACGATCAGCCGGAGGTTGAGGATGCGCGGTGCGGCGCGCGGCGTGAACGACCAGAACAGGGGTGCAGGTATGGCGGCCGCGGTGAAGCCGGCGGCGAATGCGAGGTAGATCGGCCAACCCGGCCTGGTGAGCTGGCTTCTGGCCAGCGGCTTGGAGATCGTCGATGTCCCAGTCGAGGCAACGAGGATCAGCGCGGTCTATGCCCGGACCCGTTGCAGAACGGCGATCGAACCGACCGTGATCCCCACCTTGGTCGGGTCTGGGGCGAGACAGGGGCTCGTGACCGCGTGATCCCGAGTCTGGCGTCGGAGGTGGCGTGATCATGCCATGAGTGCCTGAACCATGTACGTCGTCGCTAGCCCGAGCGCGAGGATGCCGAGCAGGGTCCGTAGCGCTCGTTCCGGGATCGAGGGCTGGAGCTGTGCTCCGACATAGCCACCGATCAGTCCTCCGGCCCCACAGAGCAGCCCGATCGCCCACTCCGGGCTGACCGGGCTGGCCGTGATCAGCGAGAGCACGGCGTAGGTGAGTACTCCGGCCACCGAGGTCAGGAACGTCGCGGTCAGCGCGGCCGGGGCCACGACCGCCACTGACATGCCGGTGCCGACCAAGATCGGGCCGAGCAGAGATCCACCGCCGATGCCGTAGATCCCGCCGGCCACCCCGGCGCCGGTCCCGACTGCGGCCACGATGGGTGCCGGCAGGGTCCGTCCGGGCCCCGGGCCGGGCCCGGGCCGGGTACGGTTCCCCAGGCAGAGCCATATCCCCAGCGGCAGGAGCAGCGCAGCGGCGAGCAGGCGGAAGACACGGTCGCCGGGGGCCAGCCAGATGCGGACGATGGTTCCGATTACGACTCCGGGCAGGGTTCCGATCAGGATGTGGCGGGTCAGCGGGCCGCCGAGTGCGCGGACGCTGCGGTAGCGGAGCAGCGCCCCGGGGGTGCTGACCACGTTGAAGAGCAGGTTGGTCGGCGTGACTGCGGGGCTGGGGATCCGGAGGATGTCGAGCTGGATCGGCAGGAGGAACACCGCGCCGGAGACACCAACCGGAGTCGTGACTACTGCGACAAGGAACCCGGCGCCGAGGGCCAGCAGGGCGGTTTCGACGGTCACGACCCCGGATCATCGTCGACAGCGCGCAGACACGTGTGTGCGCCCGTGGCAAGAGGGCACAGGTATCGAGCGGCTGTCGAGGGCTGCGCGCCTTCCCGGCGGGAGTGAAGTGAAGATCGTCCCTTGACCTTCGAGTCGGGTGGAACGTTTAGCGTCGGTGGGGTGGAGACGATGCGGATTTCTGAGGTCGCTGCCCGAAGTGGGGTGCCTGCCACGACGCTGCGTTATTACGAAGACCTGGGGTTGCTGCGTCCACGGCGGGCGTCCAACGGCTACCGGGTGTTCGACACAGACGTGCTGGAGCGGCTGCGGTTCATCAACGCGGCCAAGCAGCTGAACTTGCCACTGGAGCAGATCACCTCGCTGGTGAGGGCATGGGACTCCGACCCGTGTGCCAGCGTCAAGGCTCAGCTCCGGCCACTGCTGGACACACAGCTCGAACGCCTCGACACGATGATTGAGGAGTTGTCTCAGGCTCGTCATGTCCTGACTGCCGCCGCCCAGCATCTTGACGACCTCCCCGACCGGCCTGAGCGATGCAGTCCCGAGTGCGCGTTCCTCGCCACCGCAGCGCCGCCGCCACCGCCGGTGGCCTGCTCACTCAGCCCGGCACAGCCCGCACGTCTCACCGCATGGCACGAGGCGCTGACCGGCGCCCCGACCAGGCGTGTGGCTGGTGGAATGCGGATCGAGCTGCCGGTCGAGGCATTGGCCCCGATCACCGCCCTGGCTGTGGCTGAGCAGCGATGCTGTCCCTTCTTCACGTTCGACCTCTCGCTGCGTGGACCACGGTTCACACTGGTCATCACCACTCCACCTGAGGGGATGCCGATGCTCGACAGACTGTTCCCCGGTGACGACCCCGCCCATGCCGACCTGGTGGAGCGGCAGCCGTGACGAGCCGCGAAATTCTCGAGCGGCACCAGGTCTGGGTCTATCTCACCGCCGTCATCCTCGGTCTGGTTGCAGGCACCCTGTGGCCAGATGCCGGGTACGTCACGGAAGCTTTGGTCTGGCCGGTCCTCGCGCTACTGCTGTACGCCACCTTCACCCAGATGCCGTTGGCCTTGGTGCCCGCGGCGTTCAAGGACAGACGGTTCCTGGCCGCGGCATTGGTGGGGAACTTTGCCATCATCCCGGTGCTGGTCTGGGTGCTCGTGCAGTTCGCCCCCGACGACGACGCTCTGCGACTCGGGCTGTTGCTGGTGCTGCTGGTGCCTTGCACCGACTGGTTCATCACTTTCAGTCAGCTCGGCCGCGGGGACGCGACCCGAGCCACCGCGCTGACCCCGGTCGCTCTCGTTCTTCAGCTCCTTCTGCTGCCGGGGTACCTCGGGCTGATGGCGGACATCGACTTCGCTTCCGTGTTCGCGCTCGCCGATGTCTGGCCGGCGCTCTTGGTGGTCCTGGTCCCCCTCGTCCTAGCCGCCCTGACGGAGGTCTGGGCCCGCAAGAACCCGGATCGTGAGCGCGTCGTGGAACACCTGGGTGGGTGGCCGGTTCCGCTCCTGGCCGTGGTGATCCTGCTGGTCGCCACGGCACATGTCGGGGAGGTCGGCGAGACCTTGCAGCTGCTCCCCATCGTGGTGGGCATTGCCGTCGCGTTCCTGGCTTCGAGCCTGGTGATCGCCAAGGTCCTTGGCGTGATCGGCCGCCTGCCTGCTTCTCAGGGTCGTACGCTGGCGTTCTCGCTGGGCACTCGCAACTCCTTCATCGTGTTGCCCTTCGCGCTGTCGCTGCCCGCGGGGTGGGAGGTCGCGGCGATCGTGATCGTGATGCAGTCGCTGGTCGAGCTGTTCGGGATGGTGTTCTATCTCTGGTTCGTTCCTCGCGTCCTGTTCCGGGACCCTGCCCCGCTGCCCCTGCGAGACCGCCACTCCTAACCAGCCCGGCCATCAGATCGTGCCCAGTGCCTCCACCATCACTCCCGGGGGGCCTTCTGGTGATCGATGGCTCGTCGTGTCCGGTCCCAAGCAGGTGGTGCGGAGGCGAGCCCGACGTAGCCGAATCCGGGGCGAGCCGGAACTGAGTGGTCGGGACGCCATGATCGGTGAGGTCAGGGCAGGTCCGGTCGGTAATCGGTCGGGACAGGATGGTGTCGACCTGGTCGGCGCGCCCGTCGTGCAGCTGGGGTGGGTGCCGTCGATGTCGTGGAGTTCGGTGCCCGGGCCGGGCTCGCGGTGTCGATGACGGAGCAGTAGGTGCGGTCGTCGACCACAGGCATCGACGACCCTCCGTCCGGAGCGTGGGCAGGGGTGAGCAACCGCAGCCGCGAGGCCGCTGGTGAAGGACGTGACCGGGGGCGTGCTGCCGCACGGGCAGCTAGTCAGGGTCGGTGGCGGTGCGGCGTTCGAGGAAGACGGTGTCGCGCCAGACGCCGTGGTGGCGGCCGATGCGTTCGCGCAGGCCGAGGGTGCGGTAGCCGGCGGATTGGTGCAGCGCGACCGACGCCCGGTTCTCCGGGAAGATCGCGGTCTGCAGGGTCCAGAGCCCGGCGCTGTCGGCGGCGGTGACCTGCTGGTGGATCAGCGCCTTGCCGATCCCGCGCCCGCGGGAGTCCTCGGCGACATAGATCGAGGACTCGGCCACGCCGGCGTAGACCGGCCGCGTCGAGACCGGCGCGAGGGCCGTCCAGCCGACGACGTGACCGTCGAGCTCGGCGACCCACCGGTGCTCGGGTAGCCATCGGCGGTCGAGCTCACGCCGTTCGGGGACCTCGGTGTCGAAGGTGGCGTGGCCGGTGGCGATGCCCTCGGCGTAGATGCGGCGGACTGCGGCCCAGTCACCGGCCTGCATGGCGCGGACGGTGACGTCGGCGGGCAGGTCGGTGGGGCAGCACGGGCGCGGCCCGAGCATGCCCATCACGGCGTCGGCGGCGTGCGGGAGACCGGTGCAGCAGGCCGGATTGACCGTGACGAGGGTGGTGGTCTTCTGCTTGTGCAGGCTCACGAAGCCGACGTCGGCGAGCTTGCGCAGGTGGTGGCTGCAGGTGGACTGGGAGATCCCGAGCTGTTCGGCCAGTTCCCCGACCGCGATCGCTCGTGCGGTGACCGCGACCGCGTGCAACAGCCGTACCCGGGTCGGCTCGGCCAGACAGGCGAACCATCCGGCGTAGGTCTCGGCGTCGGCGAGCGGCAGCTGCGGCGGCGTGGCCGACACGTCGGTCAGCGCCAGCAGCGGTGTGCCGGTGGACTGCTGGGCCGTGGTGGTGCTCATGCCGAGCAGTATCGACACGCATCGATGGTTGCGTCAATCGATGGTCGTCGATACTGTCCCGGCCATTGCATCGACGAGCGTCGATGAAGAGATGCCGGTCGTGGTGGAGGTCGTGATGGGTGAGGGCACGTTGCCGGTCGTGGTGGTCGGAGCCGGGCCGGTCGGGCTCTCCGCCGCCGCGCATCTGCTCGACCGGGGTTTGGAGCCGCTGGTGTTCGAGGTGGGCGAGCAGGCCGGTGCGCATGTGCGGGAGTGGCACCACGTGCGGTTGTTCTCCCGGTGGGCGGAGGTGGTCGACCCGGTGGCGGAGAAGCTGTTGGCCCTTACCGGATGGACGCACCCGGACCCGCAGACCTGCCCGACGGGGCAGGAGTGGGCGCAGCGCTACCTGCAGCCGCTCGCCGAGGTGTTGGGGAGCCGGGTGCAGTTCGGCGCCCGAGTGTCCGGTGTGGCCCGGCGCGGGCGGGACCGGGTGGTCGACGCCGGACGCGAGACCGAACCGCTGACCGTGCACGTGCAGACCGCGGCGGGAGAGCAGCGGATCCTCGCCCGTGCGGTGGTGGACGCCTCTGGGACCTGGGGTTCGCCGAACCCGCTCGGCGCGGACGGGCTTCCCGCGGTGGGTGAGCGCGCCGCGGCCGACCGGATCGCCTACCAGGTGCCGGACCTGGCCGACCCGGGTGTGCGGGCCCGCTACGCCGACAAGCGGCTCGCAGTGGCCGGCAGCGGGCACTCGGCGCTGACCGCGCTGGTGGCGTTGGCCGAGCTGGCCGAGGCCGCCCCGGGCACGCACGTGCAATGGTTGCTGCGCCGCGGGCAGGTCGGTGACATCTTCGGCGGTGGCGAAGCCGACCAGCTGCCCGCCCGCGGAGCCCTGGGCCGTCGTGCCGCAGCCGCGGTCGCGGCGGGGCACGTCACCACCGTGACCGGGTTCCGCACCGGCGCGGCCACCCGGACCGGTGACGGCCTCGTGCTCGAGTCCCTCGACGGACGACGCCTCACCCCGGTCGACGAGGTCGTGGCGCTGACCGGGTTCCGCCCGGACCTGTCATGGCTGACCGAGCTACGCCTGGACCTGGACCCGACCCTGCAGGCCGCCCGGGCCCTGGCACCGTTGATCGACCCGAACGTGCACTCCTGCGGCACCGTTCCCCCACACGGCGCCCGAGAGCTGGCCCAGCCCGAACCGGGGGTGTTCGTGGTCGGCATGAAATCCTACGGCCGGGCACCGACGTTCCTCGCGATGACCGGTTACGAGCAGGTTCGCTCGGTCGCCGCTGCACTGGCCGGGGATCACGAGGCCGCCGAGCGGGTCGAGCTGGTGTTGCCCGACACCGGGGTCTGCGGTGGCGCAGGGCTGTTCGACGATCCCACTGCCGCGTCCGGAGCGGCCGAGGGCGGGTGCTGCGGACCGGTCGAACCGGCCGAGCAGATCGCACAGACGCGGGCCTGACCGACCGCTGTCCAACCCGGGAAGCCCGCTGCCGCAGGCCGTGCCGGGCCTGCCGGAAGGCCACCGCGAATGCTCCCAGTGGGAACGACCGAGCCCTCCGGGCCGTTGGGCCGGGGCGGTCTGCGCCGGGTGCTGGTCGTGCTGTGCGCGACCGAGATCGTCAGCTGGGGCGTGCTCTACTACGCCTTCCCGGTGCTGG
>NZ_JBFAON010000029.1:0-61671 GCF_040659795.1 Pseudonocardia sp. NPDC049635
CCTCGCCAAGCAACGCAGCAACCAGGACTGACAGACCACTCGGGGGGTCAAAATCCCCGGACCCCACGGGGGTCAATTTTCAGGATCCGTTGACACCACCTGAAGGAGGAACGACGCTGACCGTCAGCGGACGGTTACCGCTGGTCAGCGCCGTCTCAAAGCCTGTGATTAGGCAGCCTGCGTGGTTCCCAGAAGATCTCGTCGATCGCTGGATTCGTCAGCCCCTTGAGACTTGGGGGTCGTTGCGCGGCTTGATGGTATCCCACCAGCGGACCGGCACTGCGCCGCGTGCACTGGAATCAGGCTTCTCATTCGCACCAATCGTCTGCCTAGTCACTCGCACCCCACGACTTCGTGGCCGAGTCTGCACAATTGGTCAGATTGTTATCGTGCAATGTTTGGGCCGCGGAGGTCGAGCTGTCATGGCACAACAACGTAGGGTCTCCGTGGACGGCTACTACCGTCGCGACGGGACGTGGGTAAGGGGCTACACACAGAAGCGCCGGGCCGCCGCACCGGGTACGAGCTATGCACGTCACCCGGTCCCACCTCGCGCGAGGACGCGAGATCAGATCCCGGCACCGCGGGCGGCGGTCAGGCTTGACCGGCAGAGCGAGCGTATCCCTCAAAAGGTAGTTGACGCGGCGACCGAAGTACTCACGGACGGCTGGTCTAAAGTAGTCGCAAACCAGCTGAATGCCGTACTTTGGGGTGTCGTTAGGCCTAAGAAGGTTCGACGCGCATCTTGCCATTTCATTGCAGAGATCGCAGACGGCATGGAGCAGGTCAAATCAGAAGCACATAGCGCAGTCGGCGCGCTAGCGGCCGTCGCTGGTGTAAAAATTCTTGGATTCACGTCCCTGGAAGGAAAGATTGCGGGAGCCATAGCGGGCAAGATTCCCATACCGGGCGAAGAATCAATATCTCTTGGGGTTCAGAAACTTCGCATATTTGGCGTCTGGGTTTGCGTAATTGGCGGCCAGTCGGATCCCGTTGTGTCTTGTCCATGTTTTCGAGCTCTAGCGAAAGAAAGATCTGAGGAGGAAATTCAGCGGCTTCTTGAGTCTAAGTTCAACGAGCTGTCGGGGCGGAATTGAGCGGATGGCAGCTTCGTCAAGGTCTCCGGCTTGTGCTCCGGACCCGGCCGGTAGGTCGCGCACTGCTCAGGCGAACTCGCTGGCACCGACACCTGGACCGGGGACTCTCCGGACCGCGGTCCTCCTGCGCTGTCGAGCCGGAGCGAATCCGGAGCGGACGCACAGGGACTAGTCGCCACGCCGAACGACTCCGCGTTACGAACTGCCAGCTCAGTGGGTTCTGGGCATCATCAGACGACACAGACTGATCGTGCGTCGCCGCCTTCGGGACGAAAGAGTCGACCGTCACGGTTCGGCGTTGATGCGAGCCCATGCTGGGCCCTCCGGGAAGATGACACTGACCTTGGCAGCGGTGAGATACGCGATCAGGTCCTCTCGCGGTCGGGACGGTACGAGCACGGCGCGAGTTGTGGCGTCGACGAAGCGGCCGTAGTCGAAGAGCTGTCCGACGGCTTGCCGCAGGGCATCTCGAGTGACAGTCCCCTTGGCTTCCACGAGCTCGCTCGTTGTCTCGTCCCAGAGATCGCTGTACAGCGGGCGTGACTCGCCGGCCGGGACGACCCGAAGGCGGCTGACGGTGTGTCCGTCGAGTTCGAGGTGGCGGCGGTACCGCTCAACCAGGCCGGACTCCTTGCGTTCCGCCTCGTAGGGTTCACGGTTTGGTGTCACGTGCGCTCGTTCGGTGTGTCGCTCTTCGACCGGCACGTTTGCGACATCATGTTCTCGTGGGGGTGGGACAGGGAGAGATGGGAGGCTGATGGGCACCTCGGTGTTTGGGCGGAGGCGGAAGACGACGACCTGGCGCATCACGTTGACGTCGCCCGTTTCGTGCGCATCGGTGAAGTAGTAGTCAACCAGGAAGAACTCGCCCAAGTAGGTCACCGAGGTGCCCTCGGCTTGGAACCCCTCCAGGGATCGACCGTCCTCAGCGTGGTTGAGGATCGCCTTGTTGCCCTGGGTTAGCTGTTGATCGCCGCGCTGGCCTTCCCCGACATAGTGGAACAGCCCGTCAGAGCCCCAGCCGTCGTAGTAGCCGTGCTGCCGCCCGGTCGAGGGGTCGGTAAAGAACAGCACGGCGGGGGTCTGACTCGACGGACCGATCCCCCCTTGGCGTCGGCCGCCGTACCGTTCGTGTACTTCGCGGCGTCGCAGCCGGTCGCCAGGCTGTAGACCGGAGAGCATCGTGTACCTCCAAAATTTAGGGTCGATGGTCACCCTAAAAGTTAGAGGTTCCATGACTATCGGCCCGCCGTTCACGCCACTTTTCATCAGAAGTGGGGAGGATCCGTCGAGCAGAGTAACCATCGATGAGCTGTTCGCGAGACATCGGGCAGAACCCCAGTTCGTGGGGGTGTCGCGAACCGGGGGCAACGATGGGTATCGGCCGCTACGTCCTAGCAGTCGTCCTCGCCGGCGCATTGGCCACCGCGGCGTGCAGCGCTGCCTCGGGCGCGGACCGAGTCGCCCTCGATCCGGCGGCTCCGTCCACGATCGGCCAGTCCGCACCCGCCGCCGGTCTGCTGCCCCGCGTCGATGCGGGCTCATCCGAGTTGAGGGCGGCGGTGATCGAGGCGATCGCGACGACCCGGGTCCGGGTTGCAGCGGCCGAGAAGAAGGCGGCCGAGGAGAGGGCGCGGACGCGGGAGGAGGCCAGCCGTGGCGAGGGCCCGCAGTCCGCGGAGGAGGCTGAGGCCACGTCTGATGGTGGCTGCGCCCAGCGGGCGATGACAGCCGGGCAGTTCGACCCATTGTGCGACGAGTACCAGGGGTACCTGGACCCTGGTGCCGCTGCCGGCCGTGCCCCAACGAGCGGCGAGACTCAGATGCAGTACGCCTGCGAGCAGGGTTTGGTCCCCGAAAGCGACTGCTGACGAAGGTTCGTCGGAAGGCTGCTCTCGACGATGGCAGTTGCTGTCGCGGGGGAGCGCGCCCCTGGGGCACACGTGGGGCACATCCAGTCTACGACGGCGCGACACCTGCTGACACGGCGCTGCACTGGATGCACTGGTCAGAAGGACGGTCGGGGCGAACGAGCAGGTCGAGAGCGCGTTGGGTTCGCGTTAGGAGAGCGGGGGTCTGACTGAGGGGATCTCTAGTGCGTGGCCCGCTATTGTCGAGAGCAATGACCACCCGGGACCGCGTCGACGTTGTAGCCGCCCACCACGAACGGGTGACAGTGCGAGCTGGCGACGTCTTTCTGAAGATCGATATTGACCAG
Organism: Pseudonocardia sp. NPDC049635; assembly: GCF_040659795.1. Taxonomy (NCBI): domain Bacteria; kingdom Bacillati; phylum Actinomycetota; class Actinomycetes; order Pseudonocardiales; family Pseudonocardiaceae; genus Pseudonocardia; species Pseudonocardia sp. NPDC049635. The sequence goes on from NZ_JBFAON010000029.1 coordinate 3,316, forward strand.
GAGCGCAGTAACACCGAAGTAGCCGCGCTGAACGCAGCGCCGATTCCAACGCCGAACATACTGTGGCGCGCGCCGCCCGTGCTCGCGCTCGCTGCTCTTCCCGGGCGGCCTCTCGCTCGGCTCGGCGAACCATCAACCGCCTCGCAACAGGCATGGGCCTCTGCCGGTTCCGTCGTGCGCGTCCTGCACGACGCTCCGTTACCGACGTGGTCTTGCCGAGATCATCACGACATCTCGTCGGAACTCGACGTCACATGCGAGTGGATCATTGCGAACGAAGTTCTGCCCGCCGATTTGGTCCGCCGCAACCGCCGGATCGCTGAGGCCGCGTTGCGACCCTGGGCTCCGGCCTTCACCCATGGCGACCTGCAGGCTGAGCATGTGTTCGTCGACGGTGACGACGTGACGGGCGTGATCGACTGGTCAGAGGCGAGCGCAGGCGACGCCATGTACGACCTCGCCACGATGACGATCGGCCACCAGGATCATCTGGAGGCCGTCGTCACGGGCTACGGGCTCGATGTCGATCGTGAGGTGATTCGCGCATGGTGGTCGCTGCGCAGTCTGCGGGGCGTCCGCTGGCTGGTCGAGCACGGGCTCGATCCGTTTCGTTCCGGCTGCGAAGTGGATGTGTTGAAAGCTCAACTGTGAGCCGCATGCGTTGAGGTGCTGCCGGACTGCCATCGAGAGGTCGGCGGATGCCCCAGCAAACTCCCAGAAAACAACAGCGAATGACGCGCCCCGTCGCCGACCGACGGACGCGACGTCTCCCGATCGCCGCAGCGCAGGAGAGCCGACGGTAGATGTCGGACACTGACTGCTACTGTGGATCTTGGTTCGGGCGGTTATTGGTTCGAGTCCAATCGGAGGAGCATTTCCCGCAGGTAGAGCGAGCGCGGGTCGACCACCTCAGCGATCTACGTCGTACTTTGTACGACGACTCGGTCGCCGCTTCCGCACCTCCGCCAGCGTCGACACCGCCCTGATCCATCACCGTCGCCGCGGTCGTCCTCACGATGCGGGTGTGAGGGGTTTCCAGGCCGTTGTCGCCGATCCCACCGGTCCCGAGCACGCCGAGCGCCTCGAGTGGCGAGCGGGCCGCCCGGTCCGCACCGTCTCGAGTCCGGCGACGCCGAGCGGGCCCTGGAGTGGCTGGCTTGCGACCGCTGGCCTCGATGTAGCGCGTCGGATTCGAACATCGACTGAGTAGGCGTGACTCACCCAGCCCGTCCGGGCCCGTACGGCCCACAACCGATGGCGCAGTCCACGCAGCCGTGGAGCCCCGTTGCGTCGTGCAGTGAATCCCGCTCGATGCGGACCCTCCGGGTCATCGCCTACGTGACGACCAGCATCGCCTCCATCACGTTCCTCATCGTCATCATCTGGGCGACGGTCAAGATCAACCAGGTCCAGGCGGCGATCGAGGAAAGCCCCTTCGGGCAGCTCTCCTCTCTCCTCGCCCCCACCGCTCCCAGCGGGTCGAGCCAGCTCGAGCAGTTCTGCTTCATGTACCCGAACGCAACAGGCTGCTGACGTGAACCTGCTCCGCCGTCGGTCGAGACCGTCGTCGACGAGCTGATCGCCAACCCGCCCCACGCCGAGGACGCGCTGATCTCGATCGCCATCCGTTCCGGACCTCGACGGCCGGGTGGCCGCCTCCTGCCGTCGTTGCCGCCTTCCGGGGCGTTCCCCCGAGGAAAGCGGACCTCCGCTACGTCGTCGGCCTTGCGGCGACGCCCCGATCCCGACTCGCCTCGATCCACGTGCGTCGACGCGACGTTCCGACGCACGCTCACGGCCTGCTGCTCGACGAGCAGGAGTACCGGGTCGCGCCGGATCCTGGTGGCGTCTGGCCGGCTCCCGCAACGGACATGCCGCGACCAGGAGGCGCTCCGGAGCGGATCCGGAGCGTGCTCGGGTCTCAGTTCGCGTTACCGGCGGCCGCGTCGGCCCGGCACTCGCCGGTCGTCATCCCGGTCTGCTCCCGGCAGGCCTGCAGTGCCGCTTCGCCCGGGTCGGTCCAGTACTCGTACTGCACCTGCCCCGACGGGCACGGTGTCCCGTCCAGCTTCATGCCGGTGGAGGGGTCGCAGTAGTCGGGGCCGACGGCGCTGTCGCCGATCGAGAGTTGCTCGGCGTACTCGCGCTGCGCCCGTTCCCTGGCTGCGTGCAGGTCGGGGCAGTCCTTGTTCACGATGATCCCGTCGACGACGCGGGCATCCGCGGTGGGCTCACAGGTGTAACGCGTTTCGGCCGCTGCGACCCGGGCGGTCTCCACCGCGGCCCGAGCACCGACGACGGCGTCAACCGCGGACACCGCCGGCAGGTTCATCGCCGCACGCTCCGCCGGTGCGACCGGGGCGGTCACCGGAGCCGCGGTCGCCGGGACGGAGGCCGTGGTCACGGCCAGGGCCGCACCACCACCGGCGGCGAGAAGGGCCGCGGCGAGTCCGGCCAGGATCGCTCGGTAGACGGAGCTCATGACAGTGTCCCTCGAACTGGTGGGAGGTGATCGCGATGACGTCACCCGTATCGGCCCCCCTCCGGCGCGGTGTTACCGAACCTGACCAGCGTCGACAGAATTGGGGATAGCCGCTCCTGAAATCCCGCACGACCCCGCCCGGCACGCGTGGGCCTGCTGCAGACGGCGGGCCAGGATGACGAGCTGCGCGACGTGCTCGACCACCTGCGTGGGGGCCCGGTTCCGCCGGATACTGCGACCCGGAACCTGCCCGGGCTCCGCGCGGGCCGGGTCGGACGCCCGGCGGATCGGTCCGGCGTCGGCCGCGCGGTCGTACCCGGTCAGGACCGATCCGGCACGATCTGCGTCCATGGTGACCACTCCCACCGCTCCGACCGAGGTGTTCCAGGCTCTCTCCCGCGCCCTCGCCGCCCACGACTGGGACGCCGCCGCGGCGCTCTACGCGGAGGACGTCCGGGTCGTCGATCGGTTCGCTCCGGTGGCGCCGGTGGTGCGGACCGGCCGCGAGTCGGTGCGTGAGTTCTTCACCGGTCTCGGCGGCAGGCTCGACAGCCTGACCGTCGAGCAGGCGGTGGTCATCCCGGCGGCCGACCCCGAGGTCGTCACCGTCGAGTTCTCCTTCGCCGCCTCCGCAGGCGGGGGAGCCGGCCGGTTCGTCCTCCCGGCGATCTTCGTGTTGCGCGTTCGCGGTGGCGAGATCGTCGAGTCCCATGACTACCTCGGGCCTCGGCAGGGGGCGTAGCGGCAGCTCGGAGCGCGCTCTCCAGCGGCGATCCGCCGCAAGGCCCGGCTGGTGAGAAGCCGCCGCCGTCCACCCACCGTTCTCCTGCCGCACGCTCGTCGGTCGTCCGGAGACGACCGACGGGGCTTACCGTCACCTCCGCGAGGGGAGGGAGCGCACGTGGAGTTCCGGTACCTGCGCGCCTTCCTGGCGATCGCCGAGGAGCTGCACTTCGGTCGTGCGGCCCGGCGGCTGCATCTCGCGCAGCCCTCGCTGTCCCAGCAGCTGCAACGACTGGAACGTGACGTCGGTGTCCAGCTGGTGCGGCGCACCTCCCACGAGGTCCGGCTGACTCCCGCGGGTGAGGCGTTCCGCGCGGAGGCTCGGATGCTCCTGGAACAGGCGGACCGGGCGGTCGCCGCAGCGCGCGCCGTGGCATCGGGGCGGGCCGGCACGATCTGCATCGGCTTCAACTTCCCGGCGGGCCAGGACGTTCTTCCCGCCGTGCTGGCGACGCTCGAGGCGGAACACCCCCGCGTGCAGACCCAGCTGTGGGAACGACGGACCGGGCCCCAGCTGGAGGGTGTGCTGTCGGGGGAGCTGGACGTCGCCTTCGTCTACGGCAGACCGCTCAGCCCGGAGCTGTCCTCGACGGAGCTGATGACCGTCCCGCTCGTCGCCGTGGTGGGGGAGTGTCACCCCTGGGCGGACCGCGACGAGCTGCCGATCCGGATGCTGGACCGCCAGCCGTGCCTGCTGTTCCACCGGGAGCAGAGCCCGGCGATGCACGACGCGATCACCGGGGCCGCCGCCCGGGCCGGCGTCACGCTCGGAGTCGCCGCCGAGGTCGACGACCCGGTGGCGGCCGGGGTGCTGGTGTCCGCCCGTCGATTGATCGGATTCACCTCGGCCTCCCGGGCGGAGCGGGCTCCGGCGCAGGGACTGGTCGCGCTGCCGTTGACGGCGCCGTCACCGACGCTCACCCTGCACGCCGTATGGCGGACCGCGGGACGGACGCCGCTGGTCGAGGCGCTGCTCGGCGCGCTGGAGGCGGCGGGCCCGTTCACCCGGCGGGTGCGGCAGTCGTCGGACCCGGCGCGATAGGGCCGGCCGATCGACCGATCGGCACCTGCGGCTTGCCCGTCCCGACCTGTCTGGCCACGGTGAGGCCACGGGCCCGACTGGTCGGCGGTTCGAGCCCGGCCGCAGGTCGGCGCACGCACCCGCAACCCGGTCACGGGTCCGACACCGGCATGCGTTCCGGCGTGACGGTGGGACCCGACGTCGAAGGAGACTGATGGAGACCCCCGATTCCGAGTTCGGCGCAGCCGTCCGGCGGGCCCTGCGCACCATGCCGGCCGCGGCACACCTGGGACTGCGCGTGGGCGCGCTGACCCCCGGCGCGGCCGAACTGGTGCTCGCCGTGCGGCCCGAGCACACCCAGCACGACGGCCACGTCGCCGGGAGCGTGCTGGGCGCCCTGGCCGATTTCGCGGGTGGATCGGCCGCGGGCACCCTCCTGCCGCCCGGCTGGACGTCGATGACCATGGACTACACGGTGAAGCTGCTCGCGCCGGCGAGGGGCGACACGGTCCTCGCCCGTGGCCGTGTGGTGAGGGCCGGTCGTTCCACGTCGGTCGCGGCGGCAGACGTGGTCGTACTGGACTCCGGCACGGAGACGATGAGCGCGACGGCGCTGATCACGATGCGCAACCTCGAGGTCGGGTAACGCTGCGAGGCGAGCCGCTCTCGGTCGCTCAATTTGCAGGCGTGTGAGATTTCGCTGAGAGCTGGTTCTGCCGCAACGGGGGTTGCTGCAGCCTGAAAGGTGCTCTGAACTGCAATGTCGCCGGAATCGGGTCGCTCGGGGCGGTCCCCAGACTCTCCTCTAACGTAAGGGTAATGTTTCGATACGTCCGTCGGTGGCGGACGCGTGCAGAGCCGCGTTCAGGGGGCGTTCGTGGGGACACTGGCAGGCAGCTTCGATCCGCGCCGGAACGCGTTCGACGTCCTGCGCCTGATCTTCGCGGTGACCGTGGCGGTGACCCACGGCATGGACATCCACACCGGAGCGCAGCCCGTCATCGGGAACACCTCCGTCGGGGACCTCGCCCTGGACGGGTTCTTCATCCTCAGCGGCTACCTGGTGACGCGGAGTTTCCTGCGGCTCGACTCACCGCTGCGCTACCTCTGGCACCGGTTCCTGCGGATCATGCCGGGCTTCTGGGTCTGCCTGCTCGTGATCGCGTTCGTCGTGGCTCCGGCCGCGGCCGCGCTGCACGGGATGCCGGCGACGACGGCCTTCACCGAGGCTCCGTCGGCGATGCGGTTCGTGATGGTCAACGCGGGCCTGCTGATGGTCCAGTACGAGATCGGCGGGATCCTCGACCCGGCCGTGGCGGACGGCAGCTTCAACGGCGCGCTGTGGACCCTGTTCTTCGAGGCGGCGTGCTACGCGCTGGTGCTCGGCCTCGGGGTGCTCGGACTGCTCCGGCGGCACCGGTGGAGCGTCCTGGTGGTGACCGGGGCCTTCGCCGCACTGACCGTGGCGCAGGAGGCGGGCGCCGAGACGATGGTCAACGACCGCGTCCTGCGGCTCGGGTTCGTGTTCCTGCTCGGGGTGGTGGCCTACCGGTTCGGTGACCGCATCCCGGCCCACGGTGCGCTCGCGGGCCCGGCCGTCGTGGTGTTCGGTCTCGGCGTGGCCCTGTTCGAGGACTACCGGGTGCTGGGTGCTGCCCCGCTGGCCTACGTCTTCCTCTGGCTGGGCGCCCGCCGCCGGCTGTCCTGGTCGATGCGGCACGACGTGTCCTACGGGATGTACATCTACCACTGGCCGGTGCAGCAGGTCCTGAACCTGACGGTGCTCTCCGTGCTCCCGACGGCGCTGTTCGTCGGTGTCGGGTTGCTGGCGACGCTTCCGCTCGCCGTGGCGTCCTGGTTCCTGGTCGAACGACGGGCGATGGGATGGAAGAATGTGGCGGTGCCGGAACTGCGCCGCAGACCCGGCGGCGGTGTCCCGGCCGGCGCCGCGAAGGTTCCCGGGAGAGCCGCACAGCCCGTGGACCGGCCCTCGGGCCGGGGTGCCGACCTCGCCACGGAGCGGCTGCCCGTGTCAGGGAGCCTGCGACGCTCCCTGTGACCGGGCGTCGGCGTCGAGGGTCTTCAGGTCGCGGGACAACGACTCCAGGCTGTCGACCTGGTGCCGCAGGGTCTCCAGGCGGCTGTCGGTGGCTGCCCGGAACATGGCGAGGCGACCGAGCAGGTCCTCGACCCGCTCGGGGTCGAGCCCACTCCGCCCGCGGAGCCCGTCGACCGTGGCCATCAGTTCCTTGATCTGGTCGAGGCTGAAGTCGAGCGGCTTGAGCCGCTTGATGAACGCGAGCCGGTCGACATCGCTCTCGGTGTAGAGGCGGAACCCGCCGGCCGACCGGGCCGAGGGAGTCACCAGGCCCACGTCGTCCCAGTGGCGGATGGTCCGCAGCGACAGGCCGATGCGGGTCGCCACCTGACCGATCTGCATCAGCTCGTCGCCCATCCGACTCTGGTCCACCTCTCGCCACGGTCCGGTGAAGCGTTCGTCGGTCGAGGATAACGGGCTGCGGGCCCACGCAGATCCCGGCGCACCGGTGGCCGGCCCGGCTGCCCGGCCGACCTCGGCGTCGCCGCGGCGCGGGCGGCCGGCGGTCAGGTCGGTCCGCTCCCCGCACGGGGCCGGAGCGGACCGTCGGCCGCGGTCTCCTGCCGTACCGCACGCACCGCCCGCCGCAGCGCCGTGATCAGGGATGAGCGCGTGTCGTCGCGGGTGCAGAGCGAGATCGGGCAGGGGGCGACATCGGCCACCGGCACGAAGACGACCTCGGGGTGCCGGTAGCTGTCGACCACCGAACTACCGGTGATCGCGATCGCCTCACCCCCCGCGACGACCTCGAGCAGCTCGTCCATGGTGTGCACGGCAGGCCCGTAGCGCACCGGCACGCCGCTGGGGCGTGGGTCGCAGGCCCACCAGCGCACCCACTGCTCGTCGCTCCGGTCGTCGGTGGCGTGCGGTTCACCGTCCAGATCGGCGAGCACGACCGAGGACCGGGTGGCCAGCCGATGATCCGCCGGCAGCGCCACGACACGGTGTTCCTCGCGCACCACGTCCAGCTGCAGCCCGGACGGGTCGGCGATCGGCGGCCGTACGAGCGCGGCGTCGACACCGCGGTCGCGCACCGCGCTCGCCTGTTCGTGCCAGGGCAGCTGCACGAGCTGCACGGTGACACCGGTGCCGGCGCGTTCCAGGTGGTCGAGGATCCGCCGGGTGTGCGTACCGGTGGCGGCGCTCATGAACCCGAGACGCAGGGTCCCCTGCGCGTCGCGGCGGTAGGCCTCGACGGCGGCGACGGCCCGCTCGGCGGCCACCAGGGCGTCGCGCGCCTCCTGCAGGAACCGCCGGCCCGCCTCGGTGGGGACGACCGGACGGGCGCTGCGGTCGAGCAGCTCCACGCCGAGCTTGCGCTCGAGTGTGCGGATCTGCTTGCTCAGCGCCGGGCCGCTGACGAACAACGAGGCGGCGGCGCGCCCGAAGTGGCCTTCGTCCACGACCGTCACGAGATAGCGCACGAGGTGCAGGTTGAGGTCCACGTCGACACCTCCCGCCGGCCAGTGTCGCACCCCATGGCCGGCCCGGGTGGATACACCTGCGGTGATAACCGCATGGTTCACGGCCCGGCCGGAACGTGTCCTGGACCGGCCACATCCCGCGGGCGAGCCTCTCGATCACCACCAACGACGGAGGGACCACCACATGAGCCGCTACGAGCACGAGTTCGTGACCATGTTCGCCGGGCTGGAGAAGCAGCTCGAGAACATCGACAACCCGCGCCACCGGGCGATCCTGAAGAACTACCGACGGCACGGGCTGCTGGAGGTCTCGGGGCGGTACCAGGAGCTGCTGGCACCGGACATGACCGTCGAGCACCCGCAGTACCGGCTGCACGAGGGCGGCCAGTCGATCGTGCTCGACGGGATGGCTGAGGTGACCGCGTTCTACGAGTCGCTCGTCGCGGCCAACGCGCTGGTCATGTGGGTCGCCGACCAGGACATCGCGGTCAACGACAACGGATTCTCCGGTGAGGTCGTGTTCAACGCGTTCGTCCCGGCCCCCATGCTCGGGGAGAGCGCCTTCGGCAACGTGCAGGCGGGTGACGACCCGTCGGAGATCTACCTGCTCCGCCGGACGCTCGCCTTCGTCTGGCCCTACGACGAGCGCTGCCGGCTGATCGGGGAGCACGTCTACGAGGACGCCGCCTCCCGCGAGATCACCCGGCCGGATCCGGCCGACGTCATCACCGCCGAACGCGCCGCCGAGCTGCTCGCCCCGGAGATCGACAAGGTGCTGCCGTGAGCGGTACCCCCGCCACCGGCGCGCGGTGAACCCGGCCGGCCCCGCACACCGCTCGTCCGGCGGTGTGCGGGGCCGGCCGGGCGCAGGTCAATCGTGGATGACGGCGAGGCCGCGCCGGCGCAGATCGGCGAGGGTGTCCCGCATCGACCGCAGCTGTTCGGGAGTGTGCCCGGTCCAGTCCTCGATCTCGCCGACGATGCGGACGGGTTCGCCGGTCCGGTAGGAACGCGTCGGATTACCCGGGAGCCGCTTGTCGGTGACGTTCGGGTCGTCGGTGAGCGGTCCGGTGGGCTCCACCCGGTAGATGCGTGGTCGTGCCGCACCGGGCGCCAGTTCGGCGGCCCACGCGGCGGCGTCGAGCGTCTCGCTCACGTAGACGTGGTTCATGATCCGCCCCTGCTCGTAGTTCGAGGGGCGGCCAGGGAGCAGGAGGTCGCCGACCGCGAGGTCGGCCCTGGTCCCGTGCAGGAACGTGCCCGCCTCGTACACCGCGAACGGCTCCGGAGCCGTCGTCATGGTCGATCCCCCGCATTCTGTCGATCCGCGTTCCCGGGCGGGAACGGCGTCGATCCTGGGGGACGGGGGAGGTCTTGCCGCAAGCCCCGCCGCGCGATATACGTTGATCCCGGCGGACGGAGCGACCCGGTCCATGGCGGCAGCGCGCTGGCCGGCGGTGCCGGGGCCGCTGCGGCGATCGCCGCCGGTTCACGGGAGGTTCGGTGCCCGCGAGTGCACGCGGTGCAGTCGACCGGGCTGCTCGGGAACGGCCCCGGCGGCACCGACCGGAGCTTCCCCGGCAGTCCACCCGCTCCCGCCGCAGCAGCGCTCCGCTCCGTACCGGCGGGTGGATGCGTCCCGGCTCCGGGTGACCGCGCGCGCAGGTGGCGGGAGCGGCTGATCCACGTTCCACGTGGCGGGTGCGGCGAGTCGAGGAGCGGCTCTGGAGCCGTTCGGGCGACGGTCCTGGGACGAGGTCGCCGGGGCTGACCCGAGCGGGAGCGCGACCGTTCCGCGCAACGTCACGGACCGGCACGGATCGAGGTGACCGCGAGCCCGGTCCGACACGTCGGCGCTTGACGTGGTGTACGCCGTACACCACGATCGAGGTGTACGGCGTACACCTGCGTCGACGACCGAGAGGGACCTTCATGCACATCACCAGAGCGGGTCTGACGGACTCGGCTGCGATCGCGGCCGTGACCACCGGGGTGCTGTTCGCCGGAATCCAGTTCGTCCATCCGTCCGAGGAACTCGCGAGCGTCTCGACCGGGCGCTGGTCGGTGGTCGGCGCGCTCACGTTCGCGATGGCGGTCGCCGGTCTCGTCGGCATCACCGGTCTGTACCTGGTGCAGGTCGAACGCAGCGGTGTTCCCGGTCTCGTCGGCTATCTGCTGCTCGCCGGCTTCCATCTGCTCACGGCGTCCTACACGTTCACCGAGGCCGTCGTGCTCCCGCCGCTCGTCGGGATAGCGCCCCTGTTCGTCACCGACGTCATCGGCATCCCGAGCGGTGGCGAACCGGTGGGTGATGTCGGTGCGCTCGGCATCTTCGGCCCGATCTCCGGTGTTCTCTTCACCGGTGGCGGAGTGCTGTTCGGGTTCGGTCTGTGGCGCGGGCGGGTCGTCCCGCGCCCGGCGGCGATCCTGCTGGTCGCCGGCTCGCTCGCCCCGCTGCTCGCGGCGTTGCTCCCGGAGGAGTGCCTTCGGTGCGCTGCACTTCCGGTCGCCCTCGCGCTGGTCGTCCTGGGCGGGTCGCTGTGGCGACACCGCCGCACCGAGGTCGCCGTGCCCGGCGGTGCGCGCGCCACCGTAGGCTGACCACGGCCGGGACGGGGACGTGCGCGCCTCCCGTTGTCGGCCGGTCCGGGAGGTCCTCGTGGCTCCGCCGGCGGTAGGGAGCGGAGGTGACCGGTGGCCGACGACCAGGATCGACCGCCGCTCACCCGCGCCCGGGCCGTCCGCGAGGCGACCGTGCTCGCCGACGCCGAGGGTGTCCGGGCGGTGAGCATGCGCAACCTCGCGGCTCGCCTCGGCGTGGTTCCGATGGCGCTCTACAAGCACGTCGCCAACAAGGAGGACCTGCTCGACGGCATGGTCGACCTGTTCGTCGCCGAGCTGCCTGTCCCCGACCGCCGGGAGCACTGGCGGACGGCCGTGCGGGACACCGTGCTCGCCGCACGCCGCGCCGTGGTCGCCCGTCCCTGGCTGCGCTCGGTGATCCAGACGCGCACCCGGCGGACGCCCGCGGTGCTCGGCCACATGGATGCCGTGGCCGGGGCGTTCCTGGCCGGCGGGTTCTCCGCCGATCTCACCCACCACGCCATGCACGCGCTCGGGCATCGACTCTGGGGCTTCAGCCCGGAGGCGTTCGACGCCCCCGACGTCCCGGACGACGCCACGGTGCCCGCTGACCCGGACGAGGTCGAGGCGATCGTGGCGCGGATGAGCGAGGCCTATCCGAGCATCGCCGCCGTCGCGCTGGCCGCGGTCGACGGCGACCTCGGGCGTCTCGGCGGGGGCTGCGACGAGCAGTTCGAGTTCGAGTTCGGTCTCGACCTGTTGCTCGACGGATTCGAGCGACTGTGTGCGGTGAACTGGTGCTCACGGCCCTGAGCCGCCGACGGCCCGCACTCCTGCGAGGTCGACGTCGGTTGCCCGTCGCCCGGCAGGGGGTGGGCGGCGCGTCGGCGGTCCGCCGGCCATGGGGTCGGTCCCGCGGGCTCCCGGGTCGCGGTCGGCCCCGCGGACGGGCGCAGGACCGCGGACGGAGGATCGCGACGAGATCGGACACTGCGCTACTTACCATTCGGTTAGACTTCCAACCATCGTTCAGTCAGCGGCGCGTCGGCGACGGCTCCTGATCGTCGTGCTGGTGGCCGCGGTGTTGCTGGTGGCGGGGGCGTTCGCGCTCCGGCAACCGTCCCCGGTCGGTCACTTCACCTCGGCCGAGGCGGCCGACGACTACCGGGCCGCGTACGCGCGGGCGATGGCCGACCTGCCCGACCCGGCCGGGACGCTCGACGTCCGCACCGGCTTCGGTGTGGTGCGCGCCTACCGGTTCGCCGGTGCGCGACCCGACGCCGACCCGTTGCTGCTGGTGCCGGGGACCAGCTCGGGTGCACCCGTGTTCGCCGACAACCTGCCCTCCCTGCTGGCCCTGCGCGACGTGTGGGTGCTCGATCTGCTCGGCGAGCCCGGTTACAGCGTCCAGGACCGGCCGATCACCACCCAGGCCGAGCAGGCCGCGTGGTTCGACCAGGCGCTGCGTGCCCTTCCGCCGCAGCGGTTCCATGTGGTCGGGCTGTCGATCGGCGGATGGACGGCGGTCAACCTGGCCGTGCACCACCCGGAGGCACCGCTGGCCAGTCTCACCCTGCTCGATCCGGTGCACGTGTACGGCGCCATCCCGATCGGGACCGTCCTGCGCTCGCTCCCGGCGGCGTTCCCCTCGTTGCCGCGCAGCTGGCGCGACTCGTTCAACTCCTACACCGCAGGTGGCGCACCGGTGGAGGACGTGCCGGTCGCCGACATGATCGAGTCGGGGATGCGCGGGTACACCGTGCGGAAACCACAGCCGAGCACCATCGACGAGGACCGGCTCCGGGGGATCGACGTCCCGATGCTCGCGATCGTGGCCGGACGCTCGGTGATGCACGACCCCGCGGCCGCGGTCGAGGTCGCCGAGCGCGCGTTCGGGGCGGAGAACGTCCGTGTCTACCCCGAGGCGAGTCACGCGCTGACCGGGGAGGAACCGGACCGGATCGCCGCCGACGTCGCGGAGCTCCTGGCCCGCACGACCTCCTAGGATCGGACACGATGCCGCCCCGCGCCCGTACCTTCACCGAACGGCTCCGCAGGGAGCACTTGATCGGCGTCACCGTGGACCTGGTCGCCGAGCACGGCTACCGCGGGGTGTCGCTGCAGCGGATCGCGACCGCCGCGGGCATCTCGAAGGCCGCAGTGCTCTACCACTTCCCCACGAAGGACGCCGTGATCGCGGCGGCCTACGAGCACGTGCTCGGCGAGCTGGTGGCGCACGTGGCGAGCGCGGTCGAGGCGGCCCCCGATCCCTGGACGGCCATCGAGGTCGATCTCGACGCCCTGCTGGCGCACCTGGAGGAGCGCCCTGCACGCGCCCGCCTCGTCGCCGAGGCGCTGCCCGAGGAGCGTGGGCTGACCGAGGACGACCAGCGCAGCCCTCGGCGCTGGGAGGCCCTGGCCGGTCTGATCGAGCAGGCCCGGCGGGCCGGCCGGGCCGGTGGGGACGTCGACCCGCGCACTGCCTCGATCATGCTCAACGGCGCGGTGGACGCGCTGGTCGGCGCCGCGCTCCGGGACCCACGGATCCGGATCTCCGATGCCCGGCCCGCCGTCCGCGACCTGGCCGGGCGGCTGCTCGCACCCTGACGACCCCGGATTCCCCGCCCTCTTGACGTCGAGCCGGGTGAGCGGCAGTCTAGCGCCGACAAAACGGATAGGAGGACTATCTAATGGCGCCCTTGGTCATGCTCCTGGCGGTGACCGCCGCGGCGATGGTGTACGGCATGGTCGGTGACCCTCGCTTCCGCAGTCCTGCCGAGGCGCTGCGGATCGGGCTGGCGGCGATGTTCGCGATGACCGGCATCGCGCACTTCGTCGGCATGCGCGAGGAGCTGGTGGCGATGGTGCCGCCGGGGCTGCCCGCCCCGGAGCTGCTGGTCACGGTGACCGGTGTGCTGGAGCTGGTCGGGGCGGTGGCGCTGCTGGACCGGCGGACCGCGCGCTGGTCGGCGGCGGCGCTGGGCGCGCTGCTCGTCGTGATGTTCCCGGCCAACGTCCACCTGGCGCTGACCGGGACCGATGTGGGCTGGACGCAGGAACTCGTGCCCCGGACGGTGCTGCAGATCGTCTTCCTCGCCGCGACCGTCGTCGTCGCCCGGGGAGTGCGCTCGCGCCCGGCGCCGGGAGCCGACACGCGGTCGCGCGTTGCCTGACCGAGGGTCCCGCCGGGCACCGGTGCGGTGAACTCCGCCGCGTCCCCGGGGCCGGGCAGCAGTGCTCAGTGCCTGCTGCGCCGTACCGACTCGACCAGCGGGCCCTCGATCCAGCGGGTGACCTCGCTGCGCGACCGCAGCCGCACCACGGTCGGCCCGTCGACGCTCCGGTGCGCCTCGGGGACCAGGGTGCGGAACTTGTGTCGCGTCGACACCGCCCAGCGCAGGATGTGCTGCCGGTCGGTGAGGACCCGGTGCAACGGCGGCTCGACGTTGCCGTTCCACAGGACCTCCCGAGCTGCTCTGCGGCGCACCGTCCGCCGCAGGACCTGCGGGAACGTCACCCGCCAGAACGGCAGGTCCAGCCACACCAACAGGTCGGCCCGCCGCGCGATCAGCGGCCGGGCCGTCGCGTACTGCCATTCGACGACCCAGGACCCACCGGCCACCAGCTCGCCGACCTCGTCGAGGAAGGACGGTCGCGGGGTCCACCCCGGACCGTGGAACAGCGCGTCGATCTCGGTGTGCGGGGCACCGAGCACCCCGGCGATCCGCGCGGCCGCCGTCGTCTTCCCCACCCCTGCCACGCCCGCGACGGCGACCCGTCGTGGCCGGGCCGGCAGCGGGTGGTCGACGCCGAGCACCGCGCGAGGGTACTACCGGCGCGGCGCACCCACGGCACCACCGCCGGTGGCGGTTATCCTGGCGGCGATCGTGCTGCCGGCCCGGCCGCCCGCAGGAGGCGCCGGGCGGGAGCGGCTCCGCACCGGCGCGGCCCGACGTCCCGGCAGCGACCGCGCCGCCCGGGGAGGACCGCCGATGAGCCTTGCCGAACGGCTGCAGAGCGTTCTGGTCACGGTCGCCGCGCTGGTCGGGCTCGGCGCCGGCCTGCTGCTCCCGGTGGGGGAGACCGCGGCCCTGCTCGTCCTGCCCGCGCTGCTGGTGATGGTGACCGCCGTCGTCCTCCAGATGGACGCCCGGCAGGTCGGTGAGGTGCGGGGGGCGGGCCGGCTCGTCGCGGCGAGCCTGGTGCTGAACTTCGTGGTCACCCCGCTGCTGGCCTGGGCGCTCGGTGCCGGCCTGCTCGGCGGGCAACCGGACCTGCGGATCGGTCTCCTGCTGCTGCTGGTGACCCCGTGCACCGACTGGTACCTGGTGTTCACCGCGATCGCGCGGGGACACACCGGGATCGCCGCAGCCCTGTTGCCGGTCAACCTGGTGCTGCAGCTGGCGTTGCTGCCGGTGTACGTGCTGCTGCTCGGTGGCCGGTCGGCGATGGTCGACGCCGGCACGCTCGTCGAGTCGGTGCTGCTGGTGCTGGTCGTGCCGCTGGTGGTCGCGACGACACTGCGGGCGCTCGCCACCCGATGGCGGGGGAGCGGGTGGCGGGACCGGCGGATCGTCGCCCCGGCGTCGCGCCTGGTGTTGCCGATGCTCTACCTGGCGGTGGGCGCGATGTTCGCCTCGCAGGCCCGCACCGTGCTCGCGCACGCCGCGGACCTGCTCGCGCTGCTCCCGCCGCTGCTGATCTTCTTCGTGGTCGCGCCGCTGCTCGCGACGGCGGCCGCCCGGCTGCTGGCGCTGCCCGCCGACCACCGGGTGACGCTGACGATGGTCAGCACCGCGCGGAACTCCCCGATCGCGCTGGCCATCGCGGTCGCCGCGTTCCCCGACCGGCCGCTGATCGCGGTCGCGCTCGTCGTCGGGCCGCTGCTGGAGCTGCCGGTGCTTGCCCTGATCGCGCAGCTCGTCCGGGTGCGCGCGGCCGAGGGCTCCGCACCGGAGACCGGTCGCCCGTAACGTGAGCGTCCGGACGAGCGGAGGAGGCCACGTGGGGGAGCCGGCACCGGGGCGGGCGCGGCAGGAGCAGATCTTCCGGCAGGGCGCGGCCGGCACCCGGCCGCGTGTCCCCACCGGGCCCGACGAGCTGGAGCGGCGCGCCCGACGGGTGATGAGCCGCCGCGCCGACGCCTACGTCAGCGGGGGAGCCGGAGCGGGTGCCACGATGCGGGCGAACCGGGAGGCGTTCGGCCGCTGGGAGATCGTGCCGCGGTTGCTGCGCGAGGTCGGTGACCGCGACCTGTCCGTGGAGCTGTTCGGCCGGTGGCTGCCGGCACCGCTGCTGCTCGCCCCGATCGGCGCGGCCGACCTGGTCCGGCGGGGAGCCGACCGGGCGGTCGCCGCGGCGGCGGCCGCCGCCGGGATCCCGATGGTGATCAGCAACCAGGCCGGTGTGCCGGTCGAGGAGGTCACCGGCGGCGGTGGGCCGACCTGGTTCCAGCTGTACTGGTCGACCTCCGACGAGCTCGTCGACAGCTTCCTCGCGCGCGCCGAGGCCGCCGGGTGCGACGCGGTCGTGGTCACCCTGGACACCACGATGCTGGGCTGGCGGCCCCACGACCTCGACCTCGGGCACCTGCCGTTCGCCCGCGGGATCGGCATCGCCCAGTACACCTCGGACCCGGTGTTCCGGGGACTCGTCGAGCAGCGGCTGGCCGGGCCGCGCTCCGGACCGGCCCCGAAGGTCACCGCGCAGGCGCTCCGGACCCTGGCCGAGATCACCCGCAACGTGCCCGGCCGGTTCCTCGACAACCTCCGCTCACCCCTCCCGCGGGCAGCGGTCGAGACGTTCCTGCAGGTCTACTCCCGGCCCGGGTTGTCCTGGGCGGACCTGGCCGGGCTGCGCGGGCGTACCCGGCTGCCACTGCTGGTGAAGGGTGTCCTGCATCCCGACGACGCCCGGCGCGCGATGGACTCGGGTGCCGACGGCGTGATCGTGTCCAACCACGGCGGACGCCAGGTCGACCACGCGGTCGCCGCGCTGGACGCGCTGCCGGGCGTCGCCGAGGCGGTGGGCGAGCAGGCACCGGTGCTGCTCGACAGCGGTGTGCGGACCGGCGCGGACGTGGCGATCGCGGTCCGGCTCGGTGCCCGCGCGGTGCTGCTCGGGCGCCCGTTCGTGCACGGGCTGGCCCTCGACGGGGCCCGCGGGGTCGCCCAGGTCCTCGCGAACGTGGTCGCCGAGCTGGACCTGGTGTGCGGGCTGGCGGGTGCGACGGCGCCCACCGGGATCGAGCTCCGCGAGCGCGGCAGGTGACACCGGGCTCGCCTGCCGTCGGTCGACTGTCAACTTTCCGCACACCTCGGCGGGAGTGACCGGCGTCATCCTGAGGACTCCGGACAGCGCGGTCGGGATCACGGCCGCATCCGACAACCCCCTGGAGGCCCCCGTGACCCGACTCCGCTTCGGCACTTTCCTCGCGCCGTTCCACAAGCCCGGCCAGAACCCCACGCTGGCCCTGCAGCGCGATCTCGAGCTGGTCGAGCACCTCGACCGCCTCGGCTACGACGAGGCGTGGTTCGGTGAGCACCACTCGGCGGGCTCGGAGATCATCGCCTCGCCGGAGATCTTCATCGCCGCCGCAGCGGAGCGGACCCGCAACATCAAGCTGGGCACCGGTGTCACCTCGATCTCGTACCACAACCCGCTGTGGGTGGCCGACCGGATGGTGATGCTCGATCACCTCACCCGCGGCCGGTCGATGCTCGGTTGCGGTCCGGGCTCGCTGCCGACCGACTCGGCGATGATCGGGCTCGACCCGACCGACACCCGCGAGCTGCTCGAGGTGAACCTCGACATCATCATGCGGCTGCTGCGCGGCGAGGTGGTGAACGCCGAGACCCGCACGCACACGCTGATCGACGCCCAGCTGCAGCTCGCCCCCTACACCGACCCGTGTTTCGACGTCGCGGTCGCCGCGGTGGCCTCGCCGACCGGGCCGCGGATGGCCGGCCAGCACGGTGTCGGTCTGCTCTCGATCGGCGCCACCCTCACTCAGGACGGGTTCGACGCGCTCGCCCACCACTGGAGCGTCGTGGAGGAGCGCGCCGCCCACTTCGGACAGCCGACCCCGGACCGGTCGAAGTGGCGCCTGGTCGGGTTGATGCACATCGCCGAGACCCGGGAGCAGGCCTACCGCGAGGTCGAGTACGGGATCGAGCACTGGTTCCGGTACTTCCAGAAGGTCGCGGCGTTCCCGCAGATGGCGGTGGAGGGCGGTGACATCAAGGAGATGATCGACTTCATCAACGAAGCCGGGATCGGTGCGATCGGCACCGTCGAGGACGCGAAGGCGCAGGTCCAGAAGCTCGCGGACCAGTCGGGTGGATTCGGGGCGTTCCTGCTGCTGGGGCACGAGTGGGCGAACCCGCAGGCCACGAGGCGGTCCTACGAGCTGATCGCCCAGCACGTGATGCCGGAGTTCCAGGGCCAGGCCGCGGGCACCCTCGCGGCGAAGGACCGGGCCACCTCGACCCGCGATCGGCACGCCAAGACCCAGCTCGACGCCGTCGCGGAGATGACCAAGCGCTACGAGCAGGAGAAGGCCGGGGGCTGAGGTCCTCCTGCCGGGGCCGGGCCCTCCCGCCGAGGGGCCCGGCCCTGGCGTCCCGGCGCCGTACGGGTGAGGATCACCCACCGAGGGGAGGGGTCGATGTCGAGCAGGAGCGTCTGGGAGCTGTTCCAGTCCGGCGAGGAGCCCGAGGACCTGCGGGGCGACGTCCTCACCTCGTGGCGGCGTTCCCGGTTCAGCGGTGTCGATCCCGAGTACGTCGACGTCCCGTACGTCGAGACCGATGCCGACTCGTCGTTCGCCCGCGTCGCCATACCGATCATGACGGGGATGGCCGGGCTGCTGGTCGGTGACCGGTCCTGTCTCGCGCTCTCCGACGAGCACGGCAGTGTGATCTGGCGTTGGGTCTCCGAACCGATGCTGCGCGGCACCCTGGACGAGCTGTCGGTGGTCGAGGGCTTCTGTTTCGGCGAGGAGTACGTCGGCACCAACGGTCTCGGCACGGCGCTGGAGACCGGCACCCTCGCCGTCGTGCACGGCACGGAGCACTACGTGCAGCGCTTCCACGACGTCACCTGTGTGGCGGCGCCGGTCCGGCACCCGATCACCCGCCGCACCGTCGGCGCCGTCAACGTGACCTGTCGCGCCGGTGACGCGAACCAGCTGCTCTCGGTCGTGGTGCGCAAGCTCGTGGAGGAGATCCGGACCGCCCTGCTCGATCGGGCGAGCGTGCGCGAACGGCACCTGCTCGACGCGTTCCTCGCCGAACAGCGGACGCGGAGCGGGCCGGTGGCCGTGATCGGGGACGGTGTGCTGATCACCAACTCCGAGGCCGCCGACATCGGCCTGGACCGGCTCGACATCTGGGACGAGCTGCGCTCGCCACGCAACGACATCGTGGACGGGGTGTCGATCGACCTGCCGGCCGACCTCACCGCGCGGGTGCGGCTGGTGCGGGCCGGCGGCATCACGGCGGGCGCACTGCTGACCGTGTCCGGGCCGGAGCAGCCGGTCACGCCCGCCGTCCCGCGCCGCCGTCCCGCCCCGGACCCCGACCCGTGGTCGGCGGCCGCGGACCGGGTGGCCCGGCTGGTCGGCGCCGGGCCGGTCGCGGTCCGCGGTGAGAGCGGGACGGGGAAGGCGACCCTGCTCGGATCCGTCCTCGGGCCGCACACCGCGCTGGACGCCGCGACGCACGCCGTCGACGGTCCCGGCGCCTGGGTCGGGCGGCTGCGGGCGGTGCCGGCGGGCACCGCCGTCGTCCTGCGGCACGTCGAGATGCTCGATCCGGCCACGGCCAGAGCGGTCGCCGCGGTGCTCGGCGCCCGCGCGTCGGTCGGGCTGACCGTGACCGTCGCCGACGGCGAGTCACCGGCACCGTCGGCCGCACTGCTGCTCGACGCGCTCGGTGCGGGCACCGTGACCCTGCCGTCGCTGCGCAGCCGGCCCGACGACGTCGCCGCGTTCGCCCGGACGTTGTTGCGCCGCCACGGCACCGGCCTGTCGTTCGCCCCGGACGCGCTCGCCGCGTTGCGCCGCCACGACTGGCCCGGCAACCTCGCCGAGCTCGCCAGGGCGGTCCGGGACGCCGTCGCCGAGGATCCCGGCCCGGTACTGCCCGCGGCCGCGCTGCCGGACGGGATCCGGGCGGCGGCGACCCGGCGCGCGCTCACCCCGCTGGAGCGCGCCGAGGCACAGGTGATCCGCACCGTGCTCGGTGCCCATGGCGGCAACAAGTCCACCGCGGCCCGCGAGCTGGGAATATCGCGGACCGCGCTGTACACCAAGATTCGCAGCTACCGTCTGTAGAGGAGTCCCGTGTTCGTAGAAGTCACCGGGTCCGGCGTCCGCCTGGCCGAGCCGGAGGTGTTCACCGCCTTCCACGTCGTCCGCCCGGCCGCCATGACGCCGGACGATCTCGCCGCGGCGCTGTCCACGCACGAGATCGGGCAGCTCGACGGCGACGACGTGCTGGTGCGGGTCACCGCGGTGCGCCGGCTCGCCGAGGGCCGGGTCGGTGACGACTGGGAGGACGGCTTCACCGCGATGCTGGCCTACGCCGAGCGGAAGGGGTGGCTCACCGACGACGGCGCGATGGTGCGCGCCCACGTCGAGCTCGCCTGACCGCCCGGACGCACCGGACGACTCAGGAGGGAAAGATCGGGACGAAGCGGACATCAGTCCGCGACGCGCCCGACATTGATGCCGCCGCCCGGTCCCCCTCGGGCGTGTTGACGGCTAGGGTCCACCACGTAGGTACCGGCAAGACGCGAGGAGACATCCGGATGCCACAGGGAACCGTCAAGTGGTTCAACGCGGAGAAGGGGTACGGGTTCATCACGCCGGACGGAGGCGGGCAGGACCTGTTCGTCCACTTCAGCGCGATCCAGTCCTCCGGGTACCGCACCCTCGACGAGGGGCAGGCCGTGACCTTCGAGGTCACGCAGGGGCAGAAGGGTCCGCAGGCGGACCAGGTCGTGCCCACCTGAGCGGGAGAACCTCCCACCGACGGCAACGCCCGGGGCGCATCGAGCGCCCCGGGCGTTCCCGTGTCGGGGGGTCGGTCAGTCGGCGAGCCGGGTCTCCAACCCGGCGATGAACAGCTCCGTCCGGCGCAGCGTCCAGCTGCGGGGCGGGTCGTCGATCCCATCGCGGAACACCGCGCGGACCTGCGGGTCGAACGGCTGCGGCGACTCCAGCACCTGGTCGCGGCGGCGCAGGTCGCCCACGCCGTGCCCGTTCGCACAGAGCCAGGGGTGCATGGCCATCTGGAGCGTGGTGCTCGCGGCGAGCACCGAGTCCTCGGCGCTGAGCCCCGAGGCGAGCAACCGGTCGGTGAGGCGCTGCAGCACCGACATCAGGGCCTCCGGCGCTTCGGGCAGCCGGACCAGCGCCGGCGCGAGGCCGGGATGGGCGGCCATCACGTCGAACGTCGCCGCGGCGAAGGCGAGGAGCTGCTCCTGCCACCGGCCCTCGGACTCGGGGAAGACGTCCTCGGTCACCACGTCGTCCACCAGCGCGGCCACCAGCGATTCCAGGCTGGGGAAGTGCCGGTAGAACGTCGAGTACTTGACGCCGACCCGGGCGGTCACCGCGCCGACCGTCAGGTCGGAGAAACCGAGCTCTCGGGCGGCTGCGAGCAGCGTGGCCCGGTCGGTCAACGGGGGGCGTCCGGTGCGCCGCGCCGGTCTGCTCTCGGTCTCGGTCACGACCGCATGCTACTGCCCGTGCCCGGCCCGGTGGGAGGGTAGTCGCCGTCTATGTGACGACTATCTGTGACCTGCGCCATCGCTGGTTCATTGAGCGGCCGCTCATTCCGCCGGACGGACGGTTCCGGGTCCCGGTGAGCGTCCCGGCGGTCACTCAGCGTAACCCCCCTGTCGTCCCGGCGACGATTCGCCCGATGGTGTCGAGTCCGGGTGTGCCCGGATCCCAGTAGGAGCTGTGCGCGGACATCCATTCCGACTCGTCGGTCGGTGTCGTGGGGTCGTCGGCCAGGGCGCGCCCCAGCGGACCCGGTGCCGAGTCGAACACCGCGGCGCCGAACCCGGCCCGGGACGGGTCGGGTCCGTGGATCAGGCCCGCCGGGCCGAACCCGCGCGAGGTGCTGAACACCTCGGAGCCTGCGGCCAGCCGGATCGGGTCGTTGGCGGCGGTCGTCGCCCAGACCCGGTCGACGGGCACCCCGAGCTCGGACGCGTGTCCCACCCCGACCCCGGGGCTGCCGACGAACACCACGTCGTCCGCCGCGATCCCGGGCCCGGCGGCCCGGCCGAGCACCAGCGAACCGTAGGAGTGCCCGACCGTCGTCAGGTGCACCGGCCCGTCGTGCCCGGTGCGCAGCGCGTCCTGGAAGCGGCGCAGGTCGACCGCGGCGCGGTCCGCCCCGCGGTCGTCGATGGCGTCCGAGAGATCGGCGGGGGCGTCGTAACCGGTCCACAGCACCGCGGCCACCTCACCGTCGGGTGCCGCGCCCCGGGCGGCGTCCCGGGTCGCATCGACACGGCGCAGGTCCTCTGCCGCCGACGCCCAGCCCGCCCCGGTCCCCGGGACGTGGGTGACCACGTGGGCGGCCCGTTCCGGATCACCGACGGCCAGTACCACCTGTCCGTTGCCGGAGCCGCGGGTCAGGTGCAGGAGCAGCGCATCCGTGGCGGCCAGCCTGCCGTGCACCGCGTCCAACCCGGCGAGATCGGCCTCGGCCCGCTCGGCGCCGCCCTCGTCACCGGCCATCCGCAGCTGGTCGGCGAGCGCCCGGAGCCTGCTGCGCTCGGCGTCGAGCCGGCTCCGGTTGGCCCGGTCGCGGTCGGACGGCGGGATCCCGTCGGTGCCTCCGACCAGGTCCGGCCGGGTGCGGGTCAGGCGGTCCCGTTCGTCGTCGGGCAGATCGCTCCACCAGGCACGGGCGGCCGCCGCCCCGGCCGGTGCCACCACTGATCCGCTGCCGGCTGCGGAGGGACGCAGGGCCCGCAGCGCCGCGGTGGCCGCGGCGTCCGACCGGGCCGCGTCGGCCAGTGCGGAACGGACGGCCGCACCGAACCGCAGGCTCTCGGCCGCGAGCAGGCCGGTGAGGGCGGGGCCGCCGAACGGGAGCACGGCGGCCGCGACCCCACGCACCGTGGCCGGGACCGAGACCGTGCCGGTGGTGAGATCCACGTCGAGCAGCGGGTTGACCCCGAGCGCGGCCTGCACGATCCGGCGTTGTGCGGTGAGCACCTCACCGGCGTGCGTGCCGAGCACGTCACCGGCCCGGGCGGCGAGCGCGGCGTCGGTCACCAGCCGGGAGCGCAGCGCCTCGTTCCCCTCGCGGGCCCGATCCGCGTCCGCGCCGGCCCAGCGCTCCGGCAGTGCGGCGATGCCGGAACGGTCGAGGTCGTCGACCCGGGACGTGAGGCGGTGCGACAGGGCGTCCCAGGCGCGGGCCCGGCGCAACCAGGCGCCGGGGTCGGCTGCCAGCAGGTCATGCAGCGACAGCACGCGATCAGCCGGCGAACGAGGCGGCGGCGGTCTCGTCTGCCTCGCGCCAGTCCACGGCAGCGGCGCGGACCGCGACGGCGGTGCCTCGGAGCCGCTCGGCGTGCCCGCGGACCGCGTCGAGCAGGTCCGCCTCGAGATCCGCGGCGGCGGCGCCCGAGCCGAATCCGGGCTCCGGCGGCAGCGGCGGCACCGAGGTGGCATCGGAGTGCAATGCCTCGGCGACCTCGACCAGCCGTCCCGAGCAGGTCAGGAGCAGGTCGGGTTCGACCAACACGGTCCCCGGGGTGCTGGGCTCGGACGCGTTCGTCGGTACCACCGGTCGGCCTCCCGGGCACGGTGCGGGCGTCGGGTACGACCCGCCGAGGTTCCGCAGTCTGCGCCGGACGGCCCCGCCTGCGCGGCGGAACGCCGGAACCGGGTCGCGGCCGTGACCACCGCGCGGGCGAGCGGCGGCGCTCTCGATCAAGGTTCGCCGACGTGAGACCATCTTCGCCGTCCGAGTCGGGGTGAGAGGAGCGACGTGGTCGGCTTCCAGCGGGTGATGACGGTGTCCACCCCTGCCGCTGCCGTGCTCGGCTATCTGGCCGATCTCGGGCACAGCGAGGACTGGAACCCCGGGACGAAGTCGTGCACCCGGTCGGACGACGGTGGCCCCATCGACGTCGGCTCCACCTGGCACGCCGTCGCGGTGTACAACGGCCGGGAGACCGAGCTCGGCTACACCCTCGTCGGACGTACGGACTCGCGGCTGGAGTTCGTCGGGGAGAACAGCACGGTCACCGCGACCGTGGAGATCCTCGCCGATCCCGCTCCCGAGGGTGGAAGCGTCGTCACCTATCAGGCCGACCTGCGGTTCAAGGGGCTGTTGAAGCTGGCCGTGCCGTTCCTGCGCCGGGAGTTCGAGCGACTCGGCGACGAGATCGAGCGCAACCTGCCCACGGTGCTCGAGAAGCTCTAGTCCGGCTCCCAGAACCCCATCCGGCGGCTGATCTCGCGGCCGGCAGCGACCACGTCCGGGGTGATCTGTTCGATCCGCTCGACGGGGAGCCGGTAGGAGGGCCCGGAGACCGACAGCGCCGCCACGACGGATCCGCTGTGGTCGCGCACCGGCGCGGCGACCGCGTTCAGCCCGGTCTCCAGCTCCTCGAGCGACCAGGCGTACCCCACGGCGGCGACCCGGGCGAGCTCGGCGGACAGGGCCGCCCGGTCGGTGGGCCGGATCTCCTCCGGCAGCGCCGTGGGATCGTCGGCGAGGGCGGCGGCGAGCAGCACCTTGCCGCTGGAGGTGTTGTGCATCGGGGTGATCCGGCCCAGCCAGTTGTAGGTCGTGACCATGGCGGGCCCGCGGGCCTGGTCGACGTTGACCGCGAAGCCGCGGTCCGGGATCGCGATGTTCACGGTCTCGCCGAGCCGGGCGGCCAGCTCGTCGCACACCGGGCGGCCCTGGGTGGTGACCTCCAACCGCTCGGCGACCCGGCCGGCGAGCGGGATGAGACCGAACCCGAGGCGGTACTTGCCCCGGTCCCCGATCTGCTCGACCAGCCCGTGCTCCTCGAGTGCCCCGAGCAGCCGGAAGGCCGTGGACTTGTGCACCTCGAGTGCAGCGGCGAGTTCACTGACCCCGGCCTCGCCGAGCCCGGCGATGAGCTCCAGGACGGTGATCGCGCGATCGACGGACTGCACCCCGGACTCGCGACTCCGCACCGGGTTGCCCATGACGCAACCCTAACTCCGCGGTCTCCTCGACGCCCGCCAGGTGCGGCGGGAAAGCGTGACCCTCACCCGTTGGTGTCGAACCCCGTCCGGGTCCGACCACGGCTTGCGTTCGTTCATCCGCAGGTGAACGCTGCCCCGGTGCCGAGCCTCTACATTGACGGAACCTGGACCGGCGGCTCCGCCGGGACCGCTCCGGTGATCAACCCGTACGACGCGTCCATCGTGACCGAGGTCGACCAGGCCGGACCGGACGACGTCGACCGTGCGGTCGCCGCCGCCCGCCGCGCGTTCGACGGCGGACCGTGGCGCGCGACGTCCACCGCCGAGCGCGGTGCGATCCTCGCCACGGTCGCGGACCTCCTGGTCCGCGACCGGGAGGAGATCGCCCGGACCGAGACGCTGGACACCGGCAAGACCATCGCCGAAGGGCGGCAGGACGTCGACGACGTCACCGCGGTCTTCCGCTACTACGCCGGGCTGGCCGACAAGGACGCCGGGAGGATCGTGGACACCGGCAACGACGCCGTGGTGTCCCGGATCGTGCACGAGCCGATCGGGGTCTGCGCGTTGATCACGCCGTGGAACTACCCGCTGCTGCAGCTGTCCTGGAAGGTCGCCCCGGCGATCGCCGCCGGCAACACGATGGTGATCAAGCCCAGCGAGGTGACCCCGCTGACGTCGCTCAAGCTGGTGGAGCTGTGCGCCGAGGCCGGGATCCCGCCCGGCGTGGTCAACATCGTGCTCGGCGACGGTCCGTCGGTGGGCGCACCGCTGACCGAGCACGACGACGTCGACATGGTCTCGTTCACCGGCGGGCTGAACACCGGTCGCGCGATCATCCGCGCCTCGGCGGAGACGGTGAAGCGCACCGCCGTCGAGCTCGGCGGGAAGAACCCGAACATCGTCTTCGCCGACACCGACTTCGAGCTGGCCGTGGACTACGCGATGCTCGCCGTGTTCCTGCACTCCGGGCAGGTCTGCTCGGCGGGCGCGCGGCTGATCATCGAGGACTCGATCGCCGACGCCGTGGTCGACGAGATCGTCCGCCGGGCGCAGCGGATCCGGCTCGGCAACGGTCTGGCCGACGGCGTCGAGGTCGGCCCGCTGGTGTCCGCCGCCCACCTGGCCAAGATCGAGGACTTCGTCGCCGCCGCCCGCGCGGAGGGCGCGACGATCCGCTGCGGAGGCGCCCGGCCGGACGATCCGGAGCTGCGCGGGGGCTACTTCTACCTGCCGACGGTGATCACCGATCTGGCCCCGGGCTCCCGGTTGGTCCGCGAGGAGACCTTCGGCCCGCTGCTGACGGTGGAGCGGTTCAGCTCCGAGTCCGAGGCGATCCGGCTCGGCAACGACACCGAGTACGGCCTGGCCGGTGCCGTGTTCACCCAGGACATGGGGCGGGCCAACCGGGTCGCGAACGCGCTGCGCCACGGCACCGTCTGGATCAACGACTTCCACCCGTACTTCCCGGGCGCGGAGTGGGGCGGCATGGGCCGCTCGGGCAACGGCCGTGAGCTCGGCCCGACCGGGCTGGCCGAGTACCAGGAGATCAAGCACATCTGGCACAACACCGCACCCGAGCCGCAGCGCTGGTTCGCCGGGAGCACCGAAGCCGCAGCGAGCACAGCAGGTACGGCGGACAGGGCAGGGGAGCAGAAGTGAGCGACCGGTTCGACTACATCGTGGTGGGGGGCGGGTCCGCGGGCTGCGCGGTCGCCGCGCGGCTGTCCGAGGACCCCTCGACCCGGGTCCTGCTGCTGGAGGCGGGCCCGTCCGACGTCGGTGATCCCGCGATCCTGCGGCTCGCCGACTGGATGAACCTGCTCGACTCCGGCTACGACTGGGACTACCCGGTCGAACCGCAGGAGCGCGGCAACTCGCACATGCGGCACGCCCGCGCGAAGGTGCTCGGCGGCTGCTCCTCGCACAACTCCTGCATCGCGTTCTGGACGCCGCGCGAGGACCTGGACGAGTGGGCCGCCTCCGGGCTCACCGGCTGGTCCGCCGACGACTGCTGGCCGTTGATCGCGCGCCTGGAGACCAACGACGGGGAGTGGCGCGGTCCCGCCCACCACGGGCACGGCCGCTCCGGCCCGGTCAACCTCATGCAGATCCCGCCGCACGACCCCTGCGGCAACGCCGTGCTGGAGGCGGCGGCCGCGGTCGGGATGCCCACGGTGCGGTTCAACGAGGGCGTCACCGTCACCGACGGCGCCGGCTACTTCCAGATCAACGCGCTGCCCGACGGGACGAGGTCGTCGGCGTCGGTGGCCTACCTGCACCCGATCCTGGACTCGCGGCCGAACCTGGAGGTCCGGACGGACTGCTGGGCCTCCCAGGTGCTGTTCGACGGCCACCGGGCGACCGGCGTCGAGTACCAGCGCGGGATCGGCCCGGGTCGCGAGACGGCGCACGCCGACCGTGAGGTGATCCTCTCGGCCGGTGCGATCGACACCCCGAAGCTGCTCATGCTGTCGGGCATCGGCCCGGCCGCTCACCTGCGCGAGTTCGGCATCGACGTGCTGGTGGACGCGCCGGGCGTGGGATCCGACCTGGACGACCACGTGGAGGGCCTGGTCTTCTTCGACGCGGCGCGGCCGATGGTCACCGAGTCGACCCAGTGGTGGGAGATCGGCCTGTTCCACCGGACCGATCCGCGGCTCGACCGGCCTGACCTGATGATGCACTACGGCTCGGTGCCGTTCGACATGAACACGCTGCGCTGGGGCTACCCGACCACCGACAACGGGTTCTGCCTGACCCCGAACGTCACCCGCGGCCGGTCCCGCGGCACGGTGCGGCTGCGGACCCGCGACTTCCGGGACCGGGCACGCGTCGACCCGCGGTACTTCACCGACCCCGACGGGCACGACATGCGGATCATGACCGAGGGCATCCGGCTGGCCCGCCGGATCGCCGAGCAGCCCGTGCTGAGGGAGTGGATCGCCGCGGAGCTGGCGCCCGGCCCGGACGCCGTCACCGACGACGAGCTGGCCGACTACATCTCCAAGACCCACAACACCGTCTACCACCCGGCGTGCACGGCGAAGATGGGCACCGACGGCGACCCGGCGGCCGTCCTCGATCCGCAGCTGCGCGTGCGCGGCGTGACCAACCTTCGGGTCGCGGACGCCTCGGCGATGCCGTTCCTGCCGGCGATCAACCCGAACATCACCACCATGATGATCGGCGAGAAGTGCGCCGACCTGGTGCGGGCGGAGCAGGGCTGATCGTGACGGGTCGGCCCGTGCCCGTCCGGTCGCGGGCCGACCCGTGCTCGTCCGATGTGGTCACCGGACCACGGTGACCCGGAGGATCCGGCGCCGGCGCGGTGGCCCGTCAGGTGCGCGCCGAGGACCGGAGTGCGTCGGGGAGCTCGCGCGCCGCCTCGAGGAGGCTGGGCCCGTACCAGGTCAGCAACCGCCCGCTGACCAGGGCGGACGGGGCGTCGAACGCCTCCGGCCCGTCGTCGGCGGTGAACAGGTACGGCTCGTCGGGCAGCACCACGAGATCGTGCGGTGGCAGATCGGCCGGGTCGATGCGGGGATAGCGTTCGGGCGAGTCCGCGAGCACGTTGTCGAACCCGAGCCGGTCCAGCACGGCACCGGTGAAGGTGTCCGAGCCGACCGCCATCCAGGGCCTGCGCCAGATCGGGACGACGACCCGGCGCCGCGGGGAGGCGGGGCGCACCCCGGCCCACAGCTCGCGGGCCTCGCGCAGCCACGCCGGCTCGGCGAGCCGGCAGGCGGCCAGCATCCGGCCGAGCGAGGCGAGCCCGCCGTCGACGTCGCGGATGTCGGTCACGTACACGGCGGCGCCGGCGTCGCGCAGCGCGTCCAGATCGGGGAGCCGGTTCTCCTCCTGGTTGGCGAGCACGAGATCCGGGGCGAGCGCGAGGACCCGCTCGACGTCCGGGTTCTTGGTGCCGCGCACCCGTTCGGCAGCGAGCCCCTCCGGATGGGTGCACCAGTCGGTGGCGCCCACCACGAGCCCGGGTGCGGTCGCCTCGACCGCCTCGGTCAGGGAGGGCACCAGGGAGACCACCCGCCGCACCTGTGCGGGCACCGGAACGGTGCGGCCCTCGTCGTCGATCACCGGCGTCATGGCTCGACGGTAGCCCGTTGATCCCGGCGGAGCAGTCCGTGCGACGCCGCGGCTCGTGGCCGTCACGGCTCGGCGGCCTGCAGCAGTCCGGGACCGTGCTCGGTGACGAAGTCGCACAGGTCCCGGACGGGAGCGGTCCGCCGGCCACCGGCGGCGTGCACCATTCCGAGTGTCCGGACGGTGTGCGGTGCCCGGACCGGCAGCTGGACGACACCGGGGACGTCCGGTCCGCGCGGCAGCAGCGCCACCCCGAGGCCCGCACCGACCAGACCGCGCAGGGTCGCCGTCTCACCGCCCTCGAACGCGACGCGCGGGCGGAAACCGGCCTGCTCGCACCAGGCGCGGACGATGCCGTGCAGCCCGTACCCGCGGGCGAACTGCAGGAACGGCTCGCCCGCCACCTCGACGAGATCGGCGGTCTTCCCACGGGCGAGCCGGTGCCCGGCCGGCACCGCGAGCCGCAGCTCCTCGTCGGCCAGCGCGGTCGCGACCAGGCCCGGTTCGTCGGGCATCGGTGAGGTCAGGGCCAGGTCGACGGTGCCGTCGCGGACCCGGTCGAGCAGGGCGGCGTGCCGGGTCTGGACGAGGTCGATCCGGATCCCCGGGTGCGCGTCGCGGAATCCGCGCAGGATCCGGGGGACCACCTCGGGGCCGAGCGTGCCGAGGAAGCCGAAGGTGACCAGGCCGGTCGTGGGGTCCGCGTCACCGGCCAGCTCCGCCGCGGCCGCGGCCAGCTCGGCCAGCGCCACCTCCGCCCGTGCCTGCAGGGTGCGACCGGCCGGGGTGAGCCGTAGGCCGCGGCCGACCCGGCGGAAGAGCGCGACACCCAGCTCGTCCTCCAGGCGGGCGATCGAGCGGGACAGCGTCGGCTGCGGCACACCGATCCGCTCGGCCGCCCGGGTGAGGTGCCCGTCCTGTGCGACGGCGACGAAGCGGTGCAGCGCAGGAGCCAACAACTCATGCATTCTTGCATAGTACAGCTCCGATACATGCATTGGACGCATTCCCCGGGACGCGCCTACCGTCCTGGGCGATGACGACGACCGACCGGTGCGCCACGCTCGCCGCCCCGCCCCACGAGCGCGGCTCGCCCGGCTACCGGCGCCTCGGCGTCGCACTCTGGCTGTCCGGGGTGGCGACGTTCGTGCTGGTCTACGGCGTGCAGGGGCTGATGCCCGCGCTGTCTGCGGAGTTCGGGGTCGGATCGTCGACGGCCAGCCTCGTGCTGTCCGCGACGACCGGGACGCTGGCCCTCGCCGTGCTCCCGCTCTCGGCGGTGACCGAGGCGTGGGGCCGGGCCCGGGTGATGACGTGGGCGCTCGCGGTGTCGGTGCTGCTGGCCCTGCTGACCCCGCTCGCACCGACCTTCGAGGCCCTCGTCGCGGTCCGGGCGCTGCAGGGGGTCTCGCTCGCGGCGCTCCCCGCGCTGTCCATGGCGCACCTGACCCACGAGGTCACCGGCCGCCACCTCGGCGGGGCGGTCGGGCTGCTGATCGCGGGCAACACGCTCGGCGGGCTCTCCGGGCGCCTTCTCGCCTCCTGGGTGGCGGAGCTGGGCGGTTGGCGGGCCGGGCTCGCCGCCGTCGGCGGGCTGTCGGTGCTGGCGACCGTCGCGTTCCGGTTGCTGTTGCCGCCACCGACCGCTGGCACCCCGCCGCGGACCCGGCTGCGCGACCTCGGCGGCCCGCTGCGCCGCCACCTCACCGACCCGGGTCTGCTGTGCCTGTTCGGTATGGCGTTCCTGCTGATGGGCGCGTTCGTGACGGTCTACAACTACCTCGGGTTCCGGCTGCTCGCCGCGCCGTTCTCGCTGCCCGGCACGCAGGTCGGCCTGGTGTTCCTCGGCTACCTGGCGGGCAGCTGGGCCTCCACCCGGGCGGGCCGGCTGGGCGACCGGTTCGGGCGGCGGCCGGTGCTGTGGTCGGCCACCCTGCTCGCGCTGGCCGGGGTCTGGGTGACCGTGCCGGACGTGCTGGGCTCCGTGCTCGCCGGGCTGCTGATGATCACGGTCGGCTTCTTCGGTGCGCACTCGGTGGCCAGCAGCTGGGTCGGCCGTCGTTCCCGGCTGCTCCCCGGTGCGGTGCCGGCCCAGGCGGCGTCGCTCTATCTGGTCGGCTACTACGCAGGGTCCAGCATCGGTGGTGCGGTCGGCGGGATCGCTTTCGACCACGGTGGCTGGCCGGCCCTGGCCGGTTACGTCAGCGGCCTGCTGCTCGCCGCGCTCGCGCTGGCACTGGTGCTGCGCCGGGTCGGCGCCGCGGCGGATCACAGCTGAGCCGGGAACCCGGAGGGACACTCGTTCGTGGATCACCCGGCCGGACGACGAGGGGAGCGACGATGGGGGACCCGACGGCGGCATGGGCGTCGATGGGCCGGACCGAGGTGCTGCGGTCCGGTGGGTGGGTGGCGCGCCCGCTGACGGACGGCCGCGAGCTGCCACTGGCCCGGGTGCGGGCCGGGCCGGGGGAGCGGACGCCCGTGCTGGCCATCCCGGGCGGCCCCGGACTGGCCTCGGTGCTGCCCTACCGGGGACTGCGCCGGGCCGCCGCCCGTCGCGGTCTGGACGTGATCATGATGGAGCACCGCGGCGTCGGGTTCTCCCGCCGCGACTCGGCCGGGACGGACCTGACCGTCGACGACGTCACCAGCACCGCCGCCGCCGACGACCTGGCCGCGGTGCTGGACGCCGCGGGCGTGCAGCAGGCGGTCGTCTACGGCACCTCCTACGGCAGCTACCTGGCGCAGCTGTTCGGGATCCGGCACCCGGACCGGGTCGCGGCGATGGTGCTCGACGCGCCGGGACTCGACGCCGGGGACATGGCAGAGGTCCGGGCCCACCTGCGGGCACTGTTCTGGGACGGGCTCCATCCGGCGACGGCCCGGTGCGCGGCGCTGGTCAGGGAGCTCGCCGCCGCGGGGGAGGAGCCCCTGGACCTGTCCTGCGTGGTCCAGCACGTGTACGAGTTCGCGGGCACCGAGCCGCTGGAACGGCTGCTGGAGGCGCGCCTGCGGGGGCGGGCCGGGCGCAGCTGGGCGCGGATCGCCCGGCTCGGCCGGGCCGAGGTCGAGTCCCCGACCGGGCAGCCGCTGGTGTTCGAGCCCGACCTCGTGCGGCCCATCGGGCAGGGCGAACTGGGCTTCGACACCCCGCCGGACGGGCACGTGCTCGACCCGCAGCGGCTGTTCGCACTCGCCCCGGCCTCGCAGCCGCGCACCCCGCCCTACGACATCGCGGCCGAGCTGGAGCGCTTCACCTGGCCGGTGGCGGTGGTGTCCGGCGACCGGGACCTGCGCTCACCCCGACCCGTCGCCGAACGGGTGGTCGCACTGCTGCCGGACGCGGTGCTGGTCCCGCTCGTGGGGCACGGCCACAGCGCGCTGGACACCCACCGGCTGGCCGCGCTGAACGTCGCGCACGTGGTGGAGGCCGGCGCGCACCGGGCGCTGCCGGCGCTCGCCGCGCGGCTCTCCGCGCTCCCGAGGCGCGGCGCCTCCGCCCTGCTCGGCCCGCTCCTGCGTGCCGGCATCGCGGTCGACACCCGGCTGCCCGCCGGCTCACACCCACGGGCTGCAGATCACACCCCATGACCCCACCGCATACCTGTCACGACGGGTGTGTACCGGGGCCCAGGGTGTGACGACGTCTGTCCGGTCACAGGAGCAGGGCCGCGGCCAGCACCCCCAGCACGAGCAGCGCGGCCAGCACGATCAGCGCCAGGCCGATCCGGCGCCGCCGGTCCGCGGCGGCCGCGTCGTCGTGCTCGACGTCGCCGAGTGTGTCGTCGAGGGCGCTGTGCAGCGCGTGCGGCGCCGCGCCGGTGGCGTGGCCCCCGCCGGGCAGCTGACGGGTCGAGCCGGGACCGTGACGCGGCGGCGGCACCGGGGCCGTCCGGCCGCTGCCCGAGGCCAGGGCCGCGGCCAGCGTGGCCGCGTCCGGCGGGCGCCGGTCCGGGTCCTTCGCCAGCGCCCACAGCAACGTCTCCTCCAGCGCGGGCGGGATCCCCGCGCGCAGTGACGACGGCCGCGGCGGGGCGTCGCGCAGGTGCGCGAGCACCACGGTGAACGCGTCCGGGTCGGTGAACGGCGGCCGGCCGGTGAGCGCGGTGAACAGGCAGCAGGCCAGCGCGTAGAGATCGGCGCGGCCGTCCACCCGGCCGGCGGCGCGGCCCTGCTCGGGGGCCATGTGCAGCGGGGTGCCGACCACGTACCCGGTACGGGTGCGCCCGGCGCCCTCGCCGAGCCGCGCGATGCCGAAGTCGGTGACGGTCACCCGGCCGTCCGGACCGAGGACGATGTTGCCGGGGGTCACGTCGCGGTGCACCACCCCGGCCCGGTGCGCGGCACCCAGCGCGTCGCACACCGCGACGCCGATCCGCACCACCTCGGCCGGGTCGAGCGGCCCGTCGCGCTGCACCCGCCGGGCGAGCGTCTCGCCCTCGACGAGCGACATGACCAGGTAGACGCCCTCGCCTGCGGTGCCGACGTCGAACACCTGGACGACACCCGGGTGGTCGACCGCAGCGGCGGCCCGGGCCTCGTCACCGATCCTGGCGACGTCGTCGGGGTCCGCGGAGTGCAGCAGCTTGACCGCCACCGGCCGGTCCAGGTCCCGGTCGTGGCCGAGGTGCACGCGCGACATCCCGCCCTCGCCGAGCACCTCGCGCAGCTCGTAGCGGCCGCCGAGCAGGTCCCCCTCGACGGCCGGGACCCGTGTGGTCGGGTCACCCGGTCCGGTCACGACGCCCGCAGGTCGCGGTGCGTGCTCTCCGGATGGCCGGCGCCGATGAGCTCGTCGAACAGGTAGCGGTAGTCGACCATCGCCTGCCGCAGCTGCTCGGTGTCGGCCTCCTCCTGGCTGTCGGCGACGGCGATCGCGTGCGCGGCGCGGTAGTGCCCGACCAGGTCGGGGTGGTCCACCGACACCATCGCCTCGCGCTCGGAGAAGTGCTCGACCGGGAAACCGCGGCTGCGCATCACCTGCTGCACCAGCAGGTCGGTGTCGCGCAGACCGGTGCGCGGGGTCTCGACGAAGGAGTTCTGCGCCTGCTGGAACTGCGCCGCGAACTGTTCGCGCTCGTCGGCGTCGAGTTCGCGTACGTCGAGCTCGCGGCGCCGGGACAGCCTGCGTTGCAGCTCGGCCTCGCCCTGGGCGCGGCCACCGGAGAGATCGACCACGTGGTCGTACTCCGGGCCGAAGTGCCTGCGCAATGCGGCCGTGCGGCGCCTGCCCCGCAACCGCGAACCCATCACCAGGACGGCGCCCAGCACGAGCAGCACGACCGCCGCGATCACGACCCACATCAGTACGTCCGGTGTCACCTGGCCCCCTCGGTCCGTCCGTGCCCGGCGGCGATCCACGCATCACTCCACCGGGTGACCCGCGGGGAGTACCACCGCCGGGCGCGGGCCACACACGGCTCGTGTCACCCGGGCGCCGGGTGCCGGCGTCGGACCCCTCGCCTGCGCTGCTCCGGACGGCGGGCACCGGCCGGACACGCCGCAGCCGGGCGCGGCAGCCGGGTGATGTGCTTCCGCTCCGGAAGCGACCGGCGGACCGGCATCACCGGGATGGAGCAATGCCCCCTCGCGAAGTCCGGTCCGCGCCTCTGGGACGGTGAGCGCGGCTCCCGAGCAGTTCTGGAGAACCCGTACCGAACCCTGTGGAGGACATGCGATGAAGAAGGCCCGTCGAAAGCTCTCCAAGGCTGCCGAGTCGTTCGTCGAGGCCATCGGCATCCTGGGCGGCTGGAACCGCGGTCGGCGCGGGAACCGGGCGCGCTCCCGGCGCTGACCGAGCGGTCACCACCGTCCCCGGTGGTTCGGGATGCGCGCCGCGAACACGATGACGCAGGCCAGCAGCGCGGCCAGCACGGCGATCGCGACGGCACCCGCCGTGCCGGGGTCCTCCGCCGCCGCGATGGCCGCGGTGGTCGCCGAGATCGCGGTGATCCCTCCGACCTGGCGGAACATGATCCGCAGCCCGGTGACCGCCGTGACGTCGCCGGGGACCAGGTGCATCCCGGCGTTGTTCGCCGCCGGCCCGGTCAGGCCCATCCCGAGCCCGAGCACGACCGAGGCGATCAGCAGCCACAGCTCGGGTGCCGGTCCGGGTGACGGGGCGGCGGCCAGCAGCAGGCCGAGCACGATGAGGCCCAGTCCGGCGATCAGCAGCGGGCGGTGCCCGGTGCGGCGCAGGAGCACCACCGAGACCCAGGACACGGCGATGGTGCCCAGGGCCCGTCCGGTCAGCAGCGCGCCTGCGGCGAGCGGGGCGAGCCCGTACCGCACCTGGGCGTAGAGCGGCAACGTCGCCGAGAAGCCGATCACGGCGGCCCCGAACAACACGTTCGTCGCGTTCATCAGGCCGAGCCCGCGCCCGGCGATGAGCCGCCACGGGACGACGGCGTCGGCCCGCGACCGGGAGTGCCGGGCGAAGGCGAACCCGCCCACCACGGTGACGACGAGTGCGGTGGCACCGGCCACGGTGGCCGCGGTGTCTCCGCTGGAGGCGCCCAGCGTGGTGATCGCGACCATCGCCGACACCAGGGTGAGCACGAGCAGGGCGATCCCGCGGACGTCGACGCGCACCGGCTCGCCGCGCGGTGTCTCGCGCACGACCAGCGCGCCGACCACCAACGCCGCCACCCCGAGCGGGACGTTGACCAGGAAGATCGCGTGCCATGACCAGACGGTCAGCACGAGCCCCCCGACGACCGGGCCGAGGATCGACCCGATCGGGAAGATGCTGGTGAACAGGGCCAGCGCCCGGTCGCGGTCGCGCCCGTAGTGATGGGCGACGATCCCGCTGGCGGCCGGCATCATGATCCCGCCGGCCACGCCCTGCAGGAACCGCAGCGCGATGAGCTGGCCGATGCCGGTCGCCACCG
The DNA here is from genome assembly GCF_040659795.1 of Pseudonocardia sp. NPDC049635. Classification (NCBI taxonomy): domain Bacteria; kingdom Bacillati; phylum Actinomycetota; class Actinomycetes; order Pseudonocardiales; family Pseudonocardiaceae; genus Pseudonocardia; species Pseudonocardia sp. NPDC049635. The sequence goes on from NZ_JBFAON010000029.1 coordinate 38,916, forward strand.
CACACAGCAGGGCGAGCACGGTGAACGCGGCCACCGAGGTGAGGAAGGCGCGGCGGCGGCCGAACCGGTCGGCGACCTGGCCACCGAGCGGCAGAGTGAGGATCTGCCCGATCGCGAAGGCGGTGACGATCCAGCCGGCCCAGGCGAGATCGGTACCGAGGTCGGCGCTGACCGTGGTGAGCGCGGTCGCGATGGCGGTCTGGTCCTGCGCGAACATCAGCAGGGTGAGCGCGACGACGGTGAAGGCGAGGTGCCGGCGGGGGAGCGGCTCGGCACCGCGCGTCTCGACTGGCCTCCCGCGGATGGTCTCGGACACGAGTGGTGACCCCTTCCTGCTGGGACCACAGAATAATTGCTTGTAGTAAAGCAAATCAAACGGGGTCGGCGTCCTGCGGACGGCGGGCAGGCCCGGGACCAGGGGTGCGCGGCGGCGGTCGGTCGCCCGCCCCGCAGGGCAGGCCGGCCCGCCGGACGGACGAAGGGCGCCGGCCGGTCGGTCCGGTTCGGACCGACCGACCGGCGCCCTGGGAGGTCACCGGCGCGCCCCCGCGAGGGGCGCCGTCGTCACATGTTGCGCCGGTACTGCCCGCCGACCTCGAAGAACGCGTTCGTCAGCTGCCCCAGCGAGCAGACCCGCGCGGCCTTCATCAGCTCGTCGAACACGTTGCCGTCACCGGTCGCCACGTCCTGGAGCCTGCGCAGCGCCTGCTCGGCCTCGGTGCGGTGCCGGGACTGGAAGTCCGCCAGCCGCTCGAGCTGCGAGCGCTTCTCCTCCTCGGTGGCGCGGGCCAGCTCGATCTCCTGCGGCTCGTCGTCGCTGCCGTCGGGCTTGAGGAAGGTGTTCACGCCGACGATGGGCAGCTCGCCCGAGTGCTTGCGGTGCTCGTAGAGCATCGACTCGTCCTGGATCTTGCCGCGCTGATAACCGGTCTCCATGGCGCCCAGCACGCCGCCGCGCTCGGCGATCGACTCGAACTCCTGGAGCACGGCCTCCTCGACCAGGTCGGTCAGCTCGTCGACGACGAACGAACCCTGCAGCGGGTTCTCGTTCATCGACAGACCCCACTCCTTGGTGATGATCATCTGGATGGCCATCGCGCGGCGCACCGACTCCTGGGTAGGCGTGGTGATCGCCTCGTCGTAGGCGTTGGTGTGCAGCGAGTTCGCGTTGTCGTAGAGCGCGCACAGCGCCTGCAGCGTGGTCCGGATGTCGTTGAAGTTCATCTCCTGCGCGTGCAACGACCGGCCGGAGGTCTGGACGTGGTACTTCAGCTTCTGCGACCGCTCGTTCGCGCCGTAGCGCTCCTTCATGGCGATCGCCCAGATCCGGCGGGCGACCCGGCCGATCACGGTGTACTCGGCGTCCATGCCGTTGGAGAAGAAGAACGACAGGTTCGGCGCGAAGTCGTCGATGTCCATCCCGCGGGCCAGGTAGCTCTCGACGAAGGTGAACCCGTTGGCGAGCGTGAAGGCCAGCTGCGAGATGGGGTTCGCCCCGGCCTCGGCGATGTGGTAGCCGGAGATCGAGACCGAGTAGAAGTTGCGCACGTGGTGCGCGATGAACCACTCCTGGATGTCGGCCATCATCCGCAGCGAGAACTCGGTGGAGAAGATGCAGGTGTTCTGGCCCTGGTCCTCCTTGAGGATGTCGGCCTGCACCGTGCCGCGCACGTTCGCCAGCGCGTAGGCCGTCAGCTCTTCGTGCTCGGCGGCGTCGGGCTCACGGCCCTGCTCCTCGCGGAACTTGTCGACCTGCTGGTCGATCGCGGTGTTGAGGAAGTAGGCCAGGATCGTCGGTGCCGGGCCGTTGATCGTCATCGACACCGACGTCGTCGGTGAGCAGAGGTCGAAGCCGTCGTAGAGCGCCTTCAGATCGTCCAGCGTGGCGATCGAGACGCCCGAGGTGCCGACCTTGCCGTAGATGTCGGGACGGGTGTCCGGGTCGTGGCCGTAGAGGGTGACCGAGTCGAACGCGGTCGACAACCGCTTGGCCTCGGAGTCCTGCGAGAGGTACTTGAACCGGCGGTTGGTGCGGAACGGGTCGCCCTCGCCGGCGAACATCCGGGCCGGGTCCTCGCCCTCCCGCTTGAACGGGAAGACCCCGGCGGTGAAGGGGAAACGCCCGGGCAGGTTCTCCCGGCGCAGGAAACGCAGCAGCTGCGCATCGTCGTCGTAGCGGGGGAGCGCGACCCGGCGGACCTTGTTGCCGGCCAGGGTCTCGCGGGTCAGCTTCGTGCGGAACTCCTTGTCCCGCACGGTGTAGACGTACTCGTCGCCGGAGTAGTCCTCGACCACCGACGGCCAGCTCCCCAGCAGCTCGGCGGCCTCGGCGGGCAGCTGCCGCTCGGCCTTCTCGAGCGCGCCGGTGAGTTCGCCGATCTCGCCGCCGACGAGCTCGCGGGCGGTGCGCAGGTGCTGCGCGGTCCGGGCCGCGATCGCGTGGGCCTCGGTGTCGGCGTGGTAGCCGCGCACCGTCTCGGCGATCTCGGCGAGATAGCGGACCCGCTCGGGCGGGATGACCGCGGCGTGGTGGCTGGAGGTCTTCGTCTCCACCCGGGGCAGCCTGCCCTCGCCGACAGTCAGGCCGTCGGCGGCGAGCAGGTCGCGCAGGTACTGGTAGAGGGCGGTGACCCCGTCGTCGTTGAAGGTGGCGGCCGAGGTGCCGAAGACCGGCATGTCCTCCCAGCTCGCGCCGAACTCCTCGCGGTTGCGGACGAGCTGGCGGCCGACGTCGCGCCGGGCGTCCTCGGCGCCGCGGCGCTCGAACTTGTTGATCGCGACGACGTCGGCGAAGTCCAGCATGTCGATCTTCTCGAGCTGGGACGCGGCGCCGAACTCGGGCGTCATTACATACAGCGAGTGGTCGACGAACCCGACGATGCCGGCGTCGCCCTGGCCGATACCGGGGGTCTCGACGATCACCAGGTCGAAGCCGGCGGCCTTGAGCACCGCGATCGTGTCACCGAGCCGCTCGGGCAGCGCACCGCCGTCGTTGCCGCGGGTGGCGAGCGACCGGAAGAACACCCGGTCCCCGGAGAGCGCGTTCATCCGGATCCGGTCGCCGAGCAGCGCGCCGCCGCCCCGCCGGCGGGTGGGGTCGACCGCGAGGACGGCGATCCGCAGCTTGTCCTCCTGGTCGAGCCGGAACCGGCGGACCAGCTCGTCGGTCAGCGAGGACTTGCCGGAGCCACCGGTGCCGGTGATGCCGAGGACCGGCACCGCTCGCTCGGCGGAGGTGATGCGCTGGTGGAGCTCGGCGGGCAGACGTCCGGTCTCGGCGAGGGTGAGCGCGCGGGCCAGCGCGGCGGTCTCACCGGAGAGGACGCCGTCGGAGAACGCGGAGCTCTCGTAGCCGCCCGCGGCCGGGGCCAGCGCGGCCAGATCGGTGTCGCACTCCCGGATCATGATGTTGATCATTCCGGGGAGGCCGAGGCGCTGGCCGTCCTCCGGGGAGAAGATCCGGGCGACGCCGCGCGAGTGCAGCAGCTCGATCTCCTCGGGCACGATCACGCCGCCGCCCCCGCCGTAGACCCTGATGTGGCCTGCGCCGCGCTCGCGCAGCAGCTCCACCAGGTAGGAGAAGTACTCGACGTGCCCGCCCTGGTAGGACGAGATCGCGACGCCCTGGACGTCCTCCTGGATCGCCGCGGTGACGACCTCGTCGACGGAGCGGTTGTGCCCCAGGTGGATCACCTCGGCACCCTGCTTCTGCAGGATCCGCCGCATGATGTTGATCGCTGCGTCGTGCCCGTCGAACAGGCTCGCCGCGGTGACGAACCGGACGGGGTGGGTGGGGACGTGCAGCTCGCTGTCGGTGCTCGCTCCGCGGCTGTCGGCCATGACCCGCTCCTCCCGCCGGGTGTGCGGACGACGACCCCGGCCCGTTTAGTTTGACATCCTAGTATTGGACGTACAAGAAACGGGGTGCGGCTCACACCGGGGCGACGCGGCACGCCGTCGGTGCCCCGTCGACTCGCCGTCGACTCGCCGTCGACTCGCCGTCGACTCGCCGTCGACACGGCACTGACCCCGTCGCGCGCCCGTTGTGCCGGGCCCGCGACGGGGTCAGTGGTGGATGCTCAGGCCGCGCTCGGTTGCGCGGGCTCCTCGGCGACCGGGGCCGGGCGCGCGGTGGCCGGGGCGTGGTGCTGCCGCGGGCGCCGGGCGTGTCGCCCGGTGGGCCATGCCGTCGCGCAGGGGGCCGGCCGGGCCGTCGGGTCGCCGTCGGGAGCGTCGGCCGCACGCGGGTCGGCCAGCTCGGCGACCATCCGCCGTGCCTTCGCGAGTCGCCTCGCGCGCCACCGCTTCCCGGCGAAACTGCCGACGAGGCCGAGGATCAGCAGGGCGAACCCGGATACCATGACGAGCGGCACCGCGGCGGCGGGGAAGGCCGCGACCAGCAGGAAGGCCACCAGCGGCCAGTACAGCAGCGCGCGCCCGACTCCCCGTCGCGTCCAGTCGCGGTGCGGAGGCATGATCTATGCCTACCCGACCGGCAAGATCGTCATGCGCGACTCGCCGGAACGACGTCGACAGTTTCGTGAGCGGAGGCCCGAGTTCATGCCGGGGACATCCCAGGGAAGCACGATCGACCCCTACGCCGGACTCCTGATCCGTGAGAACGATCGGCTCGCCGACCTGCTGCAGACGGCCGATCTCTCCCTCCCGGTGCCGACCTGCCCGGGATGGAGCCTGCTCCAACTGGAACGGCACGTCGGGCGCGGCCACCGCTGGGCGGCCCAGATGATCGCCGCGGGCGCCACCGAGGGCCTGGACCCGCGTGCCGTCGTCGGCGGCAAGCCGGCCGAGGAGGGCCCCGAAGCGGGAGCACGGTGGTTGCGCGAGGGCGTCACCGAACTGCTCGACGCGGTGGCGGTCGCCGGCCGCGCGGCACCGGTCTGGACCTTCACCGGCCCGAAGCCCGCGTCCTGGTGGATCCGGCGCAGGCTGCACGAGGCGACCGTGCACCGGGCCGATGCGGCGATCGCGCTCGGCGCCACGTTCGAGATCGCACCGGAGGTCGCCGCCGACGGTGTCTCCGAGTGGCTCGACCTGCTGGCTGCCCGACCGGCGGGTGCCGAGCCGCCGCTGCCCGAGGGCGCGACCCTGCACCTGCACGCGGTGGACGACGGTCTGGGTGCCGCGGGCGAGTGGATGATCACGACGTCCGGCGGGCGGGTCGTGTGGGAGAACGGGCACGGAAAGGGGGCGGCAGCCGTCCGCGGCACCGCGGCCGACCTGCTCCAGGGCGTGCTGCGCCGGATCCCCGCCGACGACGCCCGGCTCCAGGTGCACGGCGACTCGTCGATCTGGACGACCTGGCTGTCCCGCACCGATTTCTGACCGCGTTACCGCCCGGCGACCGACGTGACCTCCGCCGGGGAGGGCTCCGGCGGGGTCCGCGATGTCAGCTCCACCTCGGCGGCCAGGTCCAGTGTGGACGCCGTCCGCGGGCGCTCGAAACGAACCGTGGCCCGCCGCCCGTCGAGGGCCAGGGTGGCGATCAGGTTGCCGAACAGCGGGCCCGCCGTGCGCTGCCAGCTGACCCCGGCCCGGTTCGTGTCGTGGTCGCGGGCCCACCGGTTGCTGGCCCGCGCGATCAGCTGCGACCAGGTGACACGGAACAGCACCCGCATGAACCCGGGCACGACATTGTGCACCGGGGAGCAGGTCAGCTGGTGCACCCGGGTGTCACCGCCCCGGCCGCCCGGCGCGCCGGCGTGCACGTCGGCGACCGCCGCATAGGAGTGGTGCACGTCCCCGGACAGCACCGACACGGTCGCCGGCGGCGGGTCCCCGCCGCGCGGCAGGCAGGCGGCCCGCACGAGATCGGCCAGCTTCGCGAACGAGTGCCCGAACGCGGGCCAGTGCTCCACGTCGGCCTCCTGGCGGAGGAACTCGGCCGCCCGCCCGATCCGCCCCGGCCGGTTCGCGCCCTTCTCCACCCCTGCCTGCAGGTCGGAGATGACCTGCGGCAGCAGCCACGGGATCGACGACCCCAGCACGAGGTGGTCGACCGGCCCCGGCGCGAGCGCGCGCCCGCGGATCCAGTCGAACTCGGCGTCGGAGACCATCTTGCGGGGCAGCGACTCGACGATCCGGCCGTTCCGGGAGTCGATCACGATCAGCCGGGTGCCGCCGAGCTCCCAGCAGAAGGAGAACCGCTCGTCCTTGTGCCGGTCGTCGTCGTCACCGACCTCGAGGTCCCACCGGTCGGCCCGCTCGGCGAGCAGCGGCCACACGTCGCCGTCGCAGGCCTGCACGGCCTGCCAGTCGGGATCGGCGGCGAGCTCGGCCGGGGTGAGGTTGCCCAGGTGCTGGTGCACCCAGTACGACGCCAGGCCCGCCCGGATCCGCTCCCGCCACCAGGGCAGCTCCGCCATCTGCGCCCGCCAGGCGCCGGAGGTGTTCCAGTCGTCCCGGACGTCGTGGTCGTCGAAGATCATCGCGGTGGGGACGGTGGAGAGCATCCACCGGACCTCCGGATCCGACCAGGTGTCGCGGTAGAGCCCGGAGTACTCCTCGAACGAGACGATCTCGTCCTCCGGCCAGTCGGGGTGGCGTTCCCCGCGCCCGGCGATCCGGCGGCGGGTCTGCGGGGTGAGCTCGTCGGCGTACACCTGGTCGCCCAGCATCAGCAGGACGCTCGGCCACTCCTGGGGCGGCAGGCCCGACATCCGGGCGGCGTAGACGTCGAGCGCGTCCAGGCCGTAGGCGCGGGCCGTCCGCGGGTCCGAGAGCTTGACGTACCGGCAGGACCCGAACACGATCCGCTGACGCCGCTCGGTGCCGGGGCCCCGGGTCGGGATCACGCTCGGCGGGAACGGGGAGTGCGGCGGCGGCCACGCCCGCGTCCCGTCCAGGTGCACCTCGTAGGGGTGCCGGGTGTCGGGCTCCAGGCCGGTCACGACGACGACGGCGTAGTGCAGGCCGGCGACCTCGAAGGTGCGTGCCTCGGCGCCGAGCACCTCCACCCGGCAGGCCCGGTCGGTCTGCACCCACACCAGGGCGGAGGTCTCGTCGACGTGCCGCAGTACCGGCCCGAGCAGGAGGGTCACCCGATCGAGGGTAGCCCCGCGCGATCCGGGCCGGCGCTCTCCTCCAGCGCGAGCAGCCCCGCGCCGATCTTGCCCGCGTCGCCCTTGTAGGTGGCGGGCAGCACCTGCGGGATCGGGCGGACGTCCGGCGGGCCGTAGTGGAACTCGCGCGCGGCGCGCCGGGCGGGTTCGAGGAGCAGCTCGCCGGCGTCGACCAGACCGCCACCGATCAACACGACCTCGAACTCGAAGATCGCGTTGATACTCGCGATGCCGGTGCCCAGCGCGCGGCCGAGTCGCTGGAACAGCGACTGAGCTGTCGGGTCGCCCGCCATCGCCGCGGCCGTCACGTGCTTGCCGGTGAGCTCGCCACCGTCGTCGGCGGCGAGCCGGGCGAGCATGCCGTCCGGGTCGTGCGCGGCCGCGGTGCGCGCCATCCGGGTGAGTGCGGTGCCGGAGGCGACCGACTCCAGGCAGCCGAAGTTGCCGCACCCGCACTGCGGGCCCTCCGGGTTGACGTTCATGTGCCCGACCTCGGCGCCGAGGCCGTGCGTGCCCCGGTAGATCCGGCCGTCGAGCACGATCCCGGCGCCCACCCCGGTGCCGACGGTCAGCAGGATCATGTCGTCGTAGCGGCGCTCGCCGAGCCGGGCCTCGGCGAGGCCCGCGACGTTGCCGTCGTTGTCGACGACGGTCGGTAGCCCGGTCATCCGTTCCAGGTCGCCGCGCACGTCCCAGTTCTCGTAGTTGTTGTTGGGCGCCCAGCGGATCCGGCCGGTCGGCCACTCGACCGTTCCGGCCGCGCCGACGCCGATGGCGCACACGCCCCCGCCCGCCGCGCCGGTGCGCAGCTCCGCGACCATCTGCGCCAGGAGGTCGTTCATCGTCGCGGCGTCGGACGTGTCCGGGGTGTTGCGCCGTAGTTCGGCGTGGACCGTGCCATCCTCGCCCACGATCGCTCCGGCGACCTTCGTTCCTCCGATGTCGAGCCCGATAGCCCGCCGTCCGTTCGTCACCCGGGCATGATTGCGGCACAGCCGCTGTGATGCCAGCGCACCCCGGGGTTTGCGGACGCGGTGAACCGGGGAAAGGTGACCCATGCCAGTCTTGCGACGAGTTGCCCGGCCGATGCTCGCGGCCGTTTTCATCTACGGCGGCGTGACCGCGCTCCGCCAGCCCGAGGGCCACGCGCAAGCCGCCAAGCCCGTGCTGGACCAGGCCGCACCGGCGATCGACAAGGTCGTCGAGAACGCGCCGATCGACCGCCGTCCCGACAACGAGACCCTGGTGAAGATCGACGCGGGGGTGAAGATCGCCGCCGGTTCGCTTCTCGCGCTGGGCAGGTTCCCGCGGCTGGCGTCCACCGCCCTCGCCGCCACCGTGATCCCCACCACGCTCGCCGGGCACCGGTTCTGGGAGGAGACCGACCAGCAGCGCCGGACCGAGCAGCAGATCCACTTCCTGAAGAACGTCGGCCTGCTGGGTGGACTGCTGATCGCGGCGTCCGACACCCACGGCAAGCCGTCGAACGCCTACCGCGCCCGCCAGGCCGCGGCGAAGGCCCAGGCCCGGCTCTCGTCCGACTCCGGCAGCGGGGCGCAGCTCGCCGCCGGGCTGGCCGGCGCGGGCACCTCGATCGCCGCCGCGGCCGCGGGCACCCGGGAGAAGCTGCACGACGCCGCCGAGGAGTACGGCCCGGTCGTCCGCGAGCGGGCGACCGAGTGGAGCGGCAAGGCGTCCGAGCAGGTCGCGCACCTCGGTGAGGTCGCCTCCGAGCGGGCCTCCACCTGGTCCGAGCAGCTGTCGGCGGCGGCCCAGCGGGCCGCGAAGAAGGCCGAGAAGCGGGCCGAGGCCGCCGAGAAGAAGGGCGCCAAGCTCGCCAAGGCGGCCGCGAAGCACGGGAACAAGCTGGAGAAGGCCGTCGACAAGCGGGGCGCCCAGTACCGCAAGGCGGCCGGGAAGACCGGCGACCGGTGGCTCAAGGAGGCGGAGAAGCGGCGCGCCCGCTGGGAGAAGCAGGCACAGAAGGCGCTCGCCCGCGCCGAGAAGCGCGCCCCCGAGTACGCCGACCGGCTGAGCACGCTGGTGGGTCAGGCCCAGGCCCAGGCGGCCCGCTTCGGCTCGGACCTCGCCGACCGGGCGTCCAGCGTCGGTGCCGACGCCGCCAAGCAGGCCAAGGGCGCCGCCGAGGACGCGCGGAAGCGCGCGAAGGCCGCCGCCCGCTGAACCGCTGCGGTCGTGGACGGACCTCCGTGGCACCACCGCCACGGAAGTCCGTTCCCCGGGCGGGACGGTCAGGCCGGACGCAGGACCTGCAGCTCGCCGGTCGGCAGTGCCCGCACCTCCACCGCGATCCGGCCGCACCACGACGGCGGGTGCAGCGCGTTCGCCATCCGGGTGAACAGCGCCTGGGTGCGCGCGTTCGTCGCCGCCTGGTCGGCGATCAGGTTCGGCAGCATCCCGCCCGAGCGCTTGCGCACGGTCAGCGGCAGGACCGACAGGGCGGTCAGCATCCGGTGCAACCGTCCGATGTCGGCCGCGCGCCCGGCCAGGTCGGGCTCGATCAGCGGCCGCAGCGCCGTCAGCGGCCTGCTCGGTGAGCGCAGCAGTTGTTCGGCGGCCACGAGCAGGATCCGCCGCGCGTCGAGGATCAGCGCCTGGTAGGCGCCGTGCACGGCGGCCGGGAACGCGTCCCAACCGAGCTTGCCGATCTCGCCGAGCTGTTCGCGCAGCGCGATCCCGACGGTGCCCGACGGGGCGGCGGCGGCCGCGACCCGCTCCCATCCCGACAGCCGGGCGTGCGTCTGGTGCCGCAGCACGGACAGGTTCGCCACCGCGGTGTCCAAGCCGGTGTCCGGGCCGATCGCGCCACGCTCGAGCAGGTCGGTCTGGGCCGCGCGCAGCGCTTCCTCGGCGGCCCGCAGCCGGGAGTCCGGGCCGGTCACGCCGGCAGGTGCCAGATCTGCCGCGGCCGAGGTGATCGCCTCCAGCACCCGGTGCTGGGTACCGGTGGCGGCGATCTCCACGGCGATCGCGAGGACCAGCACCCCCAGTGTCGTGCCCGGTGCGGCGCCGGAACCGGGCGCCCCGACCGGCAGCAGCGTCGAGGGGCCGGGCCGGGCCGGCTGTGAATCGGCCCCGACCAGTCGTAGCAACGGTTCCGCGCCGAACGCCTCGGGCAGCGCGAGCCGCACCGCGAGCCCGGTCCGTGGGGCGCGCGGGCGGGCCAGGTGACGGGCCAGCTCGCTGGCGGGGGTGAGCCGGTCGCCCCAGCCGCGGGCGTCGTCGGCGTCGTCGGCGGGCTCCCAGCTGAGCAACAGGGCGGGCCCGGGCCGGGGGCCGCCGTTGCGTTCCGGGTGCCCGGGTGCGGGAGCGCCGGGCCGCCCGTCGAGCGGGAGCACGATGCCGTGGTGGCCGTCCGGTTGACCGTGCATGTCACTCCAACGACATCGGGGGCCGCGAGGTCACGAGCCCGGCTTCCTGGGGCACCGCGCCCATACTGCCCGGTGCCGTTCCGGTCTCGGCTCTCGCCCCGGCAGGTGGATAGCGGTAGAACTCGGGTGTGCGGAGCGCGTATGTGATCGGGACTCGTGCCACCGGGGATGTCGAGATCGACTTCGTGGCGGATCGGGTGATCGCCGCCGGGGCCGGGACATGCCGGAGCGACGTGCCCACCGAACCCGGCCCGGCGCCGTCCGGCGGTGACGTGCGGGCCGCCGGGGCGGTGCCCGAGGCGTCCTCGGTCGAGCGGCTGCTGACCGAGGGACCGCGGACCGCGCCGACCCGCGCCTTCCAGAACGCGCTGGAACCGTGACGGCCCGGCAACGGCCGGCGCCGCCACCGGGCGGTGACTGGCGGCGTCGGATGCGGGTGCGGGGGCGCTGGCCGCAGCACGCGCTGGCCCGGTTCGGATCGCTGATCGTGGGCGGGATCGCCGCCCTCGGGTTCGGCGTGCTCGGCCTGATCGGTATGGCCGTGACGGATGAGCCCAGCAGCCTCGACGGCCTGCCCGGTGCGCTGGCGATCCTCATTGTGACCGTGCTGTTCGTGGGCATCCCGTTCGGGTTGCTGGTCGGCCTGCCCGTGCAGCTCGCGACCCGTGCCTGGCTGCGGTCGCCCAGCCCGCAGGAGCGAGCGGCGATGCAGGCGGCGCAGGGCCAGGCGCGTCCGGTGCTGCCGCCGGGTCTGCGTCCCGGCAGCTGGTGGGCCGGTGCCTACGAGGACTGCGTGCGCGCCGTGACGGCGTACCACGCGGTCGTGCGGACCACCCCGGACGGCCCGGCGCGCAGCTGGTTCACCGACGTCGGGCGCCAACTGGACCAGCAGCTCGACGAGGCACTGCGGTTGGCCGTGCTCGGCGAGAGCCTGGACGCCGGGCAGGCTCCCGGCGGCCCCACCGCCGTCGTGATCGCCGACCGGCTCGAGCAGGCCCGCGCCGCGTTCGGCCAGACCACCGAGCAGGCGGCGTCGATCGCCCTCGACCTGCGCTCGGACACCGGGTTCGCCGAGGTCCGCGCCCAGCTCGACACCCTCGCCGCCCAGGCGCCGCACCTGCGCACCGAGACCTGACAGCTCCCGAGGAGGAGACGCCGTGCCCCGTCCCTATTCCAGCGCCGTGATCACCGCACCACTGGCCGAGGTCTGGCCGCACGTGCGCGACTTCGGCGGCCTGCACCGCTGGCATCCGGCGATCGAGGGCTGCGAGCTGATCCGCGGCGCGTCCGGCACCGAGATCGGGGCGCAGCGCAGGCTCGTGCTGGGTGACGGCGGTGTCGTCGTCGAGGAGCTGCTGGCCCTCGACGAGCGCGGCCACGCCGTGACCTACGAGATCCTCGAGTCGCCGTTCCCGGTGCGCCGTTACGTCTCCACCCTGCGGCTGGCTCCGGTCACCGCGGTCGGGCACACCTTCGGCGAGTGGTGGACCGAGTTCGACGCCGACGCAGCCGCCGAGGGCGACCTGGTCGAGCTGTTCGCGAACGGGGTGTTCGCCACCGGCCTGGCCGCGCTGGCGCAGCGGTACGCCTGATCCCGGGCCCGCCGGCCCCACCCACCCGGCCCGGCTGCCCTGCCGGACCACGTCGTCGAAGGCGCACGGGACCGGTGCGTTCGAGCCGGGGTGCAGCGACCACCGTCGGTGCGGCTCGGTGCGGCCCCGTCGAGCCGCGCCGTTCACCAGCCGCGCAGGTCGACCGGCCAGGTGTCGAGCACCTCGGCGTCCGGGCCGTCGCCGTCCACCAGGTACATCCGCTCGTGCAGGGCGACCGTCGGGTCGACGTGCGCCGGGACGACCCGCACCCGGTCACCGGGGCGCGGCAACGGGTCGGTGGCGAACGTCAGGTGCTCGTCGGCGACGAACCACACCTGCCCGCCGGGGACCTCGGGGTTGCCGTGGTCCATGCCGAAGGCCTTGAGCCCGGCGTCGAGCACGGCCCAGCCCGGCATGTCCCCGGCCGGACCGGTCGCCGAGATGACGGTGGCCAGCACGGTCAGCGACTGCCGGAAGCCCAGCCCGGCGGCGGTGTAGGCGGTGTCCATCAGGGCGTACGAGCCGGCCTGGATCTCGGTGCAGACGGTGTTCATCGCGTGCGTCCCCGTCCCGCCGCCGGAGATCACCTCCCCGCCGACGTCGGCGTGCGCGGCGCGCAACCGGTCGGTGCACTCGGTGGTGAGCCGGGCCCGTTCGGCCTGGTCGGGGAGCATCTGCAGGTGTCCCTCGTAGCCCATCACGCCGCGTACCGTCAGCCCCGCGGCGCGGGCGGCGTCAGCGAGCGCACCGGCCCGCTCCGGCGCGATCCCGCAGCGCGGGAGCCCGACGTTGACGTCGACGAGGACCTCCCGCACCCCGCCGTCGACCGCTGCCCGCAGGGTCTCCGGCGAGTCGATCGCCACTGTCACCCGGGCACCGGCGTCGACGACGGCGCCCAGCCGGCGGGCGTCGAGCACCTCGTTGGCGAGCAGCAGGTCCGTACCCAGGCCGGCCGCCGCCATGCCCTCCACCTCACGCACGGTGGCGCAGGTGAAGCCGTGGTGGCCGTGCGCCGCCTGCCGGGCGGCGAGAGCGGTCGTCTTGTGCGCCTTGACGTGCGGGCGCAGCCGCGACCCGGGCAGCGCCGCGGCCATGGCGGCGAGGTTCGCCTCCAGCGCGCCCCTCTCGACGAGCAGCGCGGGGGTGGTCAGGTCGGCGACGCGCACGGCACTCCCAGGACCCGGTCCAGGTAGGGGTTGCGGAACCGGCCCTCCGGGTCGAGCCGGTCGCGGACGGCGACGACGTCGTCGTACGCCGGGTAGCGGGACCGCAGTGCCTCCGCGGTCATGGTGTGCAGCTTGCCCCAGTGCGGGCGGCCGTCCAGCGCGGACAGCACCGGTTCGACGGCGCCGAAGTAGGCCTCGAACGGCCGTCCGGCCCGTACGTGCACGGCCAGGTAGGCGGTGTCGCGGCCGTACGCGGTGGACAGCGGGACGTCGTCGGCACCGAGCACCCGCACCTCGACCGGGAACGTGACGCCGTGGCCGTGCCGGGCGGCGGCGGTGCGCAACCCGGCGAACGCCTCCGGCAGTGCCGCCCGCGGGACGGCGTACTCCATCTCCACGAACCGCACCCGGCGCGGGCTGCAGAACACCTCGTAGGACCGGCCCACGTAGCTGCCGGCGGGCATCCGGTGGGCCAGGAACCCGTTCAGCCGGGGCACCAGCGACCCGGCGAGCTCCCCGGCCCGGCAGGCGAGGCCGAACCCGGCGTTGCCGAGCAGCTCGTCACCGATCCAGGCCGCCGCCCGGCCGCGCCCGCGGGTGTCGTCGCCGGCGCGGTCGTTCACCTTCAGCACGGCGAGCTCGGTGTGCGGGAACCAGTAGAACTCGACGTGGTCGTGCGCGGCCGTGAGCGCGTCGAGCCCGTCGAGCACCTCCGCCAGCGGCCGCACCGTCTCGGTCGCGCGCAGCCGGAACGCGGGCACGGTCCGCAGGCTCACCTCGGTCAGCACACCGAGCGCGCCCAGCCCGATCCGGGCGGCGGCGAGTTCGGTCCCGGAGGGACGGTGCGCGCTGCCGTCGGCGAGCACCAGCTCCACGCCCTCGACCTGGGCCGCGATACCGCGGTACCCGGCGCCGGTGCCGTGGGTGCCGGTGGAGATCGCACCGGCGACGGTCTGCGCCTCGATGTCGCCGAGATTGGGCAGTGCCCGGCCGAGCTCCCAGAGCCGCCGGTTCAACGCGTGCAGGGTGACCCCGGCCGGGACGTGAGCGGTGGGGCCGTCCAGCCGGATCCGGGCCGGGTCCGACGGGGCCGCGATCGCGACCCCGTCGGGGACACCGACGCCGGTGAACGAGTGGCCGCTACCGATCGCCTTGACCCGCAGGCCGTCCTCGGCGGCGGCGCGAACGCCTGCGGCGACCTCGTCGGTGTCGCGGGCGCGCACCGTGCGGACCGGCCGGGTGCGCTGGTTGCCTGCCCAGTTCCGCCAGGTGCCGTCCACGGCCCCATCCTGCGGGGGAGAGGCCGTGGTGGCCAACCCCCGGGCTCTCGCACCGGGCGGGAGCCGCTGCGGCCGGTCCAGCAGCGCGGCGCGGGCCGCGAGCCGATCCGGACGGGCATGCTTCCCCGGCAGGCCGGGTGCGGGGTGCGGTCGGGCCCCGGCACGTGCCCGCAGGAGAGCGGACGCATGTCCGTTCCAGTCATTCCCTGTTCGGTCCGTCGCGCGCCGGACTCGATGGGGCCGGCGATCGGTGGGTTGACCGGCCCGCGACGGTGCCAGAGGATCGGACATGTGTCCGTCATGCGGCGAGGGTGTGTCTCGCCGCGGCCCACGATGCGAAGGAGTGCCTGTGCCGCTGCCCGTGCTGCCCACGTCGCTGGTCGGGAGCTACGCCCAGCCGGAATGGCTGATCGACCGGGCCCGGCTGGCCGACCGGTTCCCGCCGCGGGTGCGGGCCAAGGAGCTCTGGCGCCCCGCGCCCGAGCACCTGGCCGAGGCGCAGGACGACGCGACCCGGCTGGCGATCCGCGCTCAGGAGGTCGCCGGGCTCGACATCGTCACCGACGGGGAGATCCGGCGGGAGAGCTACTCCAACCACTTCGCGACGGCACTGGAGGGGGTGGACGTGGACAACCCGGGCACGGCGCTGGACCGCAGCGGGCACCCGAACCCGGTGCCGCGGATCACCGGGCCGATCCGGCGCCCGGCGCCGGTGCAGGTGGCGGACGCCCGGTTCCTGCGGGCGCACACCGACCGCACGGTGAAGATCACCGTGCCGGGCCCGTTCACGATGAGCCAGCAGGCGCAGAACGACTACTACCCCGACGCCGAGGCCGCCGCGATGGACTACGCGGCCGCGGTGAACGCCGAGATCAAGGATCTCCACGCGGCGGGCGCCGACGTCGTGCAGATCGACGAGCCGTACATGCAGGCGCGCCCGGACGCCGCGCGGGCGTACGGACTGGCGGCGTTGAACGCGGCCCTGGACGGCGTGTCGGGGACGACGGCGGTGCACATCTGCTTCGGGTACGCGGCGATCATCCACGAGCGGCCGGAGGGGTACTCCTTCCTGCCGGAGCTGGCCGACTGCCCGGTGGACCAGGTGTCGATCGAGACCGCGCAGTCCGGGCTGGACCTGGGGGTGCTGGCCGACCTGCCCGGCAAGACGATCATCCTGGGGGTGATCGACCTGTCCGATCCACAGGTGGAGACCGCCGACGTCGTCGCGGCCCGGGTGCGGCGCGCGTTCGGGCACGTCACCCCGGACCGGATCGTGCCCTCGACCGACTGCGGGATGAAGTACCTCCCGCGGGCGACGGCGGAGGGCAAGATGCGGGCGCTCGCGCAGGGCGCCGCGCAGGTGCGCGCGGAACTCTGAACCGGCGGCCGCTCAGCGGGCGGAACCGCCCGGCAGATCGCCCTCGGGTTCCTGCGGCACGGCACGCACCACCTGCTCACCGTTGTCGTAGGTGCCCTCCGGGAGCGCCCGCATCGCCTCCAGGGTCTTCTCGTCGGCGCCGCGGTCCCGGGCGTAGTCGAGCACCTGCTGGCGGGTGCGGGGGAAGTCGGCGCCCTGCAGGGCCTTGTCGACGCGTAGATCGTCGCGGTAGGTCATGGACACTCCTCGGGTCGGCGCGCACGGTGGCGCGACGGTCGTTCAGCGGATCGGACGGTTCGGCGTCTGCTCGGCGACGCCGTGCCGCAGCGGCTGGTTGTTCTGCTGCTGCCCGGCGTCCCCGGTGCCCTGGGCGGGGGAGCCACGGTCCGGTGCGGAGCCGACCTCGGGTTGCGCGCCCGCCGGATCACCGCCGGTGGGCTCCGCGGCACCCGAGCGCAGGTCGTCGAGCCGCTTCTCCAGCATCATGACGACCTGGATCCGGTCGGCGTGCTCGCGTTCGTGGGTGAGCAGGGTGGCGACGCCGTCGGCGTCGAGCGTGCGGATCCGGTTCGCCAGGCCGCTCTCCGGAAGCTGGTCGTAACCGGGGATCGGGAGCTCGTCGGTCATGCCCCGCGGGTACCTCGCCGTCGGCGAGATCAATCCTGCTGTCGCTCGTGCGTGTCGAGGACCGGGGGCGGGCCCGGGCGCTCGATAGGATCGGAGCCGGCCCGGTCGTCCCCGGGACCGTTGATCGACGACCCCCGGGGAGCGCGACGCCGTGATGACCAGGTGATGGGCCGAACCCACGCGCTGTCCGGTGCGGTGCTCGGACTCGCCGTCTGCGCCGCGGTGCCGCCGCCACCGATGCTCGCCCCGGTCGTCGTGCTGGTGTGCGCGCTCGCGGCGTTCGCACCCGACCTCGATCACCCGAACAGCACCGCGACGCGGGCGCTCCCCCCGGTGACCTGGTTGCTCTGCCGGCTCATCCGGTGGCTGTCCCGGCTGCTCACCGGCGTCTCGCACCGCGGGTTCTCGCACTCGCCGGTGTTCGCCGCCGGGATCGGCCTGCTCGCCTGGTGGGCGACCGGCCACCTGCTGCCCGGCGACACCGCCGTGTGGACCGGGATCGCGGCGGGCGCCGGGTGCTGGATCGGGGCGATCGGCGACGAGCTGACCTCGGCGGGCAACCGGTTCGCGTTCTGGCCGGTGGCCCGGATCCGCTGGCCGGACGTGTTGCGGTTCCGCACCGGCGGGCGCGGCGAGCAGGTCGTGGTCGCGCTGCTCGCCCTGGCCGGGGTGGGGCTGGTGACCGGATCGTGGGCGTGGTGAGGGCCCTCAGCGCTGCCGCTCGAAGGTGACCAGGACGCCGTCGACACCGCCCGGGCCGATCCGGCCCTTCACCTCGACCGAGGTGATCGCCTTGAGCCGCCAGCCCTCGGCCGCGTTGTCGTTGAGGATCCGCTCCAGCTTGTCGCCGGACATCTTGCCGCCGATGAGGCCCTCACGGAGCTCGACCACCTTGTACTCGTACATGTGCGGGGAACGAGCACGGAGCAGGCACGGTTCCCGGCAGGCGGTGCGGCTGTCGCACCGGTGCGACGGACCGGACGGGCGGTCCGCGGGTCAGCGGCAGAGGTCCTCGAGGAACGCCTGGGTCTCGGGATCGGTGGAGTAGACACCGGTGCCCTGCATGCCCCGCGTCAACAGCACCTTGTAGGTGTTGCGTACCAGCGCGGGGAACTCGTCACCGGCCTTCTTCACCGGTCCGTCGAACGAGCGTGACCGGTCGGCCACCCACCTGTCGTCCCGCCGCACCAGGTCCGGCCCCATGATCACGCCCGACCAGTCGTACTCGAAGCCCTGCGCGGTGTAGATGCATCCGACCTGCGCGAACCCGCGCGGGTCGCTCGCCCAGTAGTGCGAGGGCGGTGCACCCGGGACCGCCTTGTCGGGTTTCGCGTTCCACGGCCGGGACCAGTTGCCGATGACGATGTCGTCGACGAGTCGGCGTGCGCCGCCGTCGTCGGTCACCGGGTCACTCCAACGCCAGCAGTATCCTGCGGCCAGCCGGGCGGTCGCCGACGTCCCGTGTGTCTCCGCCAGCAGCCAACCTTCCAGTGCGCTGGGCGAGGGCAGGGCCGCGACGCGATAGGTCTCCTCCGGTGTCGAGCCGGTGAGTTCCGACCAGCGGATCGACGGTCGCGGATCGAGCCCCAGGAGCCGCAGTACCCACTGCTCGTAGAACTCGGACCCGCCGCACCGGTACTGACCGGCGAGCCGGACGACCTCGACCTTGCACCCGGCCCGCTCCGCAGCGGCGCGGATCTCGGCCTCGGTGCCCATCTCGCCGGGACGGACCACCTGGTGCTCGTCGAGCAGGAAGACCGGGACCCGGGCCACAGCGATCAGCTCGTCGACCTGGGGGCGGGCACGCGCACGCTTGTCTGCCCTGGTGAAACGGTTGACGCTGGTCTCCCGGATCCGGTGTGCCTCGTCGCAGATCACGACGTCAAGGGTGTTGGGCTCGACCCCGACGAAGCTGTTGAAGTACTGGAATAGCTTCTGTGACCTCTGGGACCGGGATCCGACGACGATCTTGCGCAGGGTCTGGGTGAAAGCGCTGGAGCCGGTGGCGTGCATGACTTCGCGACCCTTCCGGGACAGATCGCCGAGGAGGCTGAGCGCCAGCACGCTCTTGCCGGAGCCAGGACCGCCGAGCACGATGACCACCGTCTTCGTGTTGCTTCGGTGTGCTCGTTGCACCGCGTGTTCGACCAGCGTGTAGGCGACCTGCTGTTCGTCGACGAGCACGAACTGCTCCCGCTCGCGGACCTCGTCCGCGGCAACCGCCAGCAGCGGTTTCGACGGTCGCGGAGCGGCCTCGAGCAGCTGGTCGGCCGCGAGCCGGGCCGCGTCGGCGGACGCCGGGTCGGGATCGAGCAACCGTCGGAGCTCCCGGACCAGCCCACCGCGCTGGTCACCCCGGAACAGTCGGCCGTGGGCGTCGACCTCGAACGTGTCCAGTTGCCATCCGGCGGCCGATGCGTTGTGCAGGTACGCGATTCCGTGGACGTCGCTGTGCTCGGGTGACAGCACGGGGACGAAGTCCACGAGGTAGTCACAGTACGTCCGTACCTGGACGACCGGGTGTAGCACCGGCCGACCGTACTGCGGGACGTCGACGAGTCCGTCCTCCCGCTGGACCGCGTTCGTCCACTGCTTGAGCTCGACCACCACGTAGCTCGGTCGGCCGGTGCGCGGGCTGACACCACAGAGGACGGCGTCCACCCGCTTCGGGGAGAAGGGCAGCTTGTGTTCGAGCAAGACCTCGACGTGGCCCAACCCCGCTTCGTGCACGTCGGCGAGCAACGCCGGCAGGCTCTCCCGCCACGAGCGGATCTCCCCTGCCCCGACGGAGCTGTCGAACACGATCCGTGCCTGCCGCACGAGCAGATCGTCCAGCTCGTGCGCGTCAGCTTTGGCACGCAGGTCGGCTGCACTGTGGCGCACCAGGGCCACGGGTAGACCTCCACAGGACACGCGTCATCGGCGCGCGGGTGTGGAGGCAGCGACGGATGGATCCGGTGCCTGGCGTTCCGCTCCGGGCCACCGTACGTCGCCGCTGGGCAGCAGGAGCGCGGTGGGTCGCGGCTACCGGTGGGAGCGGAGGACCGGCCGTGGCCGTAGCAGCGGCAGGTCGTCGTCGTCCGGCTCGGGCGCCTGCGGCAGCGGCGCCGCATACGCAGGCCCGGCGACCCCGAGGAAGGGCCGGACGAACCGGGCGAAGCGTTCCATCGTCTCCCGGTGCACCTCGGTGGACACCGACGACGGCTGGGCCTGCACGATGATCTCCCCGGCCCACGGAACGGCGGGGTCGGCCAGCAGGTCGTCGATGATCCGGCCCGGGGAGTGCCCGGCGGGCAGGGGCCGTGACAGTGCCACCCGCGCGAGCCCGCGCGCGTAGGTCCAGTACCGGGCGAGGTCGGCGACGACCCCCGATCCGGGTCCGGCCGGGCGACCGGAGATCACCCCGAGGCCCCGGTCGGCCGCCGCATCGACCGACGACGCCGTCGCCCACCACATCCGCTGCTCGGCGAGTTCACCGGGAAGCAGTTCCAGCAGGATGTCGAGCGCGGCGACCGTCGCGGTGTGCCGGTCGTCGAACCGTCTGCCGAACCGGCGGGACGCGTCCGGGTCGGCTCCTGCCCCGATCCCGAACTCCAGGCGCCCACCGGCCAACGCGTCGAGCACCGACGCGTCCTCGGCGAGCCGGCGGGGGTCCTCCAGCGGCAGCACGACGGCCGCCGTCCCCAACCGGATCAGGCGGGTCCGTTCCGCGACGGCGGCGAGCAGTACCAGCGGCGAGGGCAGCCGCCCGCCCAGATGACCGTCGTGGTGCTGGGCGACCCAGAAGGAGTCGTATCCGAGCTCCTCGGCGTGCACCGCCAGATCCACCGTCTCGCGGTACGCGCGCGCCGGATTCGTTCCTGTGACGTGGGTGAGATAGCCGAGCCGCATCGGACGAGGGTAGGAGGCGTGCTCGGGCGTCGGACGGGTGATCCCCGGTGCGGACCGTTGCGGACCTGAGATGGTCGCAGGTCACGCCTTCCGCGAGGGTGGTCAGGGCCCGCTCCGGCCCCACACGTAGGTGGACACCGGGTCTCATATCGGACATTCTTGCGCGACTACAACGGTGCCGAACCGCCATCACTCCCCGAGGAACTCGGCCGACCACGTCAGGCGGTGCCGGCATCGGCCCGGGGGAGGAGCTCGACGTGCACGACCTGGCGCGCAGGCTCGGCCTGCGCACGAACCCGCTGATCTTCTTCTGGTCGGCCGGTTCGATGCTGTTCATCCTCGCGGTACTGCTGATGTTCCCGGCGCCGATCGGCGCCGCGTTCACAGCGGGACGCGAGTGGATCACGTTCAACCTCGGCTGGTTCTTCGTGATCGGGGTGACGGCGTGGCTGGTCTTCCTGATCTGGGCGGCGTTCTCCCGGTACGGCAATCTGAAGCTCGGTGCCGAGGGCGACAAGCCCGAGTTCACGAACCTTTCCTGGTTCGCCATGCTGTTCGCCGGCGGCATCGGCACGGTTCTGATGTTCTGGGGTGTCGCCGAGCCGATCTCGCACTTCACGAGTCCACCGTTCGAGGGCGTGGAACCCTACAGCGGGCAGGCGGCGCAGGACGCGATGGCGTTCTCCATGTACCACCTCAGCCTGCACACCTGGGCGATCTTCACGCTCCCCGGTCTTGCGTTCGGTTTCTTCATCTACCGGTACAAGCTGCCGATGCGGGTCTCGTCGGTGTTCTACCCATTGCTCGGTGAGAAGATCCACGGCCCGGTCGGCCGGGCGATCGACATCTTCGCCGTGCTCGGCACGCTGTTCGGGCTCGCGGTCTCGGTCGGACTCGGGACCTCGCAGATCAGCGCGGGGATCAGCGCCATGACTGGTCTGGCCGACTCGACGGAGCTGCGCGTCGGCGTCGTACTGATCATCGCGGTGGTCGCCACGTGGTCCGTCGCATCAGGACTGGACCGCGGCATCAAGCGGCTCTCGAACATCAACATCCTGGCTGCGGTCGGCTTGATGCTGTTCGTGCTCTTCACCGGCGAGACCGTCTTCCTGCTCCGGCAGATGATCGAGTCGGTCGGCATCTACGCCACCCAGATCATCCCGCTCTCGTTCTGGAACGACGCGCTCTCCACCTACACCGAGGCCGACGGCTGGGGCTGGCAAGCCAGCTGGACCGTCTTCTACTGGGCGTGGACGGTGACCTGGGCGCCCTACATGGGTGTGTTCCTGGCCCGGATCTCACGCGGCCGGACCGTCCGCGAGTTCGTGGTCGGCGTCCTCGTCGCGCCCGCCGCGTTCACCGTCGTCTGGTTCGTGATCTTCGGCTGGTCCGCGATGGCCGCCGACGGCATCGGTGGTGAGGGCGGCCCGATCTCGGCGGCGGTCGCCGAGAGCGTTCCGCTGGCGATGTTCGCGTTCTTCGAGCAGTTCCCGCTGTCCACGGTGGTGTCCGGGATCGCGATCGTCATCGTGATGCTGTTCCTGATCACGTCGGCCGACTCGGCGTCACTGGTCGTGGACATGCTCTGCACCGGCAAGGGTGAGATGAGCCCGTTGCGTCAGCGCGTGTTCTGGGCGCTGTCGCTCGGCGGGCTCGCCGCGGCCCTGCTGCTGCTCGGCGGGGACACGGCGATCGAGGCGTTGCAGGAGGTCATCACCGTCATCGGCCTGCCGATCTTCATCCTGGTCTGCGGGATGCTGATCGCACTGCTCGTCGGGTTCCGCCGGGAGGTGCCGCCGACGACGGTGGTGGTCTCCGGGCACCTGCGGGAGCAGCCGACCGGGGTCGACACGCCGTCCCGGGACGTCGTCACCGGGCAGGCCACGGACGACACGGCAGACCCCGCGGGTGCGCGGGAAGATTCGTCGGTGGCTCAGGTGGGGCCGCACGGTGACTCGTCCGAGCTGCGGACGGACGCGCGTGGATCGGGGAAGCCGCCGGCCGCGGACTGAGCGAGTTGCCGGAGGAGGGGAGACCCTCCTCCGGTAACCTCCGGCGCATCGCGGCGGTAGCTCAGTCGGTCAGAGCAGCGGACTCAGAATCCACCGGCACGATAACCGGCAGAACGTCCGAAATAGTACGCTGACCAGCGACGACAGATGCCGCTCGTGATCACGCTTTCAAGATCATGGGACACCCGGCGCCACATGGGACGAGCCGCATCCCACGACATGGCAGGATCACACCCCGCCGGGGCACGGACAGGTCGTGGCTGCCCAGGCCGATCCCGACGTCGGTGATGGTGTCGGTTCCATCGTCGAGGCGGTGGTAGTCCCACAGGGTGTGTACGG
>NZ_JBFAON010000030.1:0-56370 GCF_040659795.1 Pseudonocardia sp. NPDC049635
GCGGCTTTTCGCAGGACCTCCTTTTCCAGTTCGAGCTCGGCGACCCGGCGCCGTAGCCGGGCCAGCTCGGCACGTTCCTCCCCGGTGACCGCCGCGGGCCCGTCGCGGCGTTCCCGGCGCAGGGCCTCGACCCAGTTGCGCAGGGTCTCGTGGTTCACACCGAGCTCGCGAGCCACGTCGCGGACCGAACGGCCCCCGTCGAGAGCCAGCTCTGCGGCGTTGCGGCGGAACTCCTCGGGGTACTTACTTCGACGCCCCATCGCGCGTCCTCCTCCTCGGCTACTGCCAAGTCTGGAGGTGTCCGGCCAGTAGGTGTCACTTCAGCGGGCGCAGTATTGGGCGGATCCCGGCCTCGCTCGGGGCCCGGCGCCCCACCCCAGTCGTAACCGAGCTCCGACCGGTAGGGCCCGGGGGCCCACTCGGCGATCGCGACAGTCAACCGCGCTCCGGCCAGACCGCACCACTGCGAGAGGCAGCTCGTGAGCATCATGGCCCGAGGAACTCATGATGCCGATCACGGGGCGTGTTTCGGTCGCATGTCAGGCGAGTCATCGCCCCGTGTAGTGCACAGAGACGTTCCGATGAGCGGTCCGCGCGTCTCCTCCCTGGCCGCCCGGTGCACCTATCGTCGTCAACCACTTCGAGATCCACATCGAGTTCCTCCTGAAAGGTCCGGGTGGTTGTTGTGACAGTGATCGATCATGACGCTGAGACCGAGGTGTTCGCCCCTGCGGCGGGTGCGAAGACGTCCCAGGAGCTCTGGACGGAGCTGAACTCCTTCTACATCGCCGAGGCATGGTTGCTCGACGAGCGCAAGATGCACGAGTGGCTGGACCTCTTCACCGAGGACGTCCTCTACTTCATGCCACGGCGTAAGAACGTGCCGAGCCGGGAGTCGCATCGCGAGATCCCGCCCTATGGCACCGACCTGCCGTTCTTCGATGAAGACCGCAAGATGATGCTGGTGCGCATTCAGCGCATGGACAGTGGGATGGCCTGGGCGGAGGAACCACCGTCGCGGACCCGCCACCTGGTCGGGAACCTCGTGGTGGAGCGGGTTGAGGAGGACGGCACGGTGCACACCAAGACCGCGTTCCTCTGCCATCGCTCGCACGCCGAGTACGACACCGCCCTGTACTCCGGGTACCGCGAGGACATCCTGCACCCGGTTGACGGTTCGTGGAAGATCTCGCGGCGCACGATCGTGCTCGACGTCAACGTCGTGCTCGACAAGAACATGGCGATCTTCTTCTGAGAGGCGAGCACGGTCGATGAGCGACCAGGACGACGAGCGGTGGACGAGCGCCGGGCGGGTCGGCGACCTGACCGAGGGCGGTGCCAAGGTCATCACGAGCACAGGTTGCCCGGTTCGGGCGCTGTTCTTGGCCGAGGGTGACTACTACGCCATCGACGACGTGTGCTCGCACGGGAAATCGTCCCTCTCCGAGGGGTTCGTCGAGGGCACCTCAATCGAGTGCGTCCTGCATGGGGCGCTGTTCGATCTGCGGACGGGCGAGGCACTCACCATGCCGGCGACCATCCCCGTAAACACGTACCCGGTGCGGGTGAGCGACGGCGAGATCTTCGTCCGCGACCGCCCCCACGACAGCTGAGCACGTATCCATCCCGAACTTGCGAAAGGTGACCGCGGTGGCAGGCACGAAGTACGACATCATCGATCAGGAGACGGGCTGGCTCGATCCGGCGATCTACACCGACGAGGAGATCTATCGCCGGGAGATGACGCACATCTTCGGCCGGTCGTGGCTGTTGATCGGTCACGTGAGCCTGATCCCGAACCCGGGTGACTTCTTCCACACCTACATGGGCGAGGATCCGGTGATCCTCTCACGCGGCAGCGACGGCTCGATCAACGTCCTGCTCAACATGTGCCGCCACCGGGGCGCGCGCCTCGTGCGGGCCGACGACGGCAACTGCAACGCCTTCACCTGTAGCTACCACGCCTGGACCTACGGCCTGGACGGCGCGCTCGAGTACGTGCCGGGTGAGGAGGAGGTCTACCACGGTGAGCTCGACCGGTCGGAGTTCGGCCTCAAGCGCGCCCGGGTAGCCACCTACGCGGGTCTTGTGTTCGCCACGTGGGCAGAGGACGCGCCCAGCCTTGAGGACTATCTCGGTGATGCCCGGTGGTACCTGGACCTGGAATTCAACCGCAGCGGCAAGGGCACCTACGCGGTCGGTCCGCACAAGTGGATTCAGCCGATCAACTGGAAGACCGCGGTCGACAACTGCTCCGACTGGTACCACGTGCCCGTGTCGCACGCTTCGGCCGCGAACGCCATGTTCCGGGTCCTGGGGGAGCCGCGGTTCACCCACGAGCGCCTCTTCAGAATGCAGGGCCGCGCGGCCTTCGTCAACGGCCACCAAGTCCAGTACTTCCGGATGCCCGAGGACAACATCTCCGGTGAGTCACTGCCGTCGGTATCGGCCGAGGACCACACCGACGAGGCGGTCGAGCGGCTCGGCGAGTTCCGCGCGAAGCACGTTGTGCTGGGCACGCACAGCCTGTTCCCCAACACGGTTCTGGGCTTCCGCCTGGCGATCCCGCGCGGTCCGCTCAAGACCGAATTCTGGCACTTCGCGCTGGCCAGTCACGCCGACACCCCGGAGCAGCAGCGCGAGGTCCTGCGCGTCCACACCGCGCGCAACGGTGTCACCGGGCATTTCGAGGCCGACGACGTCGACAACTGGCGGCAGGTCTCGGAGTCGGGGCTGTCGGGAACCTACCGCGAGCTGGGGCAGCGCGTGAACCTCGGGATCGGCCACAGCCATACCGACGACGTCTTCCCCGGTCAGCTCTCCGAGAAGTTCGTGTCCGAGAACAACCACCGGTTCTTCTACGCGCGCTGGCAGGAGTTCATGAACGCCGACTCGTGGGCCGACATCTCGCTGGATCCGCAGAAGGCGAACTACGAGGGCACCGCGGGGATGAACGAGTAGGTCCCGCGCTCACCACGGCGCCGGCGGTACGGGGATCTCTCCGCACCGCCGGCGCCGTCGTTCTACGAGGAGCCGGCGCGCGCGGGCCGGGCCAGCCTGCGCAGATCGGTGTCCGGGTCCGCCAGCGCTTCGGAGTCGACGACGACGTCGCCGGAGATGAGCCGCATCGCAGCACGCACGTCGCGGCCCCGGTTGATCGCGAACACCCCGCGGACCAACCCGTCGCGCACATGGAAGGCGCTGAACTCCCGGCCGTCTCGGTCACCGCGGACCACGATGTCGTCGCTCGCGTCGAGCGTCCCCGCGATCTGGATGTTGTGCTCGAACTGGTCGGACCAGAACCAGGGCACGTCGCGTGCCGGGAGCTCCTGGCCGAGGATCGCCGCGGCCGCAACGTCCGCTTGCTCCTGTGCGTTCTGGAACGACTCGAGGCGGGTCACGCCCCGGTTGCGCCAGCCCGGTTGCAGGGTCGCGTCACCCACCGCGAACACGCCGGGATTCGCGGTTGCAGCGCGTCGGTCCACGTGGATGCCACCTGCCACGGCGAGCCCGGCCCCCTCGGCGAGCTCGGTGGCGGGCTCGATCCCGACGCCGACCACGACGACGTCGGCCGGGATCCGGTCGCCTCCGCCGATCTCGACCTCGCGCACCCGGTCGTCGCCAAGGAAACGGTGCACGCCGGTGCCCAGGCGCAGGTGGGCGCCGCGCCGGGTGTGCTCCTGCAGCACGAACGGGCCCCAGACCGGGCCGAGGGAGCGGGCGAGGGGGATGGGCGCGTGTTCGAACACTGTCACCTCGCAGCCGAGGCCCATTGCGGTGGCGGCGACCTCGGCGCCGATGAACCCGGCGCCGACCACCACGACCCGCGCGCCCGCCACGAGCTCGCTCCGCAGCGCCAGCGAGTCCTCGATGGTGCGCACCGCGTGGATGCCCTCGAGGTGTTCGCCCTCGACACCCAGCCGGCGCCCGCGGCCACCGGTGCACAGCACGACGGCACCTGCGGCGAGCTGTGTCCCCGTGGAGAGGACGACGGTTGACTCGGCAGGCCTGATTTCGTCCACCCGCGTGCCGAGCACCAGGTCCACGCTGAGGTCGGCCCAGTCGACCGGGAGGACGAGCTCGCCGGGCTCCTGCGCGCCGCTGAGCACTTGTTTGGACAGCGCCGGACGCTCGTAGGGCGGTGTCTCCTCGGCGCCGATCAGCGTGATGTGCCCCTCGTAACCGCGCGTGCGCAGCGACCTGGCCACGGTTCCACCGGCCAGGTTCGCTCCGACGACCACCACCGAAGGCGGGGTCGGAATGTTCGTGCTCGCCATGAAACCAAGCTAAGTGCGGGTGCCGCCGCGACCCACGAGCGCGGTCCGGTGGCCGGAACCGGTCCGTCGAGCGGATCACCGTCGTTGACCGGGCCGTGCTCCGGGGCAAGAGTCGCGCTCGCCGTTCGCTCCCCTGGAGGTATTCATGGGTCTGCTCGACGCTCCACCGCAGTGTGCCCGTTCGACGACGGGTCCGGACGGACCGGTGCACTACGTCGTCGTCGGGGAGGGACCGCCGCTGGTCCTCGTCGCAGCCTGGGGCCCGCAACCGGGTACCACCGCCTGGTTGACCTACTCCGGTGTGCTGGAGCGGCTGGGAACCGGGCGCCGCTGCATCGCGGTCGACCTGCCGAACTTCGGACGCACCGGCCCGCTGACCTTCCACGAACCGGCGCACGATCCCGCCGCGCGGGCGGTGACCGCGGCCATGGACGCCGAGGGGATCACCGCCGCACCCGTCATCGGGACGTCGATGGGGGCGACGACCGGGATCGTCCTCACATTGGGCTCACCGGAGCGTGTCACCGGCCTGGTCGTCGGGGCCTGCCACGCCTCCACGGGCGGTGACCCGTACCTGCTCACGCCGTTCCCCTCCGAGTCCGGGGTGGCCGCTGCCGACCTCGCCGAGGAACCCGACGACGAGGGTGCGCTGCGGCGGTTCCTGCGGACACTGTTCCACGACCCCGCGATGGTGACCGACGAACTGGTGACCGACACGATGGCCTTCCGCGCGGAGCACCCCGAGCACCTGCGGGCCGGTGCGGCGTCGGTCAGCGTGGCACACAGCAACATGGCGTTCCTGTCGCAGATCACCGTCCCGATGCTGGTGATCCACGGCCGCTCCGATCGCATGGTGCCCTTCGAACAAGGCCTGATGATCAGCAGCTACGTGCCGCAAGCGGACCTGGTGGCCCTCAACCGCTGCGGGCACTGGCCGCCGGTCGAGCGGCCCATCGCGTTCGCCGACCAAGTGGAGCTGTTTCTTCGGCGCAACGGATTGTGAGGCTCAGCGGCGCCCGGTGAGGAGGGTCAACGCCGAGAGCGCCATCGCCGCGGCGCACACCCCGGCGAGAGCGCCGACCCCGGAGCCGAGCAGACCGATGATGGGCGTAGCGAGCGCGGCGACCCCGAACTGGGTACCACCGAACAGTGCCGACGCGGCGCCCGCGGTGTCGGCGCCCTCTCGCTGAACCGAGGTGACCACCGCTGGGGTCACGGTGCCCATGCCGATCATGAACACGGCGAAGGAGACCCACGCGACGGCGAGGCCATCGACCCTGCACAGCCAGGCGACCAGCAGCAGGAGGGTCCCTCCGAACGCGACGAGCACACCCGCCCGCAGCAGGTGCTCGACCGTGAACCGCCGGGTGAGCGCGCCGAAGACCAGCCCCGCGGCAACCATCCCGACGCAGCTGGTGCCGAACATCAACCCGTAGCCGGTGGGGGAGAGGCCATAGATCTCCTGAAACACAAACGTCGCACCGGAGATGAACGAAAACAGCGCGCATGCGGCGAAGGCGCCCACGGCGAGGTAGCGGACAAACGACGGCCGGACGGCGAGCCTGCCCATCGCGGTGAAACTCCGGTGGATCCCCCCGGGCGTCCTGCGCTCTGACGGGAGGGACTCCGGGACGAACACGAGGATGCCGACGAGGAGCACGGCGCCGATGCCGGCGAGCACCCCGAAGACGGCCCGCCATCCAGCGTGCCCCACGACCACGCCACCGAGCAGCGGGGCGAGCACCGGTGCGATCCCGGACACCATCGCGATGTAGCTGAAATAGCGCGGGACCTCCTGGGTTGAGAACCTGTCGGCGAGCACCGCCCGGGAGAGCACGACACCTGCGGCGCCGAGCAACCCCTGCAGGAACCGGGCCGCGACGAGCACCTCAACCGAAGGCGCCCACGCGCAGATCAGCGAGCAGGCGATGTAGCCGACCGTGCCCGCCAGCAGCAGGGTCCGTCGGCCGCGCGAGTCACTCAGCGGCCCGATCAGGAGCTGGCCTGCTCCGAGGCCGATGAGGAACGCCGTGAGCGTCAGCTGAACCGCGACGTCCCCGACTCCGAACCCCAGGGCCATCTCGGGGAGACCGGGGATGTACATGTCGATCGACAGCGGTGCCGTTCCGGCCATCAGCCCCAGGACGCCGATGAGCAACCATCGCTTGCCCGGGGCGGGGTCGCGCGCTGGGACCGGGATGGAGACGGCGTCGATCGTGCCGTCGCTCATGGCGTTCTCCTCGTCTCGGACGCGCGCACGCCCCCCGGTGCGGGAGCGACACCGGGGGGCGTGCGCGTCGGTCGGTCGTGCTCAGGTCGAGATCGGGTGCGGGTTCAGTTCGAGGTGGTGTAGTCGAGCGCGTCAAAGGTGATCTGCCGGTCGGCCGGGGGCACGTACTCGTCGACCGACTCCTTGGTGACGAACGTCGACTTGAGCACCGTGCTGGCCGGCGCCGTGCCCTTGAGGACCTCGTTCGCCAGCCAGACGAACAGCCAGCCCGCCTGCGGATTGTTCGGGTCCCAGGTGCCGGTGAGACGACCCTCCCGTACCGCGGTCACGGCGTCGGCGTCACCGTTCGTACCGGTGACGACCACCCCGTCGTTGCTCATGTCATAGACGGTCTTGCCCGCCGCCATCACTGCGGCCGACGCGCCGAGCGCGGAGGCGTCGTTGTAGGCCCATACACCGTCGACCTCTGGGAACCGGGTAAGCAGGTCGGCGACGAGCCGCTGCGCGCCCGCGGCTTGGTCGGTGGTGTTCGAGACGTGGCTGACGACGGTGAGCCCGGCCGCCGTGGCCGCGTCGGTGAAGCACTTCACCACGGAGTCGATCGACGGGACACCGTCGAGGCCCACCGTGATGATCTGGCCACCCGGGTGGGCCTCGGCATACAGCGCGGCACTCTGCTCCATGGGCCCGCCGGGGGCACAGGTCGATGACTCCTGCCAGAGGGTCGCCTGAATTCCCTCGCCTTCGGAGTTGACGCCGATGACCGGGATGCCGGCAGCCTCGGCCTGCTTGTAGATGCCGACCGTCGCACCGGGGTCGAGGGTCCAGGAGCCGATCACGTCCATCTGCTGCTGGATCATCGTGGTGATGTTGGAGATCTGGGTGCTGGGGTTGAGGTTCGAGTCATACATCGTGTAATCCCAGCCGACCGACGCGGCCGCGGCCTGCGCGCCGGCGTCGAACTGTTGTTGCCCCGGTTGGGCGGCGACCGGTGCGGCGAAGCCGAACTTGGTCCCCGGTTCGAATCCGGCGACGCCCGAGGCCGGGTCGGCGCCGGCCGGTGTGGCCGAACCGGTGCTGCAACCCGTAAGCGCCAATGCTAGGGCGGCACCCACTGCGGCCAATGTCTTCCTCACGCGATTCTCTCCAAGTCTGTTCGGGGACCGGTTCAGTTGGTGGGAGCTGGGGGTGGTGTGGCCACTGGTCGGTTCAGCCGACCTTGGTCGTGATGGCTTTGCGTCGCAGCCGGATGCCGCGGTCGCGGAGGACGGCGATGCCGACCGCGAGGATGAGGATGGTGCCGTTCACGGTGCCCTGCCAGAACGCGGGTATCTCGCTCAGTGTCATGCCGTTCTGGATGACGCCCAGGAACAGGACGCCGATCACCGTGCCGAGCACGCCGCCCTCGCCACCGGTGAAGGCGGTGCCGCCGATCAGCACCGCGGCGATCGCTGTCATCAGCACCGTGGGGTCCGACGCCGCGGCGGCGCCGGTGAGCCGCCCGACGGACACCATCCCGGCCAGTCCCGCGGCGAGGCCGGCGATGAGGAACACGAACAGCACCACCATCGCGGTGTTGATGCCGTTGAGTCGGGCGGCCTCCGGGTTGGATCCCATGGCGAACAGCGAGCGACCGAAGGTCGTGTAGCGCAACACGAACGCTGCAGCGAGGATCACCACAGCGTCGAAGATCATGAGCAGTGGCACAGGTCCGACTGAGCCGTTGACGAACTCATAGATCGGCTCGAAACCGGGGGTCCCGTAGACGCTGATCGTCGCGCCGCTGTTCACGATCAGCGCGAAGCTGGCGAGGATCGACATGAACCCGAGCGTGACGACGATCATGGAGATCTTCACGTAGCTGATCAGGACGCCCTGCACCAGACCGATCACCAGTCCCGCGAGGATCGGTGAGGCGATCGCGACCCAGGCCGGCACGCCGGCCTGCAGCGCGAGGCCGAGCACCATGCCGGTCGCGCTCAGCGCCGACGCGGACGAGAGGTCGATGCCACCACTGATGATCACGAAGGTGGCGCCCAGCGCCAGGAGCAGCATCACGCTGTTGGATGCGACGATGTTGGTGATGTTTCCCCAGCTGAGGAAGATCGGTTGGGTCAGCGCGAGGTACACACAGACCGCGGCCAACGCGACGACGACCCCGGTGTACCGGCCGAGGGACAGGCGCAGTCGGCGCCGGGTCCGCGCGGCGTCCGCCGGCGTGGGCTCCGCCGGCAGGACGGGGTCCTTGTCCAAGAGAGTCATGACGGATCCTTCCGGGAAGCGGGGCGGTTATGCGGCGGTGGTCTGGGGGTGCCCGGACACGGCGACCGCGGCGACGGTCTCCTCATCGAGGCCCTCGGCGTCGAGTTCGGCGTGGACGCTGCCGCGGTGGAACACGATGACCCGGTCGGCGAGGCCGAGGATCTCGGGCAGCTCGGAGGAGATCAGGACGACGGCCGCGCCCGCACTGACCTGTTCTTGCAGCAGCGCGTACACCTGGCTCTTCGAGCCGACGTCGATCCCGCGGGTGGGCTCGCTGAGGACGAAGACGTCGCAGCCCCGAGCGAAGGTGCGACCCAGCACGACCTTTTGCTGGTTGCCACCGGACAGGGTGGAGATCTTGACGTTTACGTTCGCGGCAACCACGCCGTAGCGCGTCATGCCGTCGCGGACGAGCTTCGCCTCCTGGCCGATCCGCAGGACACCGAGCTTGGACAGCGTCCCCCGCCACGCGAGCGCGAAATTCTCGGCGACGCTGCGGTTCGGCAGGATCGCCTGGCCCTTTCGGTCGTCGGGGACGTAGCCGATCCCGCTGCCGATGGCCTGGCGCGGGTTGGTGATGGTGACCTTCCTGCCCGCGACCTCAATGGATCCCTCGGCGGGGATGGCACCGCCCAGCGCCATCCCTAGCTCGGCCTTGCCTGAACCGACGAGGCCCGCCACGCCGAGGATCTCCCCGCGGCGGACCTCGAACGAGGTGGGCAGCAACGCGCCGTCCAGGGTGTGCAGGTCGGTGACCTTGAGCGCGACGGTGTCCGGGGTGACGTCGCGGGTGCCGAAGTAGTCGTCGAGGTCGCGCCCGACCATGAGGCGCACCAGGTCGCCCTCCGGGGTCTCCGGCAGCGGCACGGTTCCCATCAGCCTGCCGTCGCGCAGCACCGAGGCGACCGAGCAGGAGCGGTAGAGCTCCGGCATGCGGTGCGAGATCATCAACACCCCGGTGCCGCGGTCGCGCTGCTCCTCGACGATCTCCAGCAGGCGGTCAGTCGCGGCTTCGGAGAGCGAGCTCGTGGCCTCGTCGAGGATCAACAGGCGGGCCTTCGTGGAGATCGCTCGCGCGATCTCGACCTCCTGTTGCAGCTCGAGGCTGAGGTCGCGCACCATGGTGTGCGGGCTCACGTGCACCCTTAGGTCGTCTAGGACGGCCTGGGTATCGCGGACGCATCGGTCCCAGTCGACCGTCCCCCAGCGGGTCTGTGGCATGCGTCCGAGGAAGATGTTCTCCGCCACGGACAACGACGGCGCCAGGGTGAGCTCCTGGCTGATCGACACGATCCCCAGTTCGAGCGCCCGCGACGGCTTGGTGATCACCATCGGAACGCCGTCGATCTCGATTGTGCCCGCGTCGGGCTGGTGAGAGCCGTTCACGATCTTCGCCAGGGTCGATTTCCCCGACCCGTTCTCACCGGTCAGCGAATGGACCTCGCCGGCGTTGATGTCGAGTGAGACGTTGTCGAGGGCCCGCACACCGGGGAAGGACTTCGAGATCCCGGTGAGCCGGATGAATGGCGCCGTGCTGTCGGTCATCCCGTATCCCTGTCTCGTTAGGCGGCCGGGGCACGTCTCCGGAGGAAGATGCGCCCGAGGGGGACATCGTGAGTCGGCTCGCGCCGTTCACTCTCCGGTCGCGTTCCGCTAGCCGGACCTCCGGAGACAGGGTTTGCCTGCTGGAAACATGGCTCCCCCGCGACCGGATTCAGCTTGATCGTTGACCTTTGCCAGTTCGACCGAACGCGGCAGTAGACGTGCGCTCCCGTCGTCGTGGGGCACGGGCCCGGATGGCCAGGCCGGATGGGCTTCGGCGCCCTGGCCGGGCGTCTGGCGTTCGTACGGAGGTGCAGAAACCCGCGGCGGACCTGACTCAGCTGGGTCAGGCCCACCGGCCGGCGGCGACGTCCGGCGGAGCTCACCCCGCGGCCAATCGGCAAAGTCGGGGAGCACCGGGGCCCAAACGAGCTCAGGGGAGCTGGGCCGCCAGTCGCGCGGCCTGCTGCTTGATGCACCGCTGCAGCTCGGCCGCCTGCTCCGCACGTTTCGGAAGTGGCATGGCGAACGCACCCGCGACCCGCCCGTGTCGATCGATCATCGGCACCCCGATGGAGCTCGCACCGATGTGGACCTCCTGGCGCACCACCGAGTAGCCGGTGCGGCGAACGTCTCGCAGCTGCAGCGCAAGCTTGGCGGGCGCAACGGTGCTGAACGGCGTCACGCCGCGCATGGGGCGCGAAACCACGGCGGCGAAGAGCTCGGGCGGGCTGAACGCGAGGATTGCCTTGCCCGCCGCTGTGCAGTGCAGAGGTGCCCGGGTGCCGACACCCATCCAGCCCGTAGCCTCGTCGACGGTGCCGGAGATCTTGGCCACGCAGCGGACGTCGAGTCCCTGGCGCACGGACAGAGTCACCGGGAGGCGGAACTGGGCGAACAGCTCTACGGCGAAGGGGTGGCCGATCTCCCGGAGCGACTCACGGGACGTCACCAGCTGGCCGAGATCGGCCATCCGCCTGCCGAGGACGAACCGCCCCTCGCTCCGTTCGACCACACCCCACACGAGCAGCTCGCCCGTGAGCCGGTGCACGGTGGTCTTCGACAGACCTGCCTCACGGGCCAAGGCCGAGAGTCCGAGCGGGCCGTGGTAGGCCACCGTCTCGAGGACCTTGCGGACCTTGTCCACCACGGTCTCCGCGCCGGCGCGCGGGGTCACCGTGTCGCAATCGTCCCCCACGGGGTCCGATTCGGTGCTGAGGCTCGCTTCGGCAATCGCAATCATGTCGACAGGCCGTGGGACGTGAATCACGGCCGATGATCACCTCCGGGGAAATTCTCACCCGGTCACGTGACGTCCGTATGTCCAGTCGGGGTCGCGGAACGTGGCCAGTACTACATTCGGTCGGTTTCCGTGGACGGACTGTCACTGTCTGTCGACATGCATGTCCAACCAGGCCCTTACGAGGTGGGCGAAGTCACGGGGCCGCTCCTCCTCCATGTGATGGCCGGCCTTGTCCATCAGATGGAAGTCGCCGTTCGGGACGGTGTCGGCGATGGACTTCGCGTACTCGTGGGTGGCGAACACGTCGTACCGGCCCCAGAGGACGAGGACGGGTGCTTGCACCGTTCGCATCAGGTCCTCGAGGTCCTCGGGTTCGCTGTTCATCATGTTCTCGGCTGAACCCCAGGTCGAGGCGGGGCCGGGCTGCTGGAGGTAGTGCCAGCGCAGCTCAAGGTTGTTCTCGTCGACTGCGGTCGGGTCCCAGTACTCGAGCCTCACCATGATCTCGCGGATCTTCTCCTTGGTGGGTCCCTCGCCTCGGGTAAAACCGCCGACGAGGCTGCGGATAAGCGCTCCCAGCTGCGGGGTGCGCGGCCCGGCGCCGCGCCGCATCGGCTCGCTGCCGGTCACTACGAGGCGGCGCACAAGCTGCGGGTACCTCGCGGCGAGCGAGAGCGCGGCCGAACCGCCGACGGAGTTGCACACGAAGTCCGCGGCCTCGATCCCGAGTTCCTGCAGGGCCAGTGCGATGTGGTCGCCCTGGAACGACCAGTTCGCGGCCGGCAGTGCCACCGCGTCGGAGTAGCCGTGGTTGAGCATGTCGACCAGGAGACAGCGCCGGTCGGTCGCGAAGAACGGGACGGTCGGCCAGTAGTCGGTCCACGAGGTGCAACCCGGGCCGCCGCCGTGCAGGAACACCGTGGGACGCCCGCCCTGGCCGACCTCGGCCACGTGCAGAGCGTGTTCGCCGGCAGCAACCAGCCGTCCGGCTGGCGCGCCGAGGGATTCGGCGATCGTCCGTGTCGTCATGGGCGCTCCTCGGGCTCCGGCGGGATTGACTGCTCTACGTGAGTCCAGACGCTAGGGAAGGCGGCACCGCGACGTCAGCCAGCCCAGTCCGCTCAGCAGATCGCGCCCCCGATTTGCCGGTTCCGCTGAGCGAACCGGGTTCGTTGACCACCTACGGACGGTCCCGAAACCTGCGGGTGTGGGGATCGCCAAGACCATCGACGTTCGCGAGCAAGGCAGGATCTCCGCTCGCACCGCGGTGGCCGTCGCCTACGTGGTCAGTCTGTTCACCGCCGCGCTGGACACGCACGCCCTCAACGTCATGTTGCCGACGTTGACGATCGAGCTGGACAGTCCACTCGCCGCCGTGCAATGGACCGTGCTCGCCTACGTGCTGGCACTTGCGATCGCCATGCCCGCGTCGGGATGGCTCGCGACGCGGTTCGGCGACCGGCGGGTGTTCCTGGTGTCGCTCGGGGTGTTCACCGTGGCCAGCGCGCTCTGCGGGCTCGCCCGGTACCTGCCGGAGCTCATCGCTCTGCGCGTCGTACAGGGTGCGGCGGGCGGGCTGGTCATGACCGTCGCGACCGCGATGCTGTTCCGTGTCTACCCGCCGGAGCAACGCGCACGGCTCGTGCGCACGTTGCTGCTGCCCATCGCCCTGGGCCCGGCGTTGGCGCCGCCGCTCGGGGGTCTCCTGGTCGATCACCTCTCGTGGCGCTGGATATTCTTGGTCAACGTCCCCGTCGGCGCGGCGACCATGGCACTGGTCGCCATCGGTCTGCCGCGTGACCCGAAGGGCCGCCCGGGACGCTTCGACCTGCCGGGTTACCTGCTCGCGGGGGTCGGGCTCGCGGCGCTGCTCCTCGCCCTGACGCAGGGTCCCGAGTGGGGATGGGGATCGCCCGCGGTCCTCGTGCTCACGGTGCTCGGTCCGGTGGCGGTGGCCGGTTCGGTGGCGGTACAGCTGCGCAGCAGCGCGCCGCTGCTCGACCTGCGGTTGCTCGGCGGTCGCCTCTTCCGGCAGACCAACATCGCCACCGCGTTCCAGACCGCGACCTTCCTCGGGGGTATCCTGTTCATTACACCGATCTTCCTGCAGGAGGAGACCGGTCTCTCGCCCCTGCAGGCCGGTCTGGTGATGTCGCTGGTCCCGATCGGGGTCGTGATCTCGTCCCAGACCGTGGGCCGGAGGTACCACGTGATCGGACCACGCCTGATGAGCGTCATCGGTCTCGGCCTGCTGGGCGTGATCTGTCTCTGCCTGGCGCTGTTCGGCGGCTCGATCCCGATGTGGGTGTTCTGCGGGCTGGTGTTCCTCGCCGGTCTCACCAACGGCAGCGCGATGGTCGGATTGCAGGCGTCGATGTTCGCGCAGATCGGTACCGAGCACATGGGATCGGCATCGACCCTTCTCAACGTCAACCGGCAGGTGACGACTGCGGTCGGGATCGCCACCGCGACGATGCTCATGACATCGCTCGCGAGCGACGGCGGATTCCGCCTGGCCTACCTCGTCACCGCGGTGTTCGCGTTGCTCGGTGCACTCGCGGCCGTTCTCATCCACGACTCCGAGGCCGCCGAGACCATGCGGAATCCGGCCAGTTGAGAGCCCCGCGAACCCGGAAAGTCCCGCCGGCACCGATGATCGGTGCCGGCGGGACGTGTTCGTCGACCCTTACTGGTTGGTGTCGGCCGGGAGGTCGAGCCAGGTCTTCACGATGGCCGCGAAGTCCTGGGGGCGCTCCTCCTCCATGTGGTGTCCGCTCTGGTCCATGATGAACACGTCTCCGTAGGGGACGGCGTCGGCGATGGACATCGCGTAGGCCGGGGTGCCGAAGACGTCATAGCGACCCCACAGCACCAGCACTCGGCGCTTGACCTCGGCGAGGAGCTCCTCGAGGTCCTCCGGGTCCCCTGCACGGACGCTGCCGCTTCCCCAGGTCGAGGCCGGGCCGGGCTGCTGCAGGTAGTGCCAGCGCAGGTCGAGCGTCGTCTCGTTGACAGCCGCCGGGTCCCAGTACTCGAGCTTCACCATGATCTCGCGAATCTTCTCCCGCGTCGGGCCCTCGCCCGTGGTGAAGTCGGTGACCAGCTGCCGGGTGAGGTCGCCGAGCTCCGGGGTCAGCGCTCCGCGACCGCGGAACAGCGGCTCGCTGCCGCTCAGCACGACCTTGCGCACGAGGTGTGCGTAGTTCGCTGCCAGCACCAGGGCCACCGAGCCGCCCTGGGAGTTGCAGACGAAGTCCGCGTTCTCGATCCCGAGGTGTTCCAGCGCGGCGGCCACGTGCTCGGCGTGGAACGCCCATTTCTCGGCGGGGTACTCCGCGGGGCTCGAGTACCCGAAGTTGAGCAGGTCGACCAGCACGCATCGGCGGTCGTCGAAGTAGGGGATCGCGACCCCGAAGTCGGTCCACGAGGTGCAACCGGGTCCCCCACCGTGCAGGAAGACGGTGGGGCGGCCACTGTCGCCGACCTCGGAGACGAACAGTGCGTGATCGCCGGCGGGCACGAGCCGGCCGGGAGGTGCACCGAGTTCCTCGGCGCCGGTGGTCGTCGCAGTCATCGAACTCCTCGTGCTCGCAGGGATGGGAGACCGGCGGTCAGGCGACCGGATGTTTCGGGTAGCCGTCGAGGAACGACAGCACGTGCGCGGCGTACTCGGCCGGCTTCTCGAACGGGACCCAGTGCCCGGTGTCACGCAGGACGACGAGGCGCGAGTTGCGCGTCAGGTTCAGGGCGTTGATCCCGATCTCGAACGTGCACATCCGATCGTTCCGGCCCCAGACGATCAGGGTTTCTGCCTCGAGCTCGGCCATCTCGGCAGAGTGGTCGTGTGGCGTGGAGTAGCTCTGGCCGGCCGCCTCAAGGATGTCCGGACGGGACAGGTACGTGCTCCGCACGTAGTCGACGAGCTCCGCGGTGACCAGGTCCGGGTCGTCGATGTGCACTTTGAGGTAACGCTCGAAGTTCCGCGGGCTCGGGTCCTCGGTCACCTCGAGAGTGGCGCGCAGGCCCTCCTCCGGCTCGATCGCCATCAGGTACTCGTTGCGGTACCCGCGGTTCGTGCCCACGTGACCCGCCCCCCACACCAGCTTCTTCGTCCGTTCGGGATAGGTGTAGGCGAAGGCGAAAGCCGTCTGACCGCCCTGTGAGTTGCCGAGTACGTCGACGCGGTCGATCCCGATCGCGTCGAGCAGCCCCTTGGCCTGGCGGGCGTGCAACCCGTGGATCTGCTCCTGGAAGACCCGCGGCCCGCTCTGCCCGTAGTTGACCAGGTCCATGAGGATGCAGCGGTAGCGCGCGGCGAAGTACGGCAACACTTTGTGCCACGTGATCCAGGCGTTCGATCCCGGTCCGTAGCTGTGCAGGAACAGGATCGGCTCACCCTCGCCGACGTCGTGGTAATGCATCGGGGTGCCGTCGACCACCACGGTCCTGTCGGCCGACCGCTCGGTCAGGCCGTCGCTGGTGACGAACGGCGATGACGGACTCATGGATGCTCCTTCTCCGGGCCGGTTCGTACCGCGAGCCTAGGAAGAGGGCGATGTCGGCAGACACGACGCGGTCCGCTGAAGGGAACGCTGGCCGAACTTCGACCGCCCGGTTCGCTGGACAGAACGCAAGGCTTGGGCGGCGGCGCCCCGGCGCGGGAGGCTCGGCGGGTCGGAGTCCGTAGACCGGAGAGGGCCAGCCGTGCAATACGCCACCCTGGGCACGTCGGGGGTCGAGGTGTCTCGCGTCGCGCTCGGGACCGCCACCTTCGGGCTCTCACCCCGTGACGAAGACGTGGCCGCCCTGGTGGGGCTGGCACGGGACCTCGGTGTGACATACTTCGACACCGCCAACTCCTACGGCAACCAGCCGGGGTACGCCTGGCCGGGGGTCCCGGAGTGGCGGGACCGGGTCTCCGCGGAGGAGCTCCTGGGCCGCGCCCTGCGGGGGGCGGGCGACGAGGTCGTGGTGGCGAGCAAGGTGGGGGAGCCGATCGGGGAGTCCCGGCCCACCAGCGAGTGGCGGGGTCTACTGACCCGCGAACACGTCGAGGAGCAGGTGGGGATCAGCCTCCAGCGCCTAGGCCGCACGCGGATCGACATCTACTACGCCCACCTGCCGGACCCTGTGACCCCTATCGAGGAGACGGTGTCAGTGTTCAGCGACCTCGTCGATCGGGGGGACATCGGCAGTTGGGGTATCTCCAACTACACCGCCGAGCAGACGGCCGAGGTCGTGGCGAGGGCTGCGGCCCTCGGGGTGCATCCGCCGATCGTCCACCAGGCGCGCTACAACCTCGCAAATCGGGAGGTGGAACGCGACCTCGTCCCGGTGCTGGAACGCGCCGGGATCGGGCTCGCGGCCTACAGCCCGTTGGGTATGGGTCTGCTCGCCGGTCGCGCGGCGGCCGAACGGAATTGGTCTGGGCACGCCAGGTGGGGCGGGGGTGGCTTCTCTGCAGACGAGATCGAGGCTGCGGGGCGCTTCGAGGCCGCCGCCGCGTCGATCGGCCTGGCCGCCTCGCAGGCGGCGATCGTGTGGCTCCTCGGGCGGCCCGCGGTGACGACCGTCGTCGTCGGCGCGACCTCGGAGAAGCACTTGCGGAGTGCCTGCGGTTCCGCGAACTACCAGCTGGACGAGTGTGCGCTAGCGGTGCTCGGCGCGGTCGACATCGCGCAGGAGCGCGCTGACTCATCTGCTGTGTAGAGGCGTGTCCGATTCAGACGCTGTTCAGGAGTTGGTGTGCCGGCCCTGTGTGGTCGAAGTGGAGCTGGTCGATCCACGTTGATGGCGAGACGAGCTTGTGTCGAGCGATCGGTGGGGGACGAGCTGTGAGGGCTGGTGGAGCCACTGCACCCAAAGGGGCCGTGCAGGTCGAAGCATGACCGCCCAGCTGCGGGTACACCGGCGTCGAGGGCGCGGCCGAGCACTCGAGGCCAGCGTTGTCTTGGTGGCGGACACGATCGCCACGCAGGCCCTCCGCTGCTCGACACGGTCACCGGTCACCGGCCCAGGTCATGGCAGGTAGAACCCGCGGGCGCTCAGCGTGCGGGCCTTGCTGGTGGCATGTGCGCAGAAGACTCCGAATAGGCGGGTTCTCCACCCGCCCGGTGGTACCTGAGTGCAGGCCTCTGGCCCCGCAGGCTGGGTGCCCTAGATCCGGTCTTCTCGTGGACGAGGAGCGTGCCACCGAGCTCGCCGACGTCCTCGACGCGCCGTATCACCGACCCGGGCCGGTAGGCCAGGTCGACGCTCATGCTGCGGGCGACCGCGACAACCCGCGGTCCGATAGAGCCGGCTGGTCGAGCAGCGCCCGACCGTGCACATCGAGGGTCTCTGCAGCAGACCCGTTCGAAACCATCGACCCTCCGTCGGACCTGATCTCCTCACCCGCGAGTCCGTGAAACGGGGTCAACATCAGTGTCCGGCGTCAGGGGTCAAGCTCAGTTCTGCGCTGGGACACCAAGGAGGAGGCCCTGGCCGCGCTGAGCTCTCCAGAGGGTGAGATGGCCGTCGCCGACCTGAGCAACTTCGCCGGCGCAGGCGTCGACAACGAGTTCGGTGAGGTCAACACGCAGAACTAGCCGGACCACCGCAGCCTGTACGACTGGACAGAGAGGCCTTCGATGGCACTGAGCAACCCCCTTCTACACCCTCGAGGTCCAGGGGGCCTACGAGCTGCACAGTCTGGGTATCGTAGTGACCGCGTGCGGCACGGGCGACGAGGCCGGATCCGCACCAGGACTCGCCTCTTCGACCATGTCGCTCGTCTGATCGTCAACATCGGCCCGATCGTGATTGCGCTGATCGGCGGCTGGCTTCTGGCCGAGGGGTACCCGCCCCGGCTGCTGGCGGGGATGGTCGTTGCGTTCGCGGGGACCGTCCTGATCGGAGTCGCGACCTCGACGGGCACCGGGGCGTCCCCGGTCGGGGTGGTGCTCTGTCTCGTGGCCGCGCTGGGTTACGGGGCGGGGGTGATCTCACAGAAGCTCGCGCTGCGGCACGCGTCGACGTTCCAGGTCACGGTGTACGGCTGCCTGGTCGGCGCGCTCGTCTGCACGCCGTTTGCGTAGCAGTTCGTGGATGAGACGGCCCGGGCTCCGCTGTGGGCGGTGTTGAACGTCGTCTACCTCGGACTGTTCCCGACGGCGCTGGCGTTCAGCACCTAGGCATTCGCGCTGTCCCGCACCAGCGCGGGCCGGATGGGGGCGACCACCTATCTCGTGCCGGCGATCGTGATCATGCTGTCCTGGATGTTGCTGGGTGAGTTGCCGTCGTGGCTTGCGCTGATCGGCGGCGTGCTGTGCCTCGCTGGGGTCGCGGTGACCCGCAGCAGGCCCAGGACCGCCGCGGCCGGCGGTCCGGCTCCGATCAGCGGGACGTGCGGCGGTGAGCGCCCCGGCGCCCCGCGAATCGTCTGCTTCCCGCACGCCGGGGGACGAGCTGCCCGAATGCTGGGTTAGGAACACAACAGTGGACGGGTTCCTGAGTTGCTCAGATCCAGGTCGGTGCGCAGCCGCGGTGCCAGCGCGCCGAGGCCGAACTGGGCGCTGGAGGCGACCAGCATGACCGTGGTCAGCAGCGCGCCCAGTGGAAGCAGTTCCCGGCCACGCCGTTCAGCGGGGCGCGCCATCGAGTCGGGCCGACTCGGCGATGGCGCGCAGCCGCCGCTTGAGGATCTTCCCGGTCGGGCCCAGCGGCAGGCGGTCCACGACCACGATCCGGCTGGGCTGCTTATACCGGCTGAGCCGGGCCGTCAGGTGGGCGGCCAGCTCCTCCTCGGCGACCTCGCCGTCGGTGGTGGCGAACATCCACGGGGTCTCGCCCCAGCGCGGGTGCGGCACGGGCACGGCGGCGCAGGACAGCACGCGCGGGTGCGCGCTGAGCGCGTTCTCCAGCTCGGCTGAGTAGATGTTGAAGCCGCCGCTGATGATGACGTCCTTCTTGCGGTCGACGATGTA
Organism: Pseudonocardia sp. NPDC049635; assembly: GCF_040659795.1. Taxonomy (NCBI): domain Bacteria; kingdom Bacillati; phylum Actinomycetota; class Actinomycetes; order Pseudonocardiales; family Pseudonocardiaceae; genus Pseudonocardia; species Pseudonocardia sp. NPDC049635. Next base: position 19,519 of record NZ_JBFAON010000030.1, read on the forward strand.
GACGTAGCCGTCGTCGTCGATCCGGGCCAGATCCCCGGTGCGGGTCCAGCCGTCGGCGAAGGTCTCGGTGGTGGCCTCCGGGTCGCCGAGGTACCCCGCGACCGCGCCTGCCGACCGCACGACCAACTCGCCGACCTCGCCGGTCGGCAGCGGCGCTCCCGCGTCGTCGACGACCGCTATCTCGGCGCCGATGAGCGGCCTGCCACACGATCCCGGCTTGTCCACACCCCAGTCGTAGCGCATGTAGGTGGCGCACATCGACCGGTGGGACGACCACAACTCGGTCAGGCCGTACTGCTCGTTGAGCAGGCCGCCAAGTACCCGCGTCGCGCGATCCCGCGCACCCTGCGAGGTGGGGGCGCCCGCGAACCAGATCGCCCGGAGGCCGCGCTCGACCAGACGGGCGACCGCGTCCGGGTCGTCGGCCAGGTGCTCTGCCAGTTCGGCCACCATCGTCGGCACCAGCAGGGTGTGGGTGACCTGGTGTCGCTCAACGGCGGCGCAGAAGCCCGCGGGGGTGAACCGGTCGAGCAGGACGCTGCGCGCGCCGACGGCGACCATCGGCCACAGGTAGCCGACGGCCATGTGCGTCAGCGGCGTCGCCACCAGGTAGCACGAGTCGGCGGTGGCGTCGGAGAGCTGGTTGGCCAGGGTCGTGACGACGTTGTCCACGATCCGCTGGTGCGGGGTGAGCACGCCCTTGGCGGCTCCGGTGGTGGCGGAGGTGTACATGATCCGCTGGATGTCCTGAGGCCCCACCGACGGCAGCGGCCCCGGCGGGTGGGCGTCGGGGACGGCGAACGGTAGGCAGTGATGGCCCAGCGCCCGCAGCCGTTCAGCGGTCTCGGTGAACTCCGGGCCGTGGACCAGACCCGCCGCCTCCGCGTGCCGCAACTGCCAGTCGATCTCCTCCACGGAGAGCCGGAAGTTCACCGGGAGGCAGGCCCGTCCGGCGATGGCCGTCGCGGCCTCCCACCGGGCCCACTCGACGCTGTTGCGGCCCAGCACGGCGATCGGACCGGGGCCCGACATCGCCGCCGCCAGCGTGCGGGCTCCGGCGACCGAGCGTTCCCAGAAGTCCGCGAAGGACACACTGTGGCCGGTGTCCGCCTCGACGAAGGCTGTGCGGTCGCCGTGGGCCTTCCCAGTGGCGCGCAACAGCGCGACCAATGTGCTCACATCTACTCCTTGTGATCACCCCGATGCTTGAGGTGCGTGAACCCGCTCAGTCGGCGCGTGGACCGCCGGACCCGAAGATGGATCGGTACCAGACGCCGGCGAGCACCTCGGCCGCGGCGTCGATGGCGGAGTCGGTGAGTGGACCGAACTCGCCCTCGACGAACGCGCGTTGGCCGAAGCCGTCGACCATCGAGGTGAGTGTGGTGATCAACAGTTCGGGGTCCAGCGCGGGGACGTCGGTCATCGTCTGGTGCTGACGCAGGCGCACCAGCATGCCCTGGTGCAGTTGCTCGCGCATCGTCCACCACATGTGGCGCACCCTCCGGCTGGAGGCCATCAGCTCGACCGCCGACCCGATGATCTTGCTGTTGCACTGGAAGGCGCGCAGGTACTGGGCGGTGGCGGTGGTGATGGACCGACGGATGTCGGCCTCCGGCGAACGGGTGCGCGCAGCATTGTACATGTCGTAGAGGACCTTGTCCAATACCGAGATGAACAGCTGTTCCTTGGATGGGAAGTAGCGGTAGAGACTGCCGGTGCTCACCCCGGCGCGCGCGGCGATGCCCGCCATGCCCGCGTTGGCGTAACCGACCTCGGTGAAGGACAGCTGCGCGGCCTCCACGATCTTGTTCTTCTGCTTGCGGCCCCGTCCAGACGAGGGCTGCCACCCCGCGGGGGGCTGCTTCGCGCCGTTGGTGGGGACGTCGGCCTGGGTCGGGATCGCCCACCTGGGGCGTCGGTGGTCCGACTTGGCAACGTCTGCTTCAGGCAGTGGGTCCACGGCATTCCCGTCATCGGATAGTCGAAAGCGCCAGCAGGGAGCGGAGGTGGGCCCCGCTGCGGACCTGGAGTGAATGCGAGTTCATGTTCTTTATCATGCTAGCAGGTTCTCGCGTTGAGTCCCAGTGTTGGTTCAGTGAGGGGCGCGCCGCACGGTCACCTATAAATACAGGTCACACCCGGGATACGCATGCTTGACAACGCATGAGGCGCTGATTAGCTTCTTCATGAACCTGAGTTCGTGTTCTTCACCGCATCCTCGACTGAGCCCTGGTCCGAGTACCCGGCCGAATGTCTGACTGGGTTCGTGTTCCGGCCCTTGATCGAGGTTGCGTCCTGGTGCGGTCGGTCACCTGATTCGCTCGCCGAGCCCCGAGCCGTCTGCGGCAATCGCACGCCCTTCCCCGTTCGCTGAGGAGAGCCATGAGTCGTGTCATCGATTCCCACGTCCACTTCTTCGGTCGCGGTTTCCTGCCGCAGGGCTGGTTCGAGCCCGTCGCCCGCAAGTGGTCGGCGAGCAGGCACCCGGCGATCGAGCGCACCGCGGAGGACGTGGAGGAGGGCCTGCTCGATCCAGACGGGGAGCTGCTGCTCAAGGAGATGACCCAGGCGGGCGTGGACGCTGCGGTGTGCCTCGGACTGGACTGGGGAGTCCACCTGGGACCGGCTGCCGTGGACATCACCGAGGTGCACCGCGTCTACGGCCGCATGCAGAAGTCCCTCGCGGGTCGGTTCTACGCCGTCGGGGGCGTCGACCCGCGCCGGGAGAACGCCGTGGAGATCGCGCGCGCCGCCCTGGTGGAGGACAACCTGCGCGGCATCAAGCTCTACCCGCCCAGCGGTTTCCTGCCCGGCGACGAGCGTTGCTTCCCGATCTACGAACTTTGCGCCGAGCTGGACAAGCCGGTGGTGTTCCACACGGCGCTGATCGGTTACCCGCACGACGCCTCCTACGCCGACCCGTTGGGTGTCATCAAGGTCCAGCGCGCGTTTCCCGATCTGACGATCGTGCTTGCGCACTCCGGCTACCCCTCGTGGGCCGACGAGGCCATCGAGGTCGCGGCGGCGCACCCACGCACCTACCTCGAACTATCCAACTGGAACCACGAACTGCACAGTGAGCACGGCCGTGAGCGGCTGGTCCGCACCCTGGCGGTCATGCACTCGCACGTCGGCGCGCACCGCATGCTCTTCGGCAGTGACCACCTGGGCGGCAAGAGATTCAGCGGTGGCCGTTCCGGTATGGGCGCTTGGCGGGCCTTCCTGGCCGGACTGGTGGGCGATCCCGCTTTCGGCCGGCGTCCGCTGACGGCCGACGAGGTCGCGCTCATCCTCGGCGGCAACGCCGAGCGGGTGTTCGCCCTCGACGCCGTCTGACCGTTCACAGGCGTCTCCACCAGCACAACCGGCATCACTTACCAGGAGCTACAATGCACAAGCGACTGATCGGTTTGGCGGCGGTGGCCGTGCTGGCGCTGACCGGCTGCGGCGGCGGCGGCGACGGGGACCAGCAGACGCTGGTCCGGTACGCCTCGGTGGGCGGTCTCACCGACGCGCCCCTGTACCTGGCCGAAGCGCTCGGGTTCTTCGCCGACGAAGGACTCAAGGTCGAGAACACCCGCATGCCCAACGCGGCGGCCTTGGCGACCGCCATCGCCACCGGGAATCTCGACGTCAGCGCGGTCTCCACCGCGCCCGCCATGTTCAACTCCATCGCCGAGGGCGTCTCCCTCAAACTGGTCGCCGACAAGCAGAGCAACCAGGGTGAAAAGGGATTCGGCCTCAAACTCATCGCCAAGGACACCTATGTCGCCAAGAAGGACGCCGGCGAGGGCGGCCATGCGATCCGCGGAGCCAGGGTCGCGGTGTCGGCCCGCAACACCGCCTCGGACAAGATCCTCATGGATCTGCTCGGCCACTGGGGTCTGAGCGATCGCGACATCACCGTCATCGAGCTGCCCTACCCGGACATGGCGGCGGCGTTGCAGAGCGACCGGGTGGACGCGGCGATCGCACTGGAGCCTTTCCTCGTGCGCATCTTGCAGGCCGACAGCTCCCTGAAGGTGTTCTCCGACCTCAGCGAGGTCGTGCCGATCGGCGCACCGATCGTGCCGCTGGTCTACGCCGAACAGTTCCTCACCGACCAGGACACCGGCGACGCCTTCATGCGGGCCTACCTGCGTGGCAGCGGCGTGGTGAACCAGGTGTTCGCGGGCGAGCATCCGGACAGCGACAAACTGCTGGCCACCATCGCCGAACAGGCCGGGCTCACCGCCGACATCGTGAAGGACGCCCAGCCGCCCGGCAACAACCCGTGCGTCCCGCTCGACGTGACCTGGATCAAGCAGGCGCAGGAGTTCTTCGCCGAGCGCGGGGCAGTCCAGAAGCCGATCGATGTCGACGGCATCACGGACAACGCCTACGGCGACCGGGCCAGGGCCGCGCTCAAGGCCAAGGGCCAACTCGACTTCTGCGCCGGATGACCTTCCCGATGGAGCGTGAAGCCGTGATGATCGACATGACCGAATCACCCACGACACGCAGCTCGCCTGCAGTGACGATCGAGTCGCTGTCGAAACTCTATCTGACGAAATCCGGTCAGCCGGTCAGCGCGCTGTCCGATGTGTCGCTGACCGTGGAGAGCGCGCAGACCCTGGCGATCCTCGGCCCCAGTGGCTGCGGCAAGAGCACACTGTTGCGGGTGCTCGCTGGACTGGACAAGGCGCATAGGGGACACGTCAGGTGGGCGGAGGCGCCCGCCGGGCACGCCGACGGCAGACTGCGCACCGCGACGGTGTTCCAGCAGGACTCGACCCTGCCGTGGCTCACCGTCGCCGACAACGTCGCACTTGGCCTGACCAGGCTGCGGCTGCCGCGCAAGGACGTGCGGGCCAGGGTGGAGGAGTACACCGCCCTGGTCGGACTCGACGCCTTCCGTTCAGCCTACCCGCACGAACTCTCCGGCGGCATGAAGCAGCGGGTGTCCATCGCCCGCGCGCTGGCGGCCCGTCCGGCGCTGCTGCTGATGGACGAGCCTCTCGCCGCCCTGGACGCCCAGACCAGGATCGTCATGCAGGCGGAGTTGACCAGGATCTGGCGCACGATCTCCTCGACGGTCGTCTACGTCACCCACGACATCGAGGAGGCGATCACCCTGGCCGACCGGGTGATCGTGATGACCGCCCGGCCCGGCCGGATCCGGTCCGACCGCCGCGTGGAGATCGCCAGGGTCGACGCGGCCGGGGAGCCGCTGTCCCCCTTGCAGGTGCGGGCCGATCCCGGCTTCGGTGCCCTCGCCCTCGACCTGTGGGCCGACCTGGCCGAGCCCGACGACACCCAGCGGGAGGACGCGTGAGCACCGACGCGCACGCGCGGCGGACGGCGCTACCGCCCGCCTCCGCGCCCGACGACGACGCGGTGTACCAGCACGCCCTGCGGGCCCGCCGCAGGCGCACCGTCTACCGGATAAGCCTGGGCGTGGCGGTGCCGTTGGCGCTGATCCTGTTGTGGGAGGCCGCGGGCGCGCTGGGCGTGATGGACACCCGGTTCATCCCGCGTCCGTCGACCGTTGTGGCCGAGATGGCAGACGGGTTCGTCAACGGGACGCTGGCCGCCGAGCTGGCCGAGCATGGCGCGGCCTCGCTGCTGCGCCTGGCGCCCGGCTTCCTGCTGGGCGCCTTCGCCGGGTTGGTCATGGGCCTGCTGATGGGCGTCTTCGACGCGGTCAAGTTCGGCTTCGGGCCGGTCATCTCGGCTACCTTCCCGATCCCGAAGGTGGCCATCTACCCGCTGCTGATCGTGCTGTTCGGCATCGGCGACCTGAGCATCGTGCTTGCCGTGGCGATCGGGGTGTTCTACATGGTCTGCGTCAACACGATGTCCGGCGTCGTCTACAGCAACCCGGTCTATCGCGACGTCGCGACGGCGTTCCAGATCCCTAAGCGGATCGAATACCTCAAGATCGTGCTGCCTGGCGCGCTGCCCTCCATCATGGCCGGTATCAGGCTCGGACTGGGCGTGTCGCTGATCGTGCTGGTGGCCACTGAGTTCGTCGGGGCCCAGGCCGGGATGGGCTACTACATCTGGACCTCCTGGCAAACCCTCAACATCACCGCGATGTTCTCCGGTCTGGTGGTGATCTCGCTGTTCGGGGTGCTGAGCACCTGGCTGCTCGACGTGATCGAGGTCCGCCTCATCCCCTGGTCGCGCCTGTGACGATGCGGACGGGAACGGGACGGACCGCAAGGGAAGGACGGCAATGAAGATCGCCATCATCGGTGCCGGGGTGGCCGGGCTCTCCACCGCCCTGCTGCTGCGCGACTCCGGCCACGACGTCACCGTCTACGAGCGTGCCGACGAGCTGACCGAGGTGGGCGCGGGTATCCAGCTGGGGCCCAACGGGGCGCGGGTGCTGCGCGCCGCCGGACTCGACGCGGGACTGCGCGCAAGCTGTGTGACGACCACCTCGCTGGAGGGGCGCCGGTGGGACACCGGCGAGGCGGTGTACGAGATGCGCTACGGTGACGAGGTCGCCTCCCGGTACGGCGCGCCGTACTACGTCTGCCACCGAGCGGTGTTGCAGAACCAGCTGCGCTCGATGCTCGGCGACGAACGGATCGTACTGTCCAAAGAGGTCGTCGGCATCGTCCAAGACGACGACACGGCCTCGGTCGCCTTCGCCGACGGCGAGACTGTCGGCGCCGACCTGGTGATCGGCGCTGACGGCATCCGCTCGGCGGTGCGTGGCGCGGTGATCGACGCCGAGCCGCCCGTTTACTCCGGGATGTCGGCCTTCCGCGGCAACATCTCGGCCGACCGGGCCGCCAGCAGCGGCCTCGGCGCGGCGATGGTCAAATGGTGGGGCGAGACCCCCGACCACCACATGGTGATGTACCGGCTCAACGACGAGTCTGTCAATTTCGTGGCCGTGGTGCCCGAGGATGCCTGGGACAGCGACTCCTGGGTCACCCCCGGTGACCCTGACGACCTGCGCGCCCGCTTCGCCGGGTTCGCCGACCCGGTGCCGAGGCTGCTCGACTCCGTCGGCACGGTCTACCGCTGGGCGCTGCACGATCGGGATGTGCGGCCAGGCTGGTCGCGCGGCCGGGTCGTGCTGGTGGGCGACTCCTGTCACGCCATGCTCCCCTTTCTCGCCCAAGGGGCGGTGCAGGCGATCGAGAGCGCGGCGGTGCTCGCCCGCTGCCTGGCCGAGGCCCCCAGCCGCGCGAGCCTGTCCGAGGCGTTGGCCGCCTACGAGCGCACCCGCTACGACCGGGTCGCCCGGCTGCACGCCACCTGCCGCGGCCACGGGTTGTTCTCCTCGACCACGGACCCGGAGTTCGTCGACTGGCTCTATCGCCACGACGCCACCACCGTCCCCCTCATGTTCGGAGCTGTGTGATGACCTTCACCCGACTGGCGTGCGCGTCGATCGCGGTGCCATCCATCGACGCTGTACTGCCCGTCTATACCGAAGGACTGAGGATGCGGGTCCACGGTCCGGTACGCACCTCTCAGCGCGGCTACGGCCTGCGCTGGGTCGAGCTCGGCGACGAGAACGGGCCCATGATCGAGCTCATGGAGCCGGTGGGTGAGGCGGGCCCGGTGCACCGGTTCCTTGAGCGGCCGGGATCCTCGCGGATCTACCAGATCCGCTTCTACACCGATGACCTGGACCACACGTTGACCGGCGCGGCCGGGAGAGGCGTGCGGGTAGTGCGCGGACCCGATGTCGAGGGCGAGCCCCGACTCGGGTTCATCCACCCAGGACAGACCGGTGGCGCGCTCATCGAGGTCATGGAGACGCCGGGGGAGACGCCGTGAGTCTTACCGAGGCCGCGCCGTTGTTCGTGGGCGGCGAGGACGTTCGCGGCGGCGGGGGCCTGATCGAGCGGGAGAACCCGGCGGTGGCCGCACAGAGCGTGGGCGCGGTGCAGACCGCCTCGCCCGCGCAGGTGGATGCGACGGTCGGCGCTGCGGCCGGGGCATGGAGGGCGTGGCGGCGGCTGCCGCTCGCAGAGCGGGCCGAGCGGGTGCTGGCGGCATGGACCTTCGACGAGCCCGCCCGCGCCACGCTGTCGGAGCTGCTGACCCGCGAACTGGGCAAGGTGCGCGCCGACGCGGCGGGCGAATTGGGATACGGGATCGCCAACGTCGTCTACGCCGCCGAGCGCGCCGAGGTCGTCGGCCGCAGGGTCGAAGACGACGCCGAGGGCAGGTTCGCCTTCGACCGCGTCCCGTTCGGGGTGGTCGCCGCGATCATCCCGTGGAACGCGCCGCTGGTGCTGTCCTCGGTGAAGGTGGGGCCTGCCCTCATCGCGGGCAACACGGTGGTGGTCAAGCCATCGCCGCTGGCCCCGCTGGCGGTCACCGAGTACCTGCGGCGGGTGGCCGCGCGGTTGCCCGCGGGCGTGCTGAACATCGTGAACGGCGACGCCGACGTGGGCGCCCGGTTGGTGTCGGACCCGCGCATCGGCAAGATCGCCTTCACCGGGTCGGGCCCGGTGGCCGCCTCGATCCTGCGATCGGCGGCGGTCAACGTGACCCCGAGCCTGCTGGAACTGGGCGGCAACGACGCCGCGATCGTGCTGCCGGATCTCGAACTGACCGACGACGTGCTCTGCCGCATGGTGTTCGGCAGCTTCCTGACCGCGGGCCAGGTCTGCATGGCGATCAAGCGGTTGCTGGTGCCGCGCGAGCGATTCGCCGAGTTCGTCGAGCGGTACCGGGCCGTGGCCGACCGGGTGCTGGTCGTCGGCGATCCGATGGCCGAGGCCACCACGCTGGGTCCGGTGGTCAGCGCCAGACAGCGGGACCGGGTGCGCGGGCTGGTCGAGCGGGCGAGAGCCGACGGGGCCGTGGTCGAGCCGCTGGGCACGCCCGGCGACCCCGGCTTCGATCTGGCAGGCGGCTACTTCCTGACGCCCACCCTGGTCCACGGCCTGCCCGCCGACCACGAACTGGTCGTCACCGAGCAGTTCGGCCCGACGGTGCCGCTGCTGCCGTACGACGACGTCGAGCACGCCGTGGCGCTGGCCGAGGACAGCGAGTTCGGGCTGTGCGCGTCGGTGTGGACCGCCGACGAGGAGCGGGCCTTCGACATCGGCCAGCGGCTGCACGTGGGCACCGTGTTCGTCAACACCCACAACCGCAGCGGGATGTCGCTGCGCGCGCCCTTCGGCGGGGTCAAGCGCTCCGGCAGCGGGCGCGAGTTCGGGGTGGCCGGACTGCGCGAGTTCTCCCAGCCCCGCGTGATCAGCCACCTGACCGCGGTCCGGTCGGCGGGGCCCGACGCGGGCAGGCGTTACCCGTCGTGGAAAGAGGAGACCATACGGTGAGTGAGCGGGATTCGGTGTCGTCGTTGCTGGCCGCCGCGATGGCGGAGCAGGGCGTCACGGCCATGTTCGGAATCCTCGGGGACGCGAACATCGCGTTCATGTCTTCGATGTCCCGGCAGCCGGAGACCAGGACCGTCCACACGCGGCACGAGTCTGCGGCGGTGAGCATGGCGGGCGGACACGCCAGGACGACCGGCCTGCCAGCCCTGGCCTGCGTCACCTCCGGGCCGGGCCTCACCCACGCCACGACCTCGGTGGTCGCGGCCTGCCGTGCGCGCCTGCCGATGGTGGTCTACGCGGGGGACACCTCGTCCGGCGGAGGCTTCATGGGCGGTCTTCAGGAATTCGACCAGCGGGGTTTCGCCGAACTGACCGGGGCGCGGTTCCTGCGTTACGAGGCGGGACAGGATCCCGCGGAGGTCGTCGCGACTGCCGTCCGCGGCACGGTCGAGGCGGGGGTACCGGTGTTGCTGAGCGTTCCGGTGGACCTAGCCGAGTCGCCGGTGGCCGCCGTCGCGAGCCCGCCGAAGCCGACCGTGGCCGCCGACCCCGCAGGCCCGGCGCGGCCCGAGTGGGTCGCGGAGGCGACCGACCGGCTGCGCGCCGCGCTCGCCGGGGCGCGGCGGCCGGTGCTGGTGGTCGGCGCGGGCGCGGTGCGCGCCGACGCCGTCGAACGGGTCAGGGTGCTCGCCAGGCGGGTCGGGGCGCATCTCGCGGTGACCTACCGGGCACGCGGCGCGCTTGGGGACGACCCTCGGCAGATCGGGATCGTCGGCGCGCTGGCCCACCAGGCCGACCAGGCCGTGCTGGACGCCGCCGACCTGCTGGTGGGGTTCGGCGCCGATCTGGAGGGCTTCGGCGCGTTCGGCGGCAGGCTGTTCGGCGGTGCGCGGCTGGCCGTCGGCGAGGAGGCCGCGGCGGGCCGGGCGGCCTCGGTTCGAGCGGCCGAGGAACTGCGCGCCGTGCTCGACACCGTCCTCGCCGCCGACCCCGACAGCGGCACGCGGGCCGCGGACCTCCCGCCCGCGCCGAGCCGAGACGAGGCCGTGCGCAGCGACTTCGCCGAGCTGGCCGAGGTCGCCGACGATCCCGGCAGGCTCGATCCCCGCGTGCTCATGGCTGAAGTGGACAAGGTCCTGCCGCACGACACGACGGTGGTGATCGGCGCCGGGCACTTCTGGTCCTTTCCGATCATGTACCTGCCCGCGCGCGAGCGGCGGTTCCTGTACTCCATCGAGTTCGGCAGCATCGGCTTGGCACTGGCTACCGGGCTGGGCGCGGCGGTGGCCGAGCCGGGGCGGCCGGTCCTGGTGGTCGAAGGCGACGGCGGGGCGCTCATGGGCGTCCAGGAGTTGGAGACCGCGGCGCGCTCGGGCATCCCGGTGACCTTGCTGGTGCTCAACGACGGAGCGCTCGGCGCAGAGTACCACAAACTCGCCGGTAAGGGCTTCGACCCGGCCGAGGCCGCCTACTCCGACGTCGACTTCGCCGCGATGGGCAGGGTGATGGGCGTCCATGGGGCGACGGTCACCGCGCCGGATCAGGTCGCGGCGGCGCTGAGTGGGTCCGAGCCTACGCGTGTCGTTGACGCCCGCGTGTCTAGAAGGGTGACCAGCCGATGGTACCGCCGGATGTACCTGTGACCGTCATGACGGTCGCGCGGCTGGTCGCGTCGCGGCTGGCCGACGCGGGCGTCGAGGTCGTCTACGGCATCCCCGGCGAGGACTGTCTCGGCTTGGTCGACGCCATCGACGCCCACCCCCGGTTGACCTTCGTGTCCACCCGGCACGAAGGAGGCGCGGCGATGATGGCCGAGGCGCACGGCAAGTTAACCGGCCGGATGGCGGCGTGCCTGGGCACCGCCAGCGTCGGCGCGGTCAATCTGCTCGCCGGCGTCAACGTCGCCGACCACGACTCGACGCCGATGGCGGTGCTCGTCGGACAGGTCGCCGTCGCCACCCAGGGCCGGGGCAGTTGGCAGGAGACCGACCTGGCCGCGCTGTTCGGCCCGTTCTGCCGTGCCGCGGTCGAACTGTCCGAACCGGATAGAGCAGACCACGACCTGCGGCGGGTCCTGGCCGCCGCCCGCGCGGGCAGACCGGGACCGGTGCTGATCGCCGTGCCCTCCGACCGCCAGGACCGGCCCGCAGAGGCGACTGTTCCGCCGCGCGGGCTGCCACTGGGACCCAGGCCCGGCGACGCAGCCGTCGCGGCGGCGCTGGAACTGCTGGCACATACCCGGCGACCGGTCGTGATCGCCGGAGGCGGGGTGCGGTCGGCGGGCGCGACCACCGAGCTGGCCGCGTTCGCCGACCGGCTGGCGGCCCCGGTTCTCACCGCCTTCCGGCGCACCGACCTCATCGACAACCGCAGCCCCGCCTACGTCGGCGCGCTGTCGCTGGGACCTACCCCCCCGGTGCGGGCGGTGCTGGCGGAGTCCGACGCGCTGATCGTCGTCGGAACCCGGATGAGCGAGGTCACCGCGCAGCGCTATCGCGTCCCCGGCCCGGGACACCGGGTGGTGCGCGTCGACGCCGACGGTCCCGGCCTGGCCACCAGTTGGCTCGACGCCGATGTGGCCGTGCACGCCGAGGTCGGCGCGGCGCTGACCGCGCTGACCGACCTGCTACCACGCGCCGCGCGCCGCGAGTCGCCTTGGTGGACCAGTTGGAGCGCCGACCGCCCCGCGCACCTCCGTCGCTGCGCGGCGGCTGGAGCCGAGCAACGCGCCATCGTCGCCATCGCCGACCTGCTGGACGGGGTGCTGCCCGACGACGCGGTGCTCACCTCCGACGCCGGCGACTTCTTCATCGCGGCGGGACCGGCCATCGCAGTCGGCGGCGGACGCCGCTACCTCGGCCCGACCTCCGGGTCGATGGGCTACGGCATTCCGGCCGCGATCGCGGCGAAAAGGGCCTGGCCCGAACGGGTCTGCGTCGCGCTGTGCGGCGACGGCGGGGCGATGATGACCGTTCAGGAGCTGGAGACCGCCGCCCGGCTGGGGCTGGGAATCGTGGTCGTGGTGTTCGACAACTCCGGCTTCGGCAGCATCCGCCGCCACCAGGACCGCGAGCGCAGCAGGCGGGTCGGCACCGAGCTGACCAATCCGGACTTCGCCGCGCTGGCCGCGCTGTTCGGCCTGCGCGGACACCGGGTCGGATCGGCAGCGGAGTTCCCTGGGGTATGGCAGGCCGTGCGCGCCGAGCCCGCGGCCGGGCACGTGATCGATGTCGAGATCGCGCCGGACGGCGCGGCGTGAGGAGGATCGGATGTGCGCTGAACACCTCGTGGACGGCGGCCCGGCCAGGGGCGAGGCCGTGACCGTCACGGCGATCCCCGACTTGGCCGAGAGCGGCGACGTCGTTGAGACCGACGCGGGACTCCGGCAGGCGGGCAGCAGGTGCCCGGAGTGCCGGGCGATGGCGAGCCCCCCGGTTCCGCGCTGCGTGGAGTGCGCCGCGCCGACTCGACGGGTTCCCCTCGCCGACCGGGGAACGCTCTACGCCTTCACCACGGTGCGGGTCTCCAGCTCCGCGCAGACCCCCTACACCATCGGCTACGTCGACTTGGACGATGGCGTGCGGGTACTGACCGGGGTCGCCGACCCTGAAACGGCCACTGTGGACTGTCGGGTGATCGTCGAGGTCGCCGCCGACGGCAGTCGACTCGCCCGCCCCCTGACCGGAGAGGACGCCGACCAGTGACCGCCTACGTCGTCTCAGGAAGCATGATCCGCTTCGGCCGCTACCCGGACTCCGGCTACGCCGGCCTGGCCACCGGTCCCGCCCGCGCCGCCGTCACGGACTCCGGCCTGGCCCCCGACCGGATCGAGCGGGTGTTCTGCGGCCACTCCTTCGGCGGGATGCTGGTCGGGCAGCGCGTGGTGAAAAGCCTCGGCATCCGCGGCATTCCGGTGGTGAACGTGGAGAACGCCTGCTCCGGCGGCGCGACCGCCCTGCACCAGGCGGTGCGGGCGATCGCGTCGGGGGAGTGCGACTCGGCGCTGGTGATCGGTGTGGACAAGCTCTCCCAATTCGGCGGCGGCACCCTGCCGCTGGTCATGGAGGATCCCGAGGTCAAGCAGGGCATGGTGATGCCCGCCATGTACGCCATGCGCGCCCAGCGGTTCCTGCACGAGCGGGCGGCGGACGTGCGGGACCTGGCCGCGGTCGCGGTCAAGGCCCACGACCACGGCGCGGCCAACCCCTACGCCCAGTACCGCAAGCGGGTCACCGTCGAGGAGGTGCTGACCTCGCGTCCGATCGCGGACCCACTGACACTGTTGCAGTGCTGCCCGACCGGCGACGGGGCCGCGGCGGTCGTCGTCGTCTCCGAGCGCCTGCGGCGGACCTTGGACCGCCCCACCGCCTGGGTCGCGGGCTCGGCGCTCCACTCCGGCGCGCTGTCCTACGGCCACCGGGACATGATCCGGCCCGTCATCAGCGGCGACTCGGCCCGCGACGCGCTCAGCGAGGCGGGCGTCGGCGCGGACGAGTTGGACGTGGTGGAACTGCACGACGCGTTCACCGTCGCCGAACTGGTCTACTACGAGGCGCTCGGCCTGTGCGGGCCGGGCGAGGCGGTCGACTTCTTCCGGCGCGGCGACTCCACCTACGGCGGCCAGGTGGTCGTCAACCCCAGCGGCGGCCTGCTGTCCAAGGGCCATCCGGTGGGGGCCAGCGGGGTGGCGCAGGTGGTGGAGGTCTTCTGGCATCTGACCGATCAGGCGGGCGCGCGGCAGGTCCCGTCGGCGGCTTGGGCCATGACGCACGTGACCGGCGGCGGCATCGCAGGTCTCGACCACGGGTCGTGCGCGGTGCACGTCTTCGGCCGCGGCTGACCGCTGTTCGGACCGGCGCGGCCGGGCGGGCCCATGCATCCTCGCGCCCGCGCGCGCTGTGGTAGCGACCATGAAGATCCTGCTGCCGCCCACCCCGGACGTACCGGTGGTGCCCACAAGATGAAACGCGAGGCGCTGGTCCCGATCGACGAAGAGCTCAACACCCTGATCGTCGAGCAGCAGGGCCGCGTCGGGGATGCGCCGGTGTTGTTCCCGCGGCCGACGAAGAACCCCGACGGCCGGGCCTCGACCGCCTCCTCGACCTACCGGCTCGCGCTCTATCGCTGGCTGGCCCGCTGCGATGTCCGTGACGCGCACGGCCACCCGGTCCGGCTGACCCCGCACCAGTGGCGCCACACCCTCGGCACCCGGTTGATCAACCGGGACGTCCCGCAGGAAGTGGTGCGACGCATCCTCGATCACGACTCCCCGCAGATGACCGCGCATTACGCCCGGCTGCACGACACCACCGTCCGGCGACACTGGGAAGCTGCCCGCAAGGTCGACATCACCGGCGAGGTCGTCGTGGTCGACCCCGCCGGGCCGCTGGCTGAGGCCGCCTGGGCCCAAGCAGCGCCTCGGTCGGGCGACCCAGGCGCTGCCCAACGGGTTCTGCGGGCTGCCGGTTCAGAAGACCTGCCCGCACGCGAACGCCTGTCTGACCTGCCCGATGTTCGTCACCACCGCGGAGTTCCTGCCCCAGCACCGCACTCACCGCGGTCAGGTCATCGAGCTCATCACCGCCGCCCAGGCCCGCGGCCAGACCCGGCTGGCCGAGATGAACCTGCAGGTCCTGGGCAACCTCGACCGCATCATCGACACCCTCGACGAGACGCCCAACGGCATCGAGGCCTCCGACACGCCGAGACCATGAGTTTCACCGCCTATCCGAACGTCCTGAACAGCCACGTCACCGACACTGTTCACGACGCAAAGCAGCAGCTCACAAGCTTGATCATCCTGCTGGCTCAAGATAACGATCGAGTCGACCTTCGCGACCGTCCGCCACCGCACCCGGGTCACCCCGGGCCCGGGTCTCGCGCGGTCGGGCTGGCAATGGCGTTCAAGCTCATCGAAGCCGCCCAGGACCGCTGGCGCGCCGTGAACGGCCCGCACCTGGTCGCGCTCGTCCGCGCCGGAGCCCGCTTCGACGACGGACGCCTCGTCGAACGACCCGACGACCACACCCAACCCGAAGCCGCCTAAAAGATCTTCATCCACAGGGCTTGACGATTGCTCGCCAGGCTGCGCCCCGAGGCGCAGATCAACAACCTGTATGGCGCATCGGAGACGAGCTTCATCACCGTCACACGAAGCGGGCCCGAGGTTGATCACCCGGGGGACTTCGACAGCTGGGTGATCCCAGTGGGTCGACCAGCTCTCGACCCGCCGGGTCGAGACCCCGAGCAGGGTAACTCGTCGCCACGACCGAGACCAGCCCTGTTCGGCCGGATGAGGGCGTCGTCGGGATCACCGGGCCGCCGCGCCGGGAGCCCCAGTGGCGATCCGTTTGGCGTTGGCCAGGTTGTCGACCTTGCGGCCGCTGGCGTGCAGCTCGGTCCCGGCGACGACGCCGACCGTTCCGTATCGATATGTCGATCGTTCAGTATGTCTTTATGTCCTGCCGCGACGAAGGTGGCGCCTCGGCGGTGCTCTGACCTGCGAGGAGCCAACTTCAGTGAGACGATCTGGCAGCCGGTTGTCTCATCGAACCTGGCACCGGCGGAAGCCTCGCGGCCGGGCACCGCACACTGCGCTCTGCCCATGCCCCGGCTCCCGCCCTCCGCGTCCTGCACGGGCGGATCCGACGTCGCGCCAGCTCACACGTTTCGGCAGCTCCGGACGGCGGGAGCCGCCATTGGGGAATCAATTTTCGTCTCGCAGCAGCGCGACGTCGGAGACGGCGTCGATATGTTCCGCCATTGCCTCCCCGGCACGCTGTGCATCCCCGGAACGAATCGCGTCCACGATCCGTTGGTGCGCCGAGAGCGACTCCGCCGGACGGTCCGGTTGGCTCAACGACTCGATTCGGGATTCGCGGATTAGCTCGGAGATCTCCTCCATGAGCGCGTCGAGCAGTCCTGAATGCGCGGCCGCAGTCACGGCCGAGTGAAACTGCTCGTCGCCGGCGACACCTCGGCCCCCTCGTGCGACATCGTCGGCCATGGTGGCGACCGCTGCGTCGATCCGGTCGAGGTCATTCTCGGTCCGACGCTGCGCTGCGAGCGCAGCGATACGCACCTCGAGGGCCTGACGTGCGTCGATTACTTCGCGCAAGCGGTGCCGGCGAGCTCGCAGAGCGCGGAGGACCTGCCGGTCCGCGGGTACCTGGCGGATCACAGCACCGTCTCCGTGACGGACATCGATCACGCCCTGTACCTCGAGCGCGACCAACGCCTGCACCACCGATGCCCGGGATACTCCGAGAAGACCTGCGAGTTCACGCTCGGCAGGGAGGCGGTCGCCCGGCCCGAGACGTCTCTCCGTCATGTGATCGAGCAGCTGTTCCACCAGCTGCTCGTAGAGGCGTGGGCGTGGAGGCGGTCGTAACGACTGTACGGACTCTCGGTTCATCCATACCTCCGCTGTCGGTTGACAGCACCATACCGGAGGTGGATAGTCCACTCGACTGGCCAGTCCACTGGTCCAATCCGGGCCGTCGCTCCGGTCAGCTCCCTGCCGGTGATGCCACGGCCGGCTTCCGGTCCGTCCATCAGGCCGCCCCACCGCTCGTAGAAGGAGAGATCGCACGATGGCTCCATCCGCCTCCGGCCCTCTGACCGGCCTCACGGTCGTCGACCTGTCGCGTGCACTGGCAGGCCCGCACGCGACCATGATGCTCGGCGATCTCGGTGCCCGGGTCGTGAAGATCGAGAATCCAGGCACCGGTGATGACACCCGTGCCTGGGGTCCGCCGTTCGTTGGTGAACCCGGTGCCCGGGAATCCACCTACTTCCTGTCCGCCAATCGGAACAAGGAGTCGGTGGCGCTGGATCTCAAGTCGGACGACGGCCATGCGGCGCTGACCGCACTGGTCTGCCGGGCCGACGTGCTGGTGGAGAACTTCCGGGTCGGGGTGCTCGACCGGCTCGGGTTCGACACCGACACGCTGTTCTCTCTCAACCCACGCCTCGTCGTCCTCTCGATCACCGGGTTCGGCCACGACGGTCCGGAGGCCGGACGAGCGGGATACGACCAGATCGCCCAGGGCGAGGCGGGGTTGATGTCGCTCACCGGACCCGGCCCGGCCGATCCCCAGCGGGTCGGGGTCCCGATCGCCGACATGCTCGCGGGCATGTACGGCGCCTACGGTGTGCTGGCGGCCCTGCGCGAGCGTGATCACACCGGTGTCGGGCAGGTCGTTCGCTCCTCGTTGCTGTCTGCCGTCGTCGGCGTCCACTCCTTTCAGGGCACGGCCTGGACCGTCGCGGGCAAGGTAGGGGCCGCCCGTGGGAACCAGCACCCGTCGATCTCGCCCTACGGGATGTTCCGTTGCGCCGACGGTCCGGTGCAGCTCTCCTGCGGGTCCGAAGGGCTCTGGCGGCGACTGGCGAACGAGTTCGGTCTCGATCCTGATGCGGAGGGGTTTCGGACCAACGCCGACCGCGTCGAGAACCAGGAACTGGTGCGGAAGACGGTGGAGGCGGCCTTCGCCGGTGACACCGCGGCGACCGTCCTGGAACGGCTGGAAGGCGCCGGGGTTCCCGCCGGGCGGGTTCGTGCGATCGACGAGGTCTACGAATGGGATCAGGTTCGCAGCCAGAACCTGCTCGTCGAGGTCGAGCACGCGTCGTTGGGCCGCTTGCAGGTGCCTGGCCCGCCACTGCGGTTCTTCGCCCCGAACGGCGCCGAGATCTCGCCGTCTGCGCACGCCGCCGCACCTGTACTCGACCAACACGGGGATGCCGTGCGCGCCGAACTCGCCCAGGCCCGTCCGTGAGCAGCGCCATGACGACGGTCGTGACCGGATCGGCCGAGCTGTGCGCGGCCGTTCTCGACGTGGGGTCGTTCCGGTCGTGGGACGCGCCGGCGAAGTCACCGTTCACCGCCGACAGTGCCTACCGGCGCGAGCTCGACGCCGCCCGCTGCCACGCCGGTACCGACGAGGCCCTGATCACAGGTGAAGGTCGCGTCGACGGGCTCCGGCTGGCCGTCGCGATCAGCGAGTTCCGGTTTCTCGCGGGGTCGGTCGGCACCATCGCGGCGCGCCGACTCGTCGATGCCGTCGAACGCGCAACGACCGAGAGGCTTCCGTTACTGCTGTCCCCCGCTTCGGGCGGAACGCGTATGCAGGAGGGCACGCCCGCCTTCCTCGAGATGATCGCTATCGCGGACCGCGTGGCGGCGCATCGGCGCGCCGGTCTGCCCGTGATCGTCCACCTGCGGCACCCGACCACCGGCGGTGCGTTCGCCTCCTGGGGCTCTCTCGGAACCGTCACGACTGCGGAACCCGGAGCGCTCATCGGCTTCCTCGGGCCGAAGGTCTACCGGGCGCTCTACGGCGAGCGCTTCCCGAAGGACGTACAGACGGCCGAGAACCTGCACGATCGCGGGATCGTAGACGCCGTCGTCGATGCGGAGGAGTTGTCCGGCTTCGTGCGCCGGATCCTCTCCGTCACCAGCCGTGGGCCGATCGTCACGTCGCCAGCCACGGCCGCGCCCGACCGGCACAGCCGTACATCACCCGACCCGTGGACATCGGTGACCACGACGCGGCGACGGGATCGTCCCGGCACACGTGAGCTGCTCGACCAGCAGGTCCACGACCTGGTCGAGCTGACGGGAACCGGGGCGGGGGAGACGGCGACAGCCACGCTCCTATGCCTGGGTTGCGTCGGAGCGACGCCGTGCGTGATCGTCGGGCAGGACAGGAGCGCCGACGCCGCACCCGGGCCGGCCGACCTGCGAACGGCGCGCCGGGGCTTCCGCTTGGCGCGCGAGCTCGGCCTCCCACTCATCACCGTCATCGACACGGCCGGTGGGGAGCTGAGCCCGGAGGCGGAGAACGGGGCGCTGGCGGGCGAGATCGCCCGCTGCCTGGCCGAGCTGATCGACCTCCCGGTCCCGAGCGTGTCCGTACTGGCGGGTCAGGGGAGTGGTGGCGTGGCGTTGAGCTTGTTCGCCGCGAGGCGCCGAATCGCGGCCCGGCACGCCTGGCTGGCCCCGCTGCCACCGGAGGGAGCGAGCGTGATCGTGCACGGCACCCCCGACCTTGCCGCCGACGTCGTGCGGGACCAGCGAGTGGGGAGCTTCGATCTGCTTCGGATCGGGGCTGTCGATCGCATCGTCGATGAGTGCCCGGACGCAGCGGACGAACCGACCGCCTTCCTCGCGCGACTCGCGGTGGCGATCGAGGAAGAGGTTCAGCTTCACACCGCCCAGTCATAGAACCGTTCACCCTTGGCTCCGACCCGGCCGAGCGGCGCTTCCGCCCGCGCCGGGGTCGGTGCGACCCAGGAGCAACGTCGTGACCCAATCGGGAACGGCGCCGGCCGCGGCGGTGCCCGACGAGGTCGAGTTCGCCACCAAGGCGACGCTGGCCCGAGCATGCTCGGTCTCGCCGAAGTGCTCCACGACGTAGTCCCGCAGGTCGTCACGGACACCGTCGGTCAGAGGGTCGGCAAAGCAGATGATCTTGAGTAGCTGGAGTGGTCGTAGGGCGTCGCGGCTGTGATGTCGTAGTGCGGCGGCGATGTTGGTGGCTCCGAAAAATCGGTGCAGGCTGATCACCAGGTAGCGAGGCCATGACCTGCGGTCCTTCGCCCGTTCGGACGGTGGAGAGGTCCTCGGCGAAGGTGACATCGCGGACCCAGTGCAGCCCGTTCTCGATCTGCCAGTGCCCGCGGATCCAGCCGGCAAGCTCGTCTGGGCGGGCCGGGTGAGGGTTCAGGTCGGTGATCGCGTAGACGGTCTCGGTGCGCCATCACCCGCGCCGAGCGGATCGCCGACTCCAACGGGCGCCGATGAGCCACACCCAGCACGGCAGCCACATCGACCGGCAGGTCCGCGACCCACTCGGCGACCGCGACGAACGAGCTGACCCCGGCCGCGGACCGCACACCGCGGCGGTCAGCACCGCGACGGCGACGGCAGCGATCGACAATGACTCAGGCGCGGGCACGGCTCTCTTCCGATGATCAAGGCTGGCGTGAGAACCGGCATGATCACCGCCAGGGGCGTGCCCGCGCCCCTACTTCAGCCTGCGTGTCGTCGCAGCGCGGCCCCGACTCACGCGACTTTGCCGCCCCCTGTACCGGTCGGTGTCTCAGGTCGTGGAGTTGAGCAGCCGCTGCATCCGTCCGGCGTCGTATCCCCGACGACATCGGCCAGCGTCCACCCGTTCTTCCCGGCCAACGGGGCCAACAACCCACGCACATAGCCCGTGCCGACGCCGCAGCTTCGTCCGGAAGAACCGTCCCCGCTCGGAATCGGAATCTCCGGTCCCGAGCGGAGTGACCCGTCGGCGCGCTTGCGTGCAGTTCTTTGGCCCAGAGTCCCAAGCTGATAAGGCGATCACTGCTCGACGATGTTCCGTAGTGTCCCCAACCCGGTGACGGCGAGTTCGACCACCGCTCCGGACATCAACCTGCGGTCGTTCTCGTATCCGCTGCCGCCATTGCAAGTGCCCGTGCCGATGACTTCGCCGGCTACAAGGGGTTCACCTGCGGAAGCGTGCGCCACAATCTCGGCGAACCCGAAGTGCATGTCCGACGTCGACCCGGTCGACCATAGCTCTCCGTTGACCGTTGCAGTCATCTCGAGGGAGTCCAGCGGAGGTAGCTCGTCGAGGGTGCAGATCCATGGTCCGAGCCCGGTTGCAAAGTCCTTACCCTTGGCCGGGCCGAGTCCGCCCGCCATCTCGCGACGCTGGATGTCGCGCGCGCTGAAGTCGTTAATAATAGTCAGGCCAAGGATGTGATCGAGCGCCTTCTCGACGGGAATGTCCCGTCCACCGCGGGCGATCACGATGCCGATTTCGAGCTCGTAGTCCATGTAGGTGGAGTACTCGGGCCAGCGCACCACCGCCTCTGGTCCGACGACGGTCCCAGGGTTGCCCTTGTAGTAGATCGGCATCTCGAACCACACGTCCGGGACTTCCTCGCCCCGGCGGGCGCGGGCGTCGCGGGCGTGACCCTCGAACACGCTGCAGTCTCGCAGTCTGCGCGGCTGCAGCGGGGCGTGAAGGCGTACCTCGTCGAGCGAGAATCGGGCGGGGTTGTCAAGCGACTCGGTGTGGACACTCTGCTCAAGAAGCGTTGCACCCCAAGTGCCGAGCTGCAGGAGATCGGCCAGGTCTCCGGTGATCTCCCTCACGATCCGGGTCCGGATCGGATTTTCGGCGCCGGTCCTGCGCAGGTGGTCGTCGATGGCGACGCGAAGGTCGATCACCTGGTCGCCGTCGATGAGGCCGGGCCGGGCTTCGGCCGTCCCGACCGAGAACATCACGTACTTCATTCAAGTCTCCGTGCGGGTTCAGCTCTGGGCGTTCGCAGCCGAGAGTTCTTCGAGTCTGCTGCGGTACTCCTCGCTGTCGGCGAGGGCCTCTCGAACCGCGTCTGCTGCGTGATCAGCGAGATGGTCCCGGGTCGCTTGAATGTCTCGCCGGGCTGAAGCAATGTCGGCGAGCAGGCTTCCGTCGCGTTTGACGAAGCTGCCCGCAACGAGCACGTGTTCGACGTCTCGGGCACCGGCCTGGAACACGACTGCACCCGCCACGGGCGCGTTGACCGGGGTCAGGGACAGCCCGGACGACCGGAGGACGACGACGTCAGCTTGCTTACCCGGCGTCAGAGATCCGATTCGGGACCCGAGCCCGAGACTGGTCGCTCCGTCCTGGGTAGCGAACCGGAGCACGTCCTCGGCTCGCACCGCGTTGGTAACGCCCATCGTCTTCGTCGTCTCCACGTCGTGGGCGAGGGCCCGCTGGGACGAGATCGCCAGCCGCATCTGGGTGAACAGGTCACCGCTGTTGAGAGAAACGATGTCGCATCCCAGAGTCGGGCGCAGCCCGGCGTCTAGGGCGCGTCCGATAATAGGGGAGCCCATGCTCATCCCCATCTCGGTCTCCGGGGTGCAGGACACGAATGAACCGTGCCGCGCGAGGAGAGCCAGCTCCGCATCTGTGCAGGCGTTGGCGTGCGAGTGAATTTGTCCCTGGCCGAGTAACCCGACGGAATGCAACTCGGACACGCAGTGGGTCAGCTTCATCCCCCAGTAGCAGGCGCTGTGAAAGGTTATCGGGACGCCGAGTTCGTTCGCCAGCCGGACCTCGGTCTCGGTGGCCGAGAACGGGATTCGGTGGACCTCAGAGCCTGCCAGGCCCATCGTCAGGAGTTGGTCGTCCGAGGTGAAATACTTTTCACGGATCCGGCAAGCGTCGGCGAGTCTCTGCTCATGTTTGACGAAGACGGGCTTCTGGAGCGGTACATGGTAGAAGCCGTAACAGTGCAAGGCCCGGATTCTGGCTTCCTGAAGGCCGGCCACGGATGCGTCCGCGTGATCCGGGGAGTTCATGCAGTGTGAGTAGTCGAGGATTGTGGTGACACCGGCGTCGAGCGCCTCCAGCGCGCCGACATAGTTGCCGGTGCGGACGTCCTCGGGTCGGTAGACCTGTGAGTAGGCGACCCGGATGACCCGGAAGTAGTCCAGAAGGGTGAAGTCGGCGCAGACGCCCCGTAGAGGTGTCTGCCAGGTGTGGCGGTGGGTGTCGACAAGACCGGGGATGACGATCGCCCCGTCCACGTCGACGATCTCGGCGGCGGTGTCGGCGACGCCCAGATCGACGCCGACCGCGGCGATGGTGTCGTCCTCGATCAGGATGTCGCCCGCCGGGAGTTCGCCTACCTCGGGGTCCATTGAGAGGATGTGTCCGCCGCGCAGAAGGGTCCGGCGTGGTGTCATCATTGACTCTCCGGTTTCGTGTCGTGCAGCGCTAGCTCGCTGATGGTGTTCAAGGTCGCCTGGAGGTGTCGGGTGGTGAGATCCAGGGCCACTGCGGTGTTCCTGGTGCGGCAGGCCTCGTAGATGAGCTGGTGCTCGTCGGCGACGGACTCTTCGTCACCGTGTGGGATACGACCTAGGGCCCGGTAGCGGTCCGAATAGTCGGTGAGCTGCTGGACGATGCGCATGTGCCACTGCGAGTCACATGCGGCGCGGACAGCGCGGTGGAAGTCCCGGTGGATCTGGATGTAGGCGCTGCGGTCGTGCGGGGAGGTCTCCTGAAGCTGGGTGTAGGCGCGAGTCAGCTCGTCCTCCCACTGCCGGTCTCCGCGCTGGATCGATCGCTCCACAGCCCAGGGCTCGAGTACTAACCGGAGCTCGTAGAGCTCCTTCGCCTCCTGGTACGACACCGGCAGCACCCGCATTGGGAACTGCGGGCGGTGCTCGATGAGTCCTTCCGCGGCCAGCTCACGCAGCGCCTCCCGGACCGGGGTAACGCTGACCGAGAGACGCTCGGCCAGACGCTGTGGATAAACCCTCTCGCCGGGGGTGAGCTCGCCTTCCAGGATGGCGATGCGCAACCGTCGAGCGACGCGGGAGGCTTGGGAGCCGCCGAGCTCATCGGCGGGTTGACTCAGGGGCACTAGTGGATGACCTCGTCTCTTGGGGTGTGCGCTGCGGTGGGCCGCGCTGTGTGGTCGACCGACAGTGCCGCATCGAACTTCGCTGCCTCGGTATCGGTCTGTCGGGGCGTGATCAGAGAGGCGACGATGCAGACGAGAAAGCCGGCTGGCACGGAGATGATGGCCGGGTTGGCCAGCCCGAAGGGGGGGAAGAGGATCAGCGCGATGGTCAGCACGAGTCCGATGACGGTGCCGTACACGGCGGCGGCGGCGGTGAATCGTCGCCAGTAGAGGGTGAGCAGGAGCACGGGGAAGCTGGCGCTCGCGGCGACGGCCAGTACCTGTGAGGCTAGCACTGTCACGTTGATGCCAGGACCTGCCATGAGCGTGATCGCCATGGCGGCCAGCGCCACGACGACGCCAGACACCCGCCCGACGATCAACTCTTCGCGCTCGGACGCCTGGCCCTTACGTAGAACACCGGCCCACAAATCATGGGTCATCGCTCCGGCCGCGGTGACCGTGAGTCCTGCCACGACGGCCACGATGGTGGCGAATGTCGCCGCAGCGACCACGGCCAAGGCGATGTCCGCGGCCAACGCGCCGGGGCCTCCCCCGAGGAAAATGGTGAGAAGCGGAAGGACCGCGTTGCCGCCAGTCTCCGTGATCAATGTATCGGTGGACTCCGGGAGGAGCGCTCGGGCACCGAGCCCGAGAATCGTCACCAGGATGAAGAAGAACCCGATTAGCGAGGTGGCCCAGACCAGCGATCGACGGCCGGCCGCGGCGTCCTTGACGGTGAACAGGCGGACCAGAAGGTGTGGCAGTCCGGCGCCACCGAGGGCGAATGCGAGGCTGACCGAGGCGAGAGCCCACGGGTTGGAGTAGAGATTGCCCGGCAGGTAGAATGCCGGGCCACCCTCGGCGCCCGCTTGAGCGAAGAGCTGCGTCGGTCCACCGACGCGGACCAGGACCCACACCGCAATGACAAGCGCGATCAGGGTCACGATGACCGCCTTGGCGATCTGCACGAAGGTGGCGGCGTACATGCCGCCCAGGACGACATAGACCAGCACCAGGACGATGGTGAGAAGCACCGAGAGTTCGAAGCGGATCCCGGTCAGCAGCTGAAGGATGACGCCGCCGGCGACCAGTTGGATGATCATGTAGCAGACGGAGATGCTTAGACTGCCGACCGCAGCCGCTGTCCGAACCGACTTCAACTTGTAGCGGACTTCCAGGACCGCTCCGATGGTGAACTTCCCGAGATTACGTAGAGGTTCGGCGAACAGCAGGAGGAGCAGGACGAAGGCGGACAAGGCGGGGATCGCGATGAAGGTGCCGTCGAACCCAACCAGGAAGATCAGGCCGGTGTTGCCTATGAAGGTTGCTGAGGAGACGTAGTCGCCAGCGATCGCAAACCCGTTCTGCCGACCACTCAGGCTTCCACCTGCGGTCCAGTAGTCCGCGCTACCCCGCGTCCGTCGCGCTGCAAGCACAGTGAGCGCCAGCCCCGCAGCGATGAACGCGGCGAAAACAATGAGCGCGGTCGGTCCGGCTCGAAGTGTATCCGCGCCGGTCACTGCGCCCGACCCGTCGCCGAGCGGGCGAATGTGACTGTGATCAACAGGAACATCAGAAGGGCTGCGAGGACGACGTAGTACCCCGCAGGCATCCCGAGAACCAGTACGGGGAACCAGGAGTGTCCGGTCAGAGCGAGTGTGGCAGAGAGGGCGACCAGGAGGAGGACGGCGAAGGAGCGAGTCAGGCGACTTGCCTTGCCTCGCCCTCGATCCCCACCGGCGCCGATGCCGGGCGTAGAGGAGGTCACGGGAGCACTGTAATGTATAGATTGCGAATTACAAGTCTAGGTACAGGGAGGTGCCCGTGGGCGTGCGGACGGAGTTCGGTGAGCTGACCGAGGTGGCTCGGGACGTGTATGCGTATGTCCAGCCCGATGGCGGCTGGATGATCAACAACACAGGTCTCTACCGCGGTGGCGGGGAGTGGGTGCTGATTGATACGACCTCTACGGAGGCTCGCAACCGTGCGATGTTCGGGGCCATGACCGCGGTCGTGGGCATGAGTGACCCGGCTGCCTTGATCAACACTCATCACCACGGGGACCACACCTACGGGAACTGGATGGTGCCGGCGACGTCCCCTGTCATCGCGCGGACGCGTTGCCGGCACAACGTGATCGACAGTGGGTTGGCGAGCATGGAGCGGATGCCGGAGCCCGACTATGGGCACGTCGAGGTGCGACCTCCGTCTGCAACCTTCGAAGGTGAGATGACGCTCGAGCTGGCAAACACTCACGTTGAGCTGATCAGCCTTCCGACGGGGCACACGACCGGCGATGTCGCTGTGTGGCTTCCTGAGCAGCGTGTGCTCTTCGCTGGCGATCTGATCTTCAACGGTGGGCACCCGTTCGTCCTCGACGGCTCGTTGTCCGGGTATCGAACGGCCCTCGACAAGCTCCGCACGCTAGAGCCTGAGGTGGTTGTACCTGGTCACGGGCCGGTGTGTCGCGACGCCGCGGCGGCGGAGGTTATCGAGGCGCTTGACATGTACGCTGAGCGTCTCCTCCAACACGCCATCGACTGCCGCGCGAGAGGACTCGAGCCGGGTGAGGCAGCTCGAGAGTTCGACTACCCGGCTGCGACGGGCTGGGGTGAGAGCGAACGTGTGGTCGGCAACCTGTACCGCGCGTACCACGAGCTCGAGGGTAATGAGCCCGGGTCTCGCCTCGACCGGGAAGGTGCCACCCAGGAGATGCGGACCATCGGTGGCCGCATGAGGTCATTCGCCTGACAGTCGTCAACGGCGGATCCGGAGTTGTCGCCGGATCCTGAAAACCTGACTCTGGCACAGACTGCGTGACCTTCACAGGGCGAGGAGGACGCTGCGGCGGAGGTGCTCGAAGGTGGCGCGGCCGTACATCTGTCGTTTGATCGCTTTGATCCCGGGCAGGCATGGGAGCGGACCCGGTCGGTGCCGGGCCAGAACAGCTGCGCGGCGAACGCGACGATCTCGCGGTCAAAGTCGCAGGTCCATGGCGGTGTCGCGCTCCAGTCAGGACTAGGCCGTGTTTAGGAAGTCTTGGCGGCGAGGGCGCGTAGCCAGATGTCGATCGTGGCGATGTGCATGGTGGCCTCGTAGCGCAGGGCCAGTTTGTCGTAGCGGGTGGCGAGCGCGCGGTGTTGTTTGAGCAGGTTGATGCCGCACTCGACCGCGTGACGCTGCCGGTGAGCAATCGTCAAGACCTGTGGATGAAGATCTTTTAGGCGGCTTCGGGTTGGGTGTGGTCGTCGGGTCGTTCGACGAGTCGGCCGGCCTCGAAGCGGGCCCCGGCGCGGACGAGCGCGACCAGGTGCGGGCCGTTCACGGCCCGCCAGCGATCCTGGGCGGCTTCGATGAGCTTGAACGCCATCGCCAGCCCTGCCGCGCGTGACCCCGGCCCGCGAGTGACCCGGGTGCGGTGGCGGACGGTCGCGAAGGTCGACTCGATCGGGTTCGTGGTGCGTAGGTGCTGCCAGTGCTCGGCGGGGAAGTCGTAGAACGCGAGCAACTCGTCGAGGTCGTCACGGACCTTCCCGACGGCCTTGCCGAACTTCGCCCCGTAGGTGCTCTCGAACGCGGTCACCGCGTCCAGGGCGTGGCGGCGGTCTTCGGCGTTCCAGATCTCGGCCAGGGCCTTCTTCACCCCCGGGTGCGCGGACTTAGGCAGTGCGGCGAGCACGTTGGCGGTCTTGTGGACCCAGCAGCGCTGCTCACGCATGGTCGGGAAGACCTCGCGCAGCCCACCCCAGAACCCCAGCGCGCCGTCCCCGACCGCGAGCACGGGTGCTCGCATGCCGCGTCGCGCGCAGTCGCGCAGCAGATCGGCCCAGGACTCGGTCGACTCGCGGTAGCCGTCGGTCAGCGCGACGAGTTCCTTGCGGCCGTCTGCGCGGACTCCGATGAGCACCAGGGCCCGCCGAGCCGACCAGGCCGCCCAACTCACACGGGCAGGCCGGCCGGTACCCGGATGGCCCGACCTGATCGTCGAGTAACCGACCGGGGTCGGTCGTCCCAGCCCGCCAGGGGCCGGGGGCCGGGTGGTGTTGGCGCTGCGTGGTTCAGGTCTGGGGGCGCTGCAGGGCCCGGATCCAGATCCCGGTGGTGGTCTGGAGGAGCCCGAGCTCGTGCGGGGCGCGACAGCGCCCGCCGGCCCGGTGGGCGTCCCACAGCGCGGCGTCGTCGAAGACATGCCCGCAACCACCGAAGCGGCGACAACAGTGCGCCCGGTTGACCCCACCCCAGCTACGCCCACAACACACCAACCGCGCCGTCCGGTCCCACCGCGCGGCGGCGGTCACCGGGCCCTCGAGGGCAGACAGCCCGGGCACACCGGCCCGTCGAGTCGCCACCCCGCCGCGGTCAGCCAGCGGCGGGCCGGGGCGGGAAGATTGTCGAGGGTGTCGGCGGCCAGGCCGCCGGCCAGCAGCGGTCCGTCACCGCAACGCAGACAGGTCAGATCAGTGATCGAACCGGCGGGCGGGCAGGAACGGCAGTAGCAGGCCAGGGTCGGGCCGTCCGGACCGGCGATGAGCCACTCGGCGCTCATCAGGACCTGCTCCATCGGCTCACACGGGGTGCGCCGACACCGGTCACAGCGCCGCAGACCCGCCCGCCCCGCGGCTCGCGGCACCGGGGCGGGGGTGGCTGGTGGGTGGGCGTTGGAGCTGTTGTGCGCGGCAGTGGAGTACACCGATTTCGCTCCCGTGCGTCGAGACGGGGCCGTGCCGGACCGGTCCGGCGGCAACGCGTGACCCCGCCAGCGGGGGGGTCCACACCTGCGCCGATGCCGCGAAGATAACCCGACCGGGAATCACCCAGCCGGCTCATCACCCGGCGTGTCGTGACCGGCCCCGCACGGTGCCGGCCGCCGCATCGCAACGGGCGAACCGTGGCCCGGGGCCACGGGATCTGACCCCGACGTGGCAGTCGAGCGCGCCGGGTCACGGCTCCCGCCGACCACGCCCACGGCTTCGTACACCGATCACCTGCAGTTCACTTCATCCCGGCGACGAGTCGCTGAGGGCTGTGATCCTCCGAAACGCGCCTGCCGGCGAGTGTCTTGGTCGACGTCGACCATGCGTGCCATCAGGGCGACGAACCTATCTGCGTCCTGCTCCGTGAGCCGAGCGAGCAACCGCCGCTGCACCTCGAACACGCTGGCCGCGTGGTCGATGAGCGTCCGCCGCCCGCTGTCCGAGAGTGTCAGAACGTTGCGGCGACCGTCCTCGCGGTCGCGGCCCCGGACGACTAGCCCCTTGGCCACGAGCCGGGCGACCACCTCGCTGCCAGTCGACTTGTCTAGCGAGGCACGCCTGCCAACCTCGCGCTGGTCCGCCGGGGACTCGTCGTGGAGAACGAGCAGCACGCTGTACTGGGCCGAGGTCAACTGCGTCGACACCAGATCGGCCCACAGGGTCGTGTGCCGCTGCTGCGCCCGCCGAACGAGATGGCCGGGAGCTGTGTGCAGTCGCAGCGGCGGAAGTCTCGCCGGCCAGCCCGCGACGGTGGCGTTCGCCGGCGTGTCCGCATCCGGATCCGGCGGCCGGCCCTCATAGGCGATGCGGCGGAGCAGCGCGGTTAACACTTCGCCGTCGTCGGCCGGCAGGGTCCCGATCAGCCGCCGCTGGACGTCCACGACCGACGGTGCCGCCGCCAGGACCGCGGCCCGGCCGGCGTCGGTTAACCGAGCAAGTCGACCGCGGCCATCCGACGGGTCACTCTCGCGCACGACCAGCCCGCGCGCAGTGAGTCGACGGAGCACGTCCGCCGTCGTCGTCTTGTCGAGCGAGATCAGCTCGGCAACAGCGCGCTGCTGCACACCGGGCCACTGAGCGAGGACGAGTAGCACGCCGAACTGGGTGGAGGTCAAGCTGCCGGTCACGGCCTCCTGCCAGTGCAGGACGTGGAGTTGTTGAGCGCGCCGGATGAGGTGGCCGACGGCGTCCAGCAAGACCGGCAGCGAAGCCTCCTCCGCCTTCGCGTGACTGCTTATCGCCGTCGCCTCCTTCGCCCCGTCCAGACCACCCGCCGTGGATGGCCAGCTCTAGGTTACGGGACGTGGGCCCTGTGACGCCTGGGGCGCGGAGCGGGTGCATTCGCCGCGGAGCGCGTTGTTGACACGGACCGAGGGCCGGTCTAGCGTCCAATCGTCCGTGTACTCCCTAATTCCCGCACGACGGGTGGGAACCGACCAGGCGCAAGCCGGGCGGAGTCTCGCCAAGGAGCAACGATGGTCACTCGACGCTTCCACGACTCGGATCCAGCAGTGGACGGCCTCTACTCCGACCTCGCCGAGGCGGACCTCCAGCCGCTATGGCGTCAGGAAGGCCTGCTGCCCAGGACGCCGAACCGACTCACCCCGTTCCTTTGGCGGTGGAAGACCCTCCGCGATCTCGCGGGTCGGTCCGGGGAACTAGTCGGTATCGACCGTGGCGGTGACCGGCGCGTTCTCGCGCTGGCGCACCCCGACCTCGGGGGACTCCCCTTCGCCACACACACACTCTGGGGCGCGGTCCAGTTCCTCGGCGGCGGCGAGCTCGCACCCGCGCACCGGCACAGCCCTGCCGCGCTCCGGCTCGTCCTCGAGGGCACCGGGGTGTGGACGTTGGTGAACGGTGACCCGATCGCCATGGAGCCGGGCGATCTCGTCCTCACCCCGGGCCAGACCTGGCACGAGCACCACAACCCCGGCACCGAGCCGATGGTCTGGTTCGACGGGCTGGATCTCCCGCTCGTCCGCAACCTAGACGCAGTCTTCTTCGAACCGGGTCCCGACGAGTTGAGCGACTACAGCCCACGCCCACACTCGAGCTCCGAGCAACGGTTCAGCGTCGCCGGTCTCGTGCCGGTCGTCGATCCGGTCCCGGTCGAACCGACCGGCCCGGGCAGGTTCTCGCCCCTGCTCGCCTATCGGTGGAGCGCGGTCGACGCCGCGTTGTCGCAGCTCATCGACGCCGGCGGCTTTGGTGCTGCGACAGTCCGGTACTCGGACCCGACGTCCGGCCGCGACGTAATGCCGACCCTGCGGGCCGAGATGCACCGCATGCTGGCCGGACACCAGACACCGGCGACGCGCCGGGTCGGGAGCGGTATCTGGCTGGTGTTCCGCGGCTCCGGTAGCACTGTCGTCGACGGCCACGCGTTCAGCTGGAGCGCGGGCGACATTCTCGTCACCCCGTCGTGGAGCGCCGTCGAGCACGAGGCGTTCGAGGACTCCGACCTCTTCCTGCTCTCCGACGAGCCGGTGATCGAAGCGGCCGGTCTGGCACGGACGGCGAACGAACCAACGCAGGGGGTCCGAGAAGGCGGCCTCGCGCAGGCCAGTACCGCCGGCAGCTGAGCAGTGAACAACGACCCGACGCGGGAGAACGACAGGTGGCACGATGACGGCAGACGTTGAGCGGCTCGTGATCGGCGGCGGGATCGGTGGCCTATCCACTGCCCTCGCACTGGCCCGGCACGGTCTGTCCGTTCACGTTCTCGAGCAAGCCCCCGAATTCAGCGAGATCGGCGCCGGCGTCCAACTGGCACCCAACGCCCTGCGGGTTCTCAACGAGCTCGGCGTTCTCACGCCCGTTCTGCGCGACGCCGTCTTCCCCGCCCGCGCGATGATGCGCGATGCGATCACGGGCGAGCGGCTCGCCGAACTCGACTTCGGCGATGACTTCCGCGCAGCTTATGGCTTCGCGTACTGCGTGACCCACCGCTCGGACCTGCTCGACGCGCTCCTCAGCGCCTGCCGTGCCGATCACGCGATCACGCTCGAGCCGGGGAAGGCTGTCACCGCGCTTGATCAGCGCGAAGACGCCGTGACCGTTCGGTGCGCTGACGGCAGCGCCTACCGAGCCCGCGCCGTGGTCGGCGCCGACGGTATCTGGTCGGTGGCCCGCAAGCACGTTCTCGGCGATGGTGACCCCACATTCGTTGGCGACGTCGCCTACCGCGGGACCGCTCCGATCAACGCTACGAACTTCGCCGATGGCGACAACCTGACATGGTGGGTCGGCCCCGGCATCCACCTCATCCACTATCCGGTCCGGGGCGGGAAGATGCTCAACCAGGTCGCTGTGTTCGTGGCTCGGCAGGACGGCGACCCGAGTAGCTGGGGTCCGCCGGAGGAGCTCGACAGGGCCTTCGCCGGTACCACGAAGGAGGTGGCGGACGGTATGCAGCTGCTGACCCGCGAGCGCCGCTGGGTACTGCGGGACCGCCCGCCGTCGGCGACCTGGACCCGGGGGCGGGTGACCCTTCTCGGCGACGCCGCGCATCCCATGGCCCAGTACCTGGCCCAGGGAGCCTGCCAGGCACTCGAGGATGCGCTCGTGCTGAGCAGGTGTCTCGCCGAGCATTCCGACGATATTGCCAAGGCGTTCGATGCCTATGAAGCGGAGCGGCTACCCCGCACGGGTCGGGTCCAGACGTGGGCCAGGCGGATGGGCGAGATCGTCCACGGCGCTGGCGTGACGGCAATCCTGCGAGACGAGCTGCTGCGCCGATGCCGACCCACCGACCTACCGCAGCTCGACTGGCTCTATTCGCACCGGCCGGTGCTCGAACGCACGCACCTCACCCAGGAGACCCGCCGATGCGACTGATCAGCTACAACGGCGGAGAAGTCGGCCGGTTGACCGAGCAGGGGATCCAACCCCTGGTCGGCTCGATCCGCGACCAGATCGCCTGCTGGGACCGTGGCGAACCGTTCGCGGACGCAGACGGCGCGGGGATCCGCTCCCTGACCGACGTCCGGCTCGATGCTCCTGTCGACGCCCCCTCGAAAATCATCGCGGCGCCGGTGAACTATCGGGATCATCAGGCTGAGATGAGCGTCGCCTCCCAGGTCGGAGAGCTGGGCTTCTTCCTCAAGGCTCCGTCGTCCCTGCTTGGCCCCGGCGGGCGCGTCCAGCTCCCTTACTACGACCGCCGGTTCGATCAGGAGGGCGAGCTGGCCTTGGTGATCGGGCGAACGGCTCGGTGCGTCACCGAGGACGAGGCGCTTTCCCATGTTTTCGGTTACACCGGCCTGTTAGACATCACGATGCGTGGCGGCGAAGATCGCTCGACCCGCAAGTCCTTCGAGACCTTCACTCCCATGGGCCCAATCTTGGTGACCGCCGACGAGTTCGGTGACCCCTCGGACGTCGAGCTCAGCTGCTGGGTCAACGGGGAGCTACGCCAGCACACGAATACCAGGGACCTGATCTGGGGGCCCGCGCAGCTGATCGCCTACGCTTCCTCGGTCACGACCCTACACCCGGGCGACGTGATCACGACCGGAACTCCCGCCGGCGTCGGTCCACTGGAGGCCGGCGACACCATCCGGCTCCGCCTCTCCGGGCTCGGGCTCGACCTGGAGGTCACGGTCGCCGCCGACGCGGCGACAGCGTCACCGACGACCGGTCGCAACAAGGGTCCCGTCCCGCCACCGGTACGCACATCGCGCTGATCAAACCGTAGATAATCGCTTCTGCGGTCGGATCGAGGTGCGGATGCGAACTATCAATTAGGCAGAACAAGGGCGAACGCGACGACCGTGATCGACAGTATCCGGTCACTAGAGGTTCCTCGGCAATGAGGCTGGGAGAGATTCGATGCAGGTGATGCACACCGTCGGGCTTATCGTCCTGATTGCAGTCTTTGCACTCGGGACGTTCACATCACTCAATCTAGGCGTTCTCGGGTTCGTGGCCGCGTTCGCCATGGGAACGATTTTTCTGGGGCAGGGGTCGGACGCCATTCTCGCCGGATTTCCTGCCGACCTATTCATTCTGATCTTCGGCGTGACGTTCCTGTTCGCGATTGTGGGGCAGAATGGGACCCTCGAGTGGCTGATTCAAGGTATGACTAGACGGCTCAGGGGGAACGCCGCCGCCGCCCCGGTCGTCGTGTTCGTGATCGTGAGCGCAATCGCCAGTGCGGGGCCAGTGGCCCCGTCTGTCTGTGCGATCGTTGGGCCGATGGCGCTCGGCATGGCCAGGCAGCTTGGGATCAATCGCATCCTGATGTCGATCATGGTGACCCAGGGTGCGACCGCCGGGACGTTGACGCCGCTCGGAGGGCTTGGCACGATCGTCAACGGCATCGTTCAGCGGAACGGAATTGTCCTCGCACCTGTCACCCTCTTCGTCACGAACTACGTGTTCAACCTAGCGCTAGCCCTAGCGGCATACGTCATCTTCCGGGGCTGGAAGCGCATTCCTCCGCGCGCCGTTTCGGAGGAGTGTTCGAGCGGAACGGCGGGTATTCACCCGCCTGTTCGAACGGATTCGGGCGCCGGAATGGACGGTGCACAACGATCGGCGGCGGTGGTCGACTCGCCCTCGCCGATGGCGCCCGCCACCCCCGACCTGGACGCGCCCCGGGTTGCAACCCTATGCGCGCTCGTGGTGTTGGCGATCTCGGTCCTGGGTTTCGGCCTCAACGTCGGCTTCGTCGCCCTGATCCTCGCCGTCCTGCTGCAACTGGTCTTCCCAAAGGCGTCCGAGGGGGCCCTCGCCAAGTCCAGCTGGGCCGTCATCGTGCTGATATGCGGGATCGTCACGTTCATTGCCCTGCTCGAGTCGGCAGGCACCCTCGACGTCGTCGGTCAGGCGGTGGCGAGCCTCCGCCCCGCCATTTTCGCGGTGTTCGTACTCTGCCTGATGGGAGCGTTCACGTCCGCATTGGCCTCCAGTGCGGCGACGATCGCGGTGGTGACCGCCCTGGCGCTCCCGCTCACGGTCGAGTCGGACCTGATACCAGCTGCCGTGATCGCCGGCGTGGCAATGTGTGCGATCGCGGTGGACGCCAGCCCGTTCTCCTCCACTGGCGCGGTCGTGGTGGCGAGCGCGAGCCCCGACGAGCGGGACAAGGTTTACCGAGGTTTGCTCGGCTGGGGTATGAGCATGGTTGTGGCGGCACCCGTCATCGCATCGGCCGGCGTGCTGCTGGCGAGTTGAACGTGAATGACCAGCTGTGCTGCAGTGCCACGCGAAGAATCCACCGGTCTTGTCGCGGTTACGACCGGGACCGAGTCAGGATCACCACCGAGTCGGGAGGCTGACATGACTGTTCCACTAACGATGGCGATCGAAGACTACGACCACGTCCGCGATCTGGCCCGTGGCTCCACCCCGGTCGAGGGCGTCGACCTGACCGTCCTCAACCTGCCGGTCCAGGAGACGTTCCAGCGATTTTCCGCCCACCGCGAGTGGGAGGTCTCCGAATTCTCGATGGCACTATACGTGGCCATGCGCGGCGCAGGCGACACCAGTGTTATCGCCATTCCGGTCTTCCCGTCACGAATGTTCCGGCACTCCGCCATGTACGTCCGGGCTGACGGCCCGACCCGCCCCAAGGATCTCGAGGGGCTGCGCGTCGGCGTTCCGGAATGGGCGCAAACGGCCGGCGTCTGGGCGCGAGGAATCCTCTCTGACGACTATGATGTGGATCTGGCAAAGATCGACTGGATTCAAGGGGGGTTGCACTCCGCGGGCAGATTCGAGCGAGTACCGCTCGCCTTGTCGCCGGGGATGTCGGTACGCGCGGAGAAGGACCGAACTCTCGAGGATCTGTTGCTGGCTGGCGAGATAGACGCGGTCATCACGGCGCACCCGCCCACCTCGTTCGTGCCTACCGGCGGCGAGATTCGATGTCTCTTCCCAGATGCTCGGAGCGAGGAGGCCGCGTTCTGGAAGCGACATCACTTCATACCGATCATGCACACTGTCGTCCTCAGGAAGGATACTGTGGAGCGGCATCCGTGGCTGCCCCGAAACTTCCAGGTCGCGTTCGAAGCGGCCCTCGATCGGAGTCGTCACAGACTGCGAGACGTGGCGATCAGCCGGTTTCCACTACCATGGATCGCCGAAACGGTCAGAGAGCTCGAAAGTTCCTCAGACCGGCCGTGGTGGGGGTACGGACTCGAGGACAATCGACGGGCACTGGACATGTTCTGCCGGTTCGCATTTGAGCAAGGGGTGACACCGCATCGCATAGCGCCTGACCAGCTGTTCGCGACATCGGCAGCCTTTGATTCGAAAATCTGATTCACCGATGGTGCTTCCGACTCCCGTCGTGACCAGTTCAGAGCGGCGATCCTTGAGCTAGTGTCCTGAGTCGTTGATTCGTTTCTAGCTTGTTACAGTGTGGAATGGGTGATGGCCGCGGGCCGCACCTGGCAGTGCTGGAGCTGACACAGCCTGAGCGGGACGCGTTGCAAGGGATGGGCGCGGCGCGGCAAGACCGCGAAGGCATTGGCGACACGAGCGCGGATCGTGTTGGCGTGCGCGCAGGGTCTGTCCAACAGCGAGGTATCGCGCGAGTTGAAGATCTCGCTGCCCACGGTGGGCAAGTGGCGCAAACGGTTCGTCACGCACCGGCTGGAGGGCTTGTCGGACGAGCCCCGGCCGGGCGCGCCCCGCCAGATCATCAGGTCGAGGAAGTGATCGTCAGAACGCTGGCGGAGCAACCCGCCAGCCACGACAGCGCGCTGTGGGGCGGATACGCGCTGCACCGACCCTGACCGGGGCGCCGGCAGGCATGCAGCTGCTGGGCAAGGGGGCTCGCCAGTTCAGAAGCGTGCCGCTACCGCGCCGGCCTGGTGCCGGCGGTCATACTGGCCCGCCCCCGGGTGGCGGCCCGGTCCGGGAGGTCGCGGTGCACGGGCGAGGCGGAGGTGGCCACCGGAACCCGTAGGGCCCGCAGGACGCCGGCCGGGAGGCCGCGACCGCGGGATCCCGGGCTCGTCGCGGGCCCGCCGCTGCTGTTTCGACGGCCTCCAGTGAGACGGCCCTCGCCGAGCCAGACACCGGCCAACCATCCGACAGATACACCACGATCTGACAGACTGGTGGCACTCGTGCAGTATTCTCACGGTTATCGCAGGGCAGGCAGCCGAAGGTCAGTCATCGGAAGTGGTCGTCAATCAGGACGGCCGGGTCCTGATCCCGGCGCAGATCCGGCGCGAGCTGCAGATGGATCCCGGGGCGACGTTGATCCTGTCGGTGGAGGACGGTCGAGTGGTGTTGGAGACCCGTGAGCAGCTGATCGAGCGGATGCGTCGGGAGATCGCCGAGTCCTGGACCGGGGACCCCGACACCTCACCGGTCGACGA
>NZ_JBFAON010000031.1:0-55217 GCF_040659795.1 Pseudonocardia sp. NPDC049635
AGCCAGCTCTGCGGCGTTGCGGCGGAACTCCTCGGGATACTTACTTCGACGCCCCATCGCGCGTCCTCCTCCTCGGCTACTGCCAAGTCTGGAGGTGTCCGGCCAGTAGGTGTCACTTCAGGGTGTCCTTATGGTGTCGACACCGCCGGTCACCTCGCCGACCTCGCCGGAGTCCTCGGTGACGGCGCGGGGGTGTGTCATCGTGGGCATGACCGTCCTGGTTCGTTCGCATCGGGCAGGGCGGCACGCACCAGCCGGGCGAGCGGACAAGACAGTGATGGGTGCCTGCTGGCACAGGCTCCTATGAGGTCACAACCGCCGTCTGGTGAGTGCAAGCGAGCCCCGCAGCGGACCGGACGACAGATCCCGTTCAGGACCCGAGGTCAGTCAGCCGTTGGGTCAGACCGACCCGCTGCGGGGCCCACCTACATCCTCACTGTCAGCCGTCGAGCAGCGTGTGGAGCGTGCTGATCCGGCCGTCGGTGACCTGCACGACGTCGGTCCCGGTGACGACCGGATCGCCGTCCGCGGGCCCGAACCGCCAGTCCAGCACGCTCAGTCCGGCCGGGTTCTCCCGGACCCGGTGCAGGGTGAAGACGAACCCGGGCGCGCCGTCGAGCAGCGCCCCCGCCTTCGCCACGACCGCCGCCGGCCCCCGGACGGTGCCGTCCGGATCGTGGAACGCGACGTCCGTGGCGTAGATCTCGTCCCCGGCCCGCGCCCGCGTCGCGGGATCACGCTCGCCGAAGACCTCGAACAGATTGCGCCGGGCGAGCTCGGATGCGGAGGACATGGGAGTTCCCCTCGTTCGTCGGCGGAACACCGAGGATTCGGACGCCCATCCCAGGGCCGCGGCGGCCCGCCTGTCAAGCCGATCACCCGGCGGGGAGCCTCCGAGGTGAGCGGACCCGGCGCGGCACCGGGTCGTCACCCATCCGTCAGGCGGGAGCGGTGTGCATGGAACTCGGTCCGGGCACAGTGCAGGTATGAGTGAGAGCAGCAACCAGCACGCCGACATCTCCTGGCCGCACCCGGCCAGCGAGCACGCCCGGCGCGGCGGGCACTACGCCCCGGCCGACGGCGTCTCCGACCGGCCCGTGGGCGACCACGATCCCCGCCCGGCCGGCGACCGCTCCGCCCGGACCACCTCGCACGCCTGACCGGTCCGCCGGTCGGGATCGGGACGTCACGGAGCGAGCACGGGCACCGCACACCGCGACACCCGGCAGGTCAGGTCCGGCAGGTCAGGTTCGGCAGATGCCCGGACAGCGGCCGAGCGTGCCGTGCAGCGTGACGGTGGTGCCGTCCGGCCCCGGTCGGACGGAGACGTCCTCGGCACAGGCAGTGATCATCAGCAGCCCACGGCCGCGGAAACCGCTGTCCTCGGGCGGGTCCCGCCAGCGGCCGTGGTCGGACACCTCGACGCGTACCCGCGGGCCGGGTCGCTCGATCTCCGCGCGCAGCGTGACGATGCCTCGGGTGCCCTCCGGGTACCCGCCGTAGGCGTGCTCGATGCTGTTCGACACCGCTTCGTTGACCGCCAGCACCAGGTCCGAGGCCGTGTCGCAGGCCTGGTCCGCGCCGCACAGCGACGCCAGCCATTGACCGACCTCCCTGCGCGCGCGGCTTGCGGCGCGCGGCTCCGCGGTCAGTTCCAGGACGAGGTGCGCGGCCATGTGGCGGCATACCCCGCGCGGGGCGCCGGGTAACGCGTGCGGATCGGAACCGGGCGCATCACATCCGCCCGTGCCACCGGCCGGCGGATCCGGTGGGTCCCGCGGTCCGTGTTTCACGATGGTGAGCGTGGGTACCCTCGATCGTTCCGCGCACGTCGCCGTCCGTTCACCAGCACGGGCGGGTCGTGCCATACCGAGTGGATCCACGCTCGGGTGCCGCGCGTGTCGCCGACCCGGTGGTGACGGACCAGGTCCGTCACCACCGGAGGGTCGCCGTGCCGTGGCACCGGCGTGGAGCAGGGGAGGACCGCGTGGCCAAGAAGGACAGCAAGAAGAAGGACAGCACGACCAAGAAGGACGGCAAGGGCAAGAAGGACGAGATCGCGGCCGCCAAGAAGGGCGTGAAGAAGGCTCGCCGCGCGGAGGAGAAGAAGGCCGAGCAGGCTGTTCGCGAGGCGGCCAAGGCGGAGAAGAAGGCCAAGGAGAAGGCCAAGGAGCAGCGCAAGATCCACGAGCGCGCGGCGAAGGCCGAGCGGAAGGCCGCGAAGAAGGCCAAGGCCGCCCGGCTGGAGAAGGTCGCCAGCGCGAAGGCGGCGGAGAAGGCCGAGCGCGAGGCCGCGAAGAAGGCGAGCGAGAAGATCGTCGCCGCGAAGCCGGGTTCGGGGGTCGGCACGCCGGAGACCGACCCGTCGGCGAAGGAGGCGCGCCGGCGCGAGGCCGAGGCCGCGGCCGCCCGGATCGCCGAGGCGGTCCGCCGGAAGGTCAACGGCAGCCGACCGGCGAAGACCGGGCGGTCCTGACCCTGCGACGCTTCTCGTCCCGACGGCGACGCGCCCGGGCCGCACGAGCGGACCCGGGCGCGTCGGCGCCGGAGCGTGCCGACCTGCTCCTGTTGCGCGACGAGGCGTGTATGCGAGAGGGTCGCGCATGTGATCGAGCCGGAGTCGGCAGCTGAGCCGGACCTCAGCCTCCCCAGCGCTGCTCGCGTGTACGACTTCCTCCTCGGCGGAGGGCACAACTTCGCCGTCGACCGCGCGATCGCCGAACGGATCATCCAGGCCGTGCCCACCGCACGGGAGACCGCCGTCGCGAACCGGGCGTTCCTCGGCCGCGCCGTGCGTGCCTGTCTGGACCGGGGCTGCCGGCAGTTCCTCGATCTCGGCTCGGGGATCCCCACGGTCGAACCGGTGCACGAGATCGCCCACCGGTGCGACCCGTCAGCCAGGATCGCCTACGTCGACACCGATCCGGTCGCGGTGTCGATCTCGCGCGACCTGCTCGCCGGTGTCGACCGCGCGACGATCACCGCGGCGGACCTGACCGACCCGGAGGCCGTGCTGTCCGCGCCCGGCGTGGCCGGACTGCTCGACCCGGCGGAGCCCACGGTGGTGCTGGCCGTCTCGGTGCTGCACTACGTCGGCGACGACGAGCTGGTCGCCCGGCTGCTCGACCGGTACTGCTCGGCGTTCGGCCCGGGCAGCATGCTGGTGTTCTCGCACGGCAGCACCGATGTGGACGACCCGGCGGCGGTCACCGGGACGGAGGGCATGCTGCGGCTGGCCCGCGACAGCGGCCATCCGATCGTCCCGCGGGACCGGGCCACGCTGCGCCGCATGACCGCGGGCGTGGACCTGCTCGAACCCGGCCTGGTCGACGTCAGCCGGTGGCGGGTCGACGACCCGGATCCCGGACCCGTCCTCGGCGTGTACGGGCTGGTCGGAACGGTCCGCGGTCAGTCGCGGTAGACCCCGGGACGCTTCTCCAGGTAGGCGGTGACCGCCTCCTGCAGGTCGGCCGAGACCAGCGCGCCGCTGTTCCAGGTGGCGATCTGGTCGAGCCCGTCGGCGACCGAGTGGTCCCGCGCGTAGGTGATCGCGTACTTGGTGCCGCGCAACGCCAGCGGGGACTTCGCGGCCAGCTCGCCGGCCAGCGCGACGACGCCGTGCTCCAGTGCGTCCGCGTCGTCGAACACGCCGTTGACCAGGCGCAGCTCCTTCGCCTCGGTGCCCGACACCGGACGGCAGGTGTAGGCCATCTCCCGGGCGATCCCCTCGCCGACGATCCGCGGCAGCCGCTGCAGCACACCGACGTCGGCGGCCAGACCCATGTCGACCTCCTTCAGCACGAACGACGCGTCGGCCGTCGCGTACCGCAGGTCGCAGGCCACCGCCAGGTCGAGCCCGGCGCCCAGGCAGACGCCGTGCACCGCGGCGATCACCGGCTTGCGGCAGCGCTCGACGGCGGTCAGGCAGTCCTGCAGGTCCAGGATGGTCCGGCGGAGCTTCTCCGCGCCGTGCCCGGGGGAGGGGTCGGACGCGGTCTCCTGGAGCCCGCCCAGCATCGCGACGTCGATCCCGGAGCAGAAGTGCCTGCCGTTGCCGCTGATCACGACCACCCGGGCCGACGGATCGGCGTCCAGGTCGTGCAGCGTGTCGCGCAGGCCGGACCACATCGGCGCGTGCAGCGCGTTCGCCGCCTCCGGGCGGTCCAGGCGCACCCGCGCGATCCCCTCGGCCACCTCGACCGCGATGCCCGTCGGCTCGCCCATGGAGTGCACTCCTTCGTCCGGTGTCGGTTCCGGCCCGAGGCTACCGCGGAGTAACCCTCGGCTGACAGGATGCGCTGGTGCGACGGGGCGGCGGTGTCGGCCGGGGGGACCGGACCTGGTGGGTGGCCTGCGGGCTGCTGTTCGCGACGGCGTTCGGCACGAACGTGCCGACGCCGCTGCTGCTGGTCTACCGGGTCGAGCTCGATCTCGCGCCGAGCACGCTGGCCGCGATCTTCGGGGTGTACGCGCTCGGGCTGGCCCCGTCGCTGCTGCTCGGCGGACCCGC
Organism: Pseudonocardia sp. NPDC049635; assembly: GCF_040659795.1. Lineage (NCBI taxonomy): Bacteria > Bacillati > Actinomycetota > Actinomycetes > Pseudonocardiales > Pseudonocardiaceae > Pseudonocardia > Pseudonocardia sp. NPDC049635. Next base: position 4,511 of record NZ_JBFAON010000031.1, read on the forward strand.
GTCGGACCGGTACGGCCGGACCAGGGTGCTGCTCCCCGCCGCGGTGGGCGTCGCCGGGGCGTCGCTGCTGTTCCTCGGTGGCGCGTCGGCGCTGTGGCTGTTGTTCGCGGCCCGGTTCGTGCAGGGGCTGACGTCCGGCGCGATCTTCTCGGTCGGCAGCGCCTGGCTGCAGGACCAGGCCGGGACGGCCGGTGCCGCGCGGGCGGCGCGGGCCGCCTCGATCGCGCAGACCGCCGGGTTCTGCCTGGGCCCGTTGTGCTCCGGCCTGATCGCCGCCTACGGGCCGTGGCCGCTCGCCCTGCCCTACCTGGTGCACGTCGCGCTGCTGGTACCGGCGGTCCTGGCGGTGCTGCTGGTCGCCGGCACGGCCCGCCCGGTCGCCGACGGACCACGGCGCGGGCTGCTGCCCCGGCCCGGCCTGGACGGGCAGGCCCGGCGGACGTTCGTCCGGGTCGTGGTGCCGACCGCGGTGTGCGTGTACGCGTTCCCCTCGGTGGCGGTGACCGTGCTGCCGCTGCTGCTGCCCGGGATCACCGGGCTGGTCGCCCTCACCGGGTTGCTCGCCGCGCTCACCCTCGGCACCGGGACGCTCGTGCAGCCGTTCGCGCACCGGCTCGGAGCGCGCACCGGACCGGTCGGGGCGGGGCTCGGCGCGCTCGGGTTCCTCTGCGGCGCGCTCGCCGCGCCCACCGGGTCGGTGCTCGCCGTCGCGGCCGCCGGGGTGCTCCTCGGCGCCGGCGGTGGGCTGTGCCTCAACGCCGGGCTCACCCTCGTCGGGCGGCTGGCACCGGCGTCCGGCCGGGGTGCGGCGAACGGGGTGTTCTACACCGCGGCCTACGTCGGCTTCGCGATGCCGTTCCTCGCGACCGCGTTCGTGACGGTCGAGGCGCTGGTCTGGCCGCTGCTCACGCTGGCCGCCGTCACCGCCGCGACCGCCGGCTGGCTGACGCTGCGGATGCCTGCCACCGACTGAACCGGTGACCTCGGGGTGCGCCCGGCGTGCGGCGCGCCGACACGAGCCGGGCGCACGGTCCCGCGCGGGACGGGACGGTGGGACCGCATGGCGGGGCCGCCGACCGCCGCGCCCTACGCTCGTCGGGTGCCCGACCTGACCAGCACCGCCAACCCGCGCGTCAAGCAGCTGGTCCGGTTGCGCACCCGCCGGCACCGCGACGCGGCGGGCGTCACCCTGATCGAGGGGCACGACGAGCTCGCGCTCGCGCTGGACGCGGGCGTGCGGCCCACCGAGGTGTACTGGGCGCCCGGCCTGGTCGCCGACCCCGGGCTGCTGGACCGGATGCCCGGGGCCCGGACGTTCTCGGTCAGCCCCGAGGTGTTCGCCCGGATCGCCTACCGGGAGTCCCCGGACGGCTGGCTCGCGGTGGCGCGGGCCCCCGGCGGTCCGCTGGAGTCCCTCGTGCTGCGCCCGGACGCGCTGGTGCTGGTCGCGGAGGGGATCGAGAAACCGGGGAACGTGGGCGCGATGCTGCGCACCGCCGAGGCCTGCGGGGTGGACGCGGTCGTCATCGCGACCGCGGACCGGGCCGGGACCGACTTCGCCAACCCGAACGTCGTGCGGGCCTCGAAGGGGACGGTGTTCGCGGTGCCGGTCGCGTCGGCGTCCTCGGCCGAGGTGCTCGGCTGGCTGCGCCGCAACGGGCTGCGGGTGCTCGTCACGACACCGGCCGGGAGCACCGAGCTGGGCTCGGCCGACCTCACCGGGCCGTCGGCGCTGGTCATCGGCACCGAGGCGACCGGAGTGACCGAGCTGTGGCACGACGGCGCCGACGAGACCGTGGTGATCCCGATGCAGGGCACCGTCAACTCGCTGAACGCCTCGATCGCCGCCGCGGTGGTGCTGTTCGAGGCGGTCCGGCAGCGCCGGGGTACGTCGGCGCGATGACGCGCCGGGCCCTCCCGGCTGCGTAGCCTGCGCGGCATGCCGACCGTGCGTGACGTGCTGGTGGCCGCCGCCGTCGCCGCCGCGGCGGTCACCGGTGCGCTGCTCGGGGAGCCGTCCGGGCGGCCGCTGCTGCCCTGGGGCGGCGCGCTGATCGGGGCCGCGGCGGTGGCGCTGTGCTGGCGCAGCCGGTTCCCGGTGCCGGTGCTCGTCGCGGTGATGGCGCCCACCGCGCTGTACTACTGGCTCGACCATCCGGACGGGCCGGCGTCGTTGCTCGTCGCGGTGGCGGTCTACACGGTCGCCAGCCGGGTGAGCTGGCCGCGTGCCGTGCTGACCGGGCTGCTCGTCGTGCTGGCCTGGGCCGGCACCGAGGTGCTGGTCGTGCGGAGCGCACCGGGTCCGGTCGACCACTACGGCTGGATCGTGGTGACGGTCGCGCTCGGGGTCGCGGTCGGGGCGGTCCGCCGGGCCGCGGAGCTGTCGGCGGAGCAGGCCGAGGAACGGCTCGCGCGCCGTGTCGAGCAGGAGCGGCTGCGGATCGCCCGGGACGTGCACGACGTCGTCTCGCACAGCCTGTCCATGATCGTGGTGCAGGCGGGGGTCGGTGCGCACGTCGCCACCCGGCGCCCGGAGGAGGCGGTGACGGCACTGCTCCGCATCCGGGACGCGGGCACCGACGCACTGCGCGAGCTGCGCGGCACCCTGGAGTTGCTGCGCGACGTCCCCGACCCGTCTGCCGACCGAGCTGCCGGCCCGCCCACGGCCGGCCTCGACCGGCTCGACGAGGTGGTCGGGTCGGGTCGGTCGGCCGGCGTGGAGGTCACCGTGACCGGTGACCCCGGGCCGCTGCCGGACGCGGTCGACCGCACGGCGTTCGCGATCGTGCGGGAGGCGGTCACGAACACCGTCCGGCATGCGCCGGGCGCGTCCCGGGTCCAGGTGTCGGTCGTGCGGGACGCCGGGCGCCTGCACGTGCGCGTCGCCGACGACGGCGGGCCGGTCGAGCACCCGGACCGTCCGCACGGTCAGGGCCTGCGCGGCCTCGTCGAGCGGGCCGAGGCGCTGGGTGGACGGTTACGGGCCGCCCCGGGTGTGGACGGGTTCGTCGTCGAGGCAGAGCTGCCGGTCGGGAGGAGGACGTGAGCGCGGTCGCCGAGGACGTCCGGGTGCTGCTCGCCGACGACCAGCCGCTGATCCGGGCCGGGTTGCGGGTGCTGCTGGAGACCGAGCCCGGCTATGCGGTCGCCGGCGAGGCGGCGGACGGGGCGCATGCGGTCCGGCTGGCCAGGGCGCACCGGCCGGACGTGGTGCTGATGGACGTCCGGATGCCCGGCACCGACGGTCTGGACGCCCTGGAGACGATCACCGGCGATCCCGCCCTCGCGGGCACCCGGGTGGTCGTGCTGACGACGTTCGATCTCGACGCCTACGTGTACCGGGCGCTGCGCGGCGGCGCCAGCGGCTTCCTGCTCAAGGACACCGAGCCGGTCGCGTTGCTGCGCGCGATCGACCTGGTGCACGCCGGCGAGGCGCTGCTCGCACCGTCGGTCACCCGGCGGTTGATCACCGAGTTCGCACGCCTGCCCGCGGCCGAGCCGCCGGGGGCGGACCGGCTCGCGGTGCTCACCCGGCGCGAGCGGGAGGTGCTGACGCTCGTCGGTGCCGGCCGGACCAATGGTGAGATCGCGTCCGAGCTGGTGATCAGCCCGGCCACCGCGCGGACCCACGTGGGGCGGCTGCTGACCAAGCTCGACGCCCGGGACCGGGTGCAGCTCGTGGTGATCGCGCACGAGGCGGGGCTGGTCGGCCGCCGCTGAGCCTTGCCGCGCCCACCCGCCGAGATGCAGCTCAGCGGGCCCCACCGTGGCGCCCGAGCCCCCTGAGCTGCATCTCGGCGGACCCGGAGGAAGGGTCGGGGACCTACGTCGGTGCGCGTAGCGACAGGTGACGTCGCCGCGCCGACGCGCCGGACCCGGTCGGGCGGCGAGGCTCGTGGCCATGACCCGACGGATCGGACGCCGCACCTTCCTCGGCCTCGCCGGCGCCGCCGCGGGCGGGCTGCTGCTGGGCGGCTGCTCAGGCGTCCCGGCGTCCCGGCTGCCCGCCCCGGCGCCGCGGCCGCTGGCGATCCCGCCGCTCGCGTCCGGGACGCGCCGGGGCGGGGTCCGGACGTTCGCGCTGACCGCCGCGCCCGGGACGAGCGCGTTCCATCCCGGGGTGGGCACCCCGACCTGGGGCTACGGTGTGGCGTTCGGCGGGCCCACGCTGCGCGCGACCCGCGGGGAGCGGGTCCGCGTGCACGTCACCAACGGCCTGCCGGAGACCACGTCCACGCACTGGCACGGCATGACCCTGCCCGCCGAGCACGACGGGGGCCCGCACTCCCCGATCGAGCCCGGAGCCACCTGGAGCCCGGAGTGGACGATCGAGCAGCCGGCGGCGACCCTCTGGTACCACCCGCATCCGCACGGTGCCACGGAGCGGCACGTGCACCGCGGGCTGGCCGGGCTGTTCCTCGTCGACGACCCGGAGGGCGCGCCCCCGCTGCCGCACCGCTACGGCGTCGACGACGTCCCGCTCGTCGTCACCGACCGGACCTTCACCGCGAGCGGGGCCTTCGACACGCAGCGGCGCAGCGCGCACGGCCTGGTCGGCGAGACGCTGCTGGTGAACGGGACCGTCGCGCCGTACCTGGCGGTGTCGTCGTCCCGGATCCGGTTGCGGGTGCTCAACGCCTCTCCGGCCCGTTGCTACCGGTTCGCCCGGTCCGACGACCGTCCGATGGTGCTGGTCGGGACCGACTCCGGGCTGCTGGCGGCACCGCGGACGGTGTCCTCGGCTCTGCTCACCCCCGGTGAGCGGGCCGAGCTGCTGCTCGATCTCGACCCGGGGCGCCCGGTGACGCTGCGGTCGCTGCCCCAGGATCTCGGGGCGGTGTCCGGCACGGAACGCTCGATCGGGGCGCAGGACACCCTCGACGTCCTGCAGATCCGGCCGGCCGGCGTCCTCGAACCCGCTCCGCCACTGCCGGACGCGCTGCCGCACGAGCCGGGTCCGGACGAAGCCGCGGCGACCGGGGTGCGCCGGTTCACCCTCGGCAACGACGTGATCAACGGGAAGGCGATGGACATGACCCGGATCGACGAGGTCGTCCACACCGGGGCCGTCGAGATCTGGGAGCTCGTCAACGTGCACTCCCGTCCGCACAACATGCACGTGCACGACGCCCGCGGCCAGGTGGTCGAGGCCGGCGGCCGGGCGGTCCCACCGGCGGAGCGGACCTGGAAGGACACCGTGTACGTCCCGCCGCGGACGACGGTGCGGGTGCTCCTGCGGTTCGGGCGCCACCCGGATCCGGAGCGGCCGTTCATGTACCACTGCCACCTGCTGTACCACGAGGACCAGGGGATGATGGGGCAGTTCGTGCTCGTCCGCGAAGGCACCGATCCGGGCTCGGTCCCGCGCAATCTCGGTGGACACGGCGCGCACGGGGGGCACGGCGGTGGGCACGGTGGGTGAGCGCGCGCGGATGCTCGCGACGGTCCCGTTCCGGGTGTGGGCGGTGCTGCACGGGGTGCTGGTACTGGCCCAGGTAGGCCTGGCCGGTGTGCTGCTCGACGCGGCCCTCGGCGCCCTTGCCTGGCACGGCGGGATCGGCGGGTCGCTGATCCTGGTCGCGACGGTGCAGACGGTGCTCGCGGTACCCGCCGCGTGGCCCGGACGGATGCCGGTGTGGCCGGTCGCGGTGAGCGCGGTCCTCGTCGTCGCCGACACCGCACAGGTCGCCGTCGGGCACCTCGGGCTGCTGGCGGTGCACGTGCCGCTCGGGATGTCGATCGTCGTCGTCCAGCTGGCGGTCGCGGTGCGGGCCGTGCTGCCCGCCGCGGTCCGGCGCCCCCGTTCGAGTGCCGCCGGGCCGGGACTCAGCGGGCAGGGACTCAGCGGGCCGGGATGACCGGGCCCTCCCACCGGGTGGTGCCCCGGCGCAGCTCCGCGCGTTCCATCCGGACGGCGACGTACAGCGCGGCCAGCCCGAGCAGCGGCAGCACGGTCGCGACGGCCGCCGGCGAGGTCCAGCCCCAGCCCGCGGCCAGGACCAGCCCGCCCAGCGCCGCCCCCAGCGCGTTGGCGACGTTGAACGCCGCGTGGTGCAGCGCCGCGCCCAGGGTCGGGCCGTCCCGGCCGGCGTCCATCAGGCGGGTGGCCAGCGCGGGCGTGGTCGCCGTCGTGGTGAACGCCAGGGAGAACAGGGCGGCCAGCGCCATCACCACCGACGACGCCGTCACCGCGAACACCGTCATCGACACCGCGGCCGAGCCGAGCCCGGCGGCGATGGTGCGCACCGGGGCGATCTCGGCGAGCCGCCCGCCCACCTGGTTGCCCAGCGTCATGCCGAGCCCGAACACCGCGAGTGCCACCGGTACCGCGGCCTCGGCCAGCCCGGACACCTCGGTGAGCACCGGGGTGATGTAGCTGTAGACGGCGAACGAGCCACCGAAGCCGGTCGCGATGACCGCCATCGTGATCCACACCTGGCCCCGGCGCAGCGCCGAGAGCTCGGCGAGCACCGAGCCGCGGTGCCCGTCGCGCACGTCCGGGACGAGCCACCAGACAGCGGTCATGGTGACGGCGGCGATCGCGCCGGTCGCCAGGTAGGCGGCAGGCCAGCCGGCGGCCTGGCCGAGCCAGGTCGCACCCGGGACCCCGACCACGTTCGCGATCATCAGCCCGCTCATCACGGTCGCGATCGCCCGCGGGCGGCGTTCGCGGGGAACGAGCGAGGCGGCGAGCACCGACGCCGTCCCGAAGTAGGCACCGTGCGGGAGCCCGGCCAGGAACCGGGTGGCGACGAACGTGCCGAACGTCGGCGCGAACGCCGAGGCGATGTTGGTCAGCGCCAGCGCGCCGGCCAGTGCCAGCACCAGGTGCTTGCGCGGCCATCGGGCACCGAGCACGGCGAGCACCGGTGCGCCGATGACGACCCCGAGCGCGTAGGCGCTGATCGCGGTACCGGCCTGCGGGACCGTGACGCCCAGGTCGGTGGCGAACGCGGGCAGCAGACCCATCGAGGCGAACTCGGTGGTGCCGATGGCGAGCCCGCCCAGCGCCATCGCGAACAGCGCCGGGCCGGCCCCTCCGGTGGTGGGAGAGTGGTGAGAAGATGTGGAGCCAGTTTTCATCGCCCCACGAGAATAAAGAGTGCAGGCCTGGAGGTGTCAAACGAGATGGCGTCGGTGTCAGCCGGTTCACGTCCCGGACGCGCCGAGACCGATCGTTGGCGGGCCACCGCCGAGGTGCTCGCGGAGATCCGGCGTGAACCGGGGCTGACCCGGGTGGAGCTGGCCCGGCGACTGCGCCTGGGCGGCGGTTCCGCCACCGAGATCACCGGCCGGCTGCGCGGGCTGGGCTGGATCACCGAGGAGCGGGCACCCTGCGAGGGGCGTGGTCGCCCGACGACCCGGTTGGTCCCGAACCCGGGCGGGCCCGCGGTCGTCGCCGTCGACGTGCGGTTCGAGGGCTGGCGGGCCGGGTTGGTCGGGCTGGGCGGCGAGCCGGTCGCGGTTCGCTCCGGGCGGCACGCGCGCCGGGAGCCGGACGCGGTCGCCGCCCAGCTGGACGGGTTGGTGGGGGAGCTCGTCGCCGAGCACCCGGGGCCGGTCGCCGCGGTCGGGATCGGCGTCGCGGCGACGCTGCTCGACGAGCACCTCGCCCAGGCCGCCGGGCAGGGCTGGAGCCCGTTGGACGTCCGCCGGATCGGTGCCGGCCACGGCGTGCCGGTGCTGGCCGGCAACGACGCGAACCTGGCCGGTGTGGCGGAGGTCCGCGACGGTGCCGCGGCGGGGGCCGGTACGGCGCTGTTCCTGACCGTCGAGGTCGGGATCGGCGGGGCGTTGCTGTTGCGCGGACGGCCGCAGGCCGGCTCGCGGGGAGCGGCCGGGGAGTTCGGGCACCTGCCCTTCGGCGATCCGGATCGCGGTTGCCCGTGCGGGGCCCGCGGATGCTGGAACTCCGAGGTCGACGGACGGGCGCTGGCGCGGATGCTCGGCGAGCCCGAACCCGACGACCCGCACGGCTCGGCGGTCGTCGTGCTGGAGCGCGCTGCGGCGGGGGAGCAGCGCGCGGTCCGGGTCGTCGAGCACGCCGCCGCCCGGTTCGCGGCCGGGACCGCCGGCCTGGTCAACGCGCACGATCCGGAGATCGTGGTGCTCGGCGGGCTGGGGACGGCGCTGCGCCGGGCCGCGCCGGACCGGTTCACCGAGGCCTATCGCGCCGGCTTGATGACCTTCCATCGGGAGAGCCCGCCCGCGGTCGTCGACGCCGCGCACGGTGCCGAGGGGGTGCTGCGCGGCGCCGGGGCGATCGCGCTGGACCATGCGACGTCCCCGGCCGGGCTGGCCGCGCAGGCGTAGCGGAGGCCGCGCCGGCCCGGTCCGGTGACCGCCCGGCGGTGATCCGCCCCCGAATGTCACGATCCGACCATCGGAACACTTCTCCGCGCTGCGCGCGGCGCGCTCCCCGGGTAGTTTCCTCCCACATTCCTGGGAGGGAACCCGAAATGATCATTCTTGGCATTGTTCTGCTGCTGGTGGGCTACTTCACCAGCATTCCGCTGGTCACGACGATCGGCACGATCCTGGTCGTCATCGGCGTCATCCTGCTCATCCTCGGTGCGATCGGCCGGCCGGTCGGTGGTCGTAAGGCCTGGTTCTGACCAGGCCGGTCGCGATCGGGGCGGAACCCGCCCGTCGCTCGGGAGCGACCGGCGGCGCAGCCGTGCAGGGAGTGCGGCCCCGGCCCGGCCGGGGTGGCACCCGCTGCCGTGTATCAGGTTGAAAACGTCCCGCGAATCAGTGTTCCGGGCCGGGCCGAGCGGGTAGTCGAGCGTCCTTTCCCGCGGTCCGGATCATGAATTGCCCGGGGCCGTCGGGAGTCCGAGCAGGCGGCGTGCGGAAAGCGGGTCCGCGGGGGTCGCGCCCACCCGGTCGAGGACTCGCAGCGCGTCCTCCAGCAGCTCCCGGTTCGACGGGGTCCGGTGGCCCGCGTGGTCCTCCAGCCCGACCCGCAGATGCCCGCCCCGGCGGACGGCGAGTTCGGCCAGTCCGGACGCCACGACGTCACCGCCGAGCACCGCGACCGACCACGGCAGACCGGAGGGCTCGAGCAGCTCCAGGTAGGCCTCCAGTGCGGCCCGGGTCGGCGGCAGGCCGAACTGCAGCCGGTCGGCGAAGTACAGCTTCACGATCGCGCCCGGCGGCACCCTGCCGTGCCGGTGCAGGGTCAGCGTGGTGCGCAGGAATCCCGGTTCGAAGATCGAGATACTCGGCCCGGCCCCCAGCTCGGCGGTGCGCGCGAACATGTACTCCGTGTCGGCGAACGAGTTCTGGTAGGGCTCGGGCGCCGCGCTCTCGGGGCAGCTGCCGTCGTCGAGCAGGCCCACGTTCACCGAGCCCGGGTCCACCAGCGTCAGGCCGCCCATCCGGCGCCGTGCCAGTTCCTCGACGTGTGCCCACCGGCGTTCGACCGGGATGCCGCGGGCGCCGGCCGCCATCGTCGGGTAGAGCAGGGCGGCCGGGTGCCGGTCGAGCACCGGCCGCCATGCGGTCAGGTACGGCTCGACCGCGTGCACCCCGTCGGCGGTGAACATCAGTTCGTCGTTGTGGTTGTGCACGATCGCCGCGCCGCGGCCGAGCACGTCCAGCGCCTGCTCGGTGATCTCCTCGGGCGCCCGCGGGACGTGCGGGTTCCGGTCGCGGGTGGTGGTGCCGTTGAGCGCCACTTCCAGGATCACCGTCGAGTCCACCCGGGCAGCATCGCCGGATCCGGTCCCGGGCGCACCTCCTCGGGCGGCGGGAGGGCCGGGTCGTAGGCTCGTCGCCGTGAAGGGTGCTCCGCGGTCACGGCGTGGACGACCCGGTGCCCGCGCCGGTGTCGGCGTGGGCGTGGGCGCCGCCGCGCTCGTGCTGCTGGCGGGTTGCGGGGACACGCCCGGCCCGCTCACCGACGGGCCACCGGGTGCCGCCCCGGCCGACGGGTTGGCCAGGATCGTCGAGCTGACCGGGGACCGGATCGGCATCGCCGAACGGGCCGCCGCCGGGGACGCCCCGGTGGAACCGTGGGCCGAGGCCGAGGCCGAGGCCGGGGCCGAGCGCGCCGGAGTCGACGCGGAGTGGGCGGCACGCGTGTTGGCCGACCAGCGCGCGGCCGCCGACCAGGTGCGCGACGGCCTGCGGCAGCGGTGGGCCGAGCGTCCCGAGCTCCGGCCCGCCGAGCGGCCCGATCCGGTGCAGCTGCGTTCCGAGCTGGACCGCCTCGACGAGGAGCTGCTCGCGGCCCTGCGGGTCGCGGCCCCGGCCCGGGTGCACGAGGACTGCCCCAGCTCGCTCGCCCAGGCCGCGGTGGCCCGCGCCGAGGGGCTCGACGACCTGCACCGCTCGGCGCTCGGTCGCGGCCTGATGTCGATCTGCGACGGCACCCCGGACTGACCCGGCGCCCGTGACGGTCGTGTTTCCGTCGGCGACAAGTATTGCGTACCCGGATAGTACGTGCTCGGATTAATAGACGAGTCATGGAGGTGGCCAGGATGGACCAGAACCTGTTCAACGACATCTGTCTGCAGCAGCTGACGCTGTCCGGGGTGCACGAGGGCGAGACCGTCGTCGTGCTGACCCGGGGCGGCGAACGCGGCGCCTACGCCGACGCCTTCCTGTGGGCGATCCAGCGCCTCGGCGCGACCGGGTACCACATGCGGCTCCCGTCCCCGGCGAGCGCGGCCGGGGCGTGGGCGGTCGGCGACTCCGGGCTCGGGAACATTCCGCTCGCCGTGGAGGCCCTCAAGGCGGTCGACATGGTCGTGGACTGCACGTTCCTGCTGTTCTCGCCCGAACAGTTCGCCATCCAGGACGCCGGGACCCGGATCCTCACCGCCGTCGAGCCGCCCGAACTGCTGGCCCGGCTGATGCCGACCACCGAGCTGCGCGAGCGCGTCGAGGTCGGGGCCGAGTTGCTGGCCAAGGCCTCGACCATGCGGATCACGAGCCCGCACGGCACCGATGTCACCTACCAGCTCGGCATGTACCCGACGATGTCCGAGTACGGCTACACCGACACCCCCGGCCGCTGGGACCACTGGCCGGCCGCGTTCGTGTTCACCGGTGGGTCCGACACCGGCGTCGACGGCAAGATCGTACTCGCCCCGGGGGACGTGCTGCTGCCGTTCAACACCTACGTGCAGACCCCGGTCGAGATCACCATCGAGGAGGGGTTCATCCGCGACATCCGCGGCGGCGCCGGCAGCAGCGGCCTCGACGCCGACCTGCTGCGCTCCTACATCGAGAGCTTCGACGACCCGCGTGGCTACGGCATGAGCCACGTCGGATGGGGGCTCGACGAGCGCGCGCACTGGCACGGCCTGACCCAGTTCCCCGGCGGGATGGGGATGGAGCTGCGCAGCTTCTACGGCAACGTGATGTTCTCGATCGGCCCGAACAACGAGCTCGGCGGGCCGAACGACACCGCCTGCCACTTCGACATCCCGATGCGCGGCAACTCGCTCCACCTCGACGACGAGCTGATCGTCGACGCCGGCGAGCTCACCGTGCCGGAGATGCGGCCGGTGAACCGCCGATGAGCCGGGACCTGCACGTGGGGATGATCGTCCCCAGCTCGAACCTGACGATGGAGACCGAGCTCCCGCGGATGCTGGCCGCGCGCGAGGCGGAGATCCCCGGCGAGCGGTTCGTCTTCCACGCCGCCCGGGCCCGGATGCAGCACGTGACCCCGGAACAGCTGCGCGCGATGAACGCCCAGGCGCAGCGGGCCGCGGCCGAGCTGGCCGACGCCCGCCCGGACGTCGTCGCCACCGCCTGCCTGGTCGCGATCATGGCGCAGGGGCCCGGTTACCACTGCACCGCCGAGGACGACATCACCGCCGCGCTGCGGGCGGAGGGTTCGCAGGCCTCGGCGGTGTCCAGCGCCGGTGCGCTGCTGTCCGGGATCTCCGCGCTCGGCGCGCAGCGGGTCGCGATCATCACCCCGTACATGGAGCCGCTGACCCGGGCCGTCGTCGACTACCTGGAGGATGCGGGCGTCGAGGTCGTCGACTCGCTGTCGCTGCAGGTGCCGGACAACCTCGCCGTCGCCCGGCTCGATCCGGCCGACCTGCGCGAGCACTGGCGCAAGCTGGACCTGGCCCGAGCCGACGCGCTGGTGCTGAGCGCCTGCGTGCAGATGCCGTCGCTGCCCTCGATCCAGCCGGTGCAGGACGAGGTGGGCATCCCGGTGCTCTCCGCCGCGACCGCGACGACCCACCGGATCCTCACCGAGCTGGGTCTGGAGCCCCGGGTCCCGGGCGCCGGGGCGCTGCTCGCCGGCTGACCCCGCACCACCCGCTCCGGCCCGCGCCACCCTCCCGGCGCGGGCCGGTCCGCTCCCGGGACACGAACCATGATCCGCGTCCGGGGAGTCCAGGAGACCGATACGCGCAGCTGCGCTCCCCGAACAGGGATCATGAACCGTGGGGCGGGGCGCTGCCGGTCAGCCGACGAGCGGCTGCAGCGCGGTGCGCAGCAACCGGCGTGCCCCGGCGGGGTTGTCCCAGAAGACCATGTGCCCGGCGTCGGGCACCTCGACGAGTTCGGCACGCGGGTTGGCCGCGGCGATCTCGGTGACCCCGGCCGCGGTCACGACGGGTGAGTCCGCGCCGAACAGCACGGTCGTCGGTGCGGGCACCGAGGGCCAGGTGTCGAAGAAGTCCTCGTTCTCGAACCCGGCGTGGGTGGCCCGGATCGCCGCCTCGTCGCAGGAGGACAGCCAGCGGGCCCGCAGTTCCTGCTCGGCGCGCGGCCAGCGCGGCCAGGCCTTCGCGACCTCGTCGGCGTCGGTGCCGCGGACGGCCTCGGCGAGCTGGCCGAGGAACGCGTCCAGCGTGGTCGGGTAGGGCCCGCGGCCGGGCCCGGACAGCGGCGGGTCGACCAGCACGGTGCCGCGCAGGGGGCGTGCCACCGCGGTGGCGGCGGCGATCCGTGCGCCCATCGAGTGCCCGAGCAGCACCGGCTCGGAGCCCAGGTCGAGCTCGGACAGCACGGCCAGGGTGTCGCCGACGTAGTCGTCGAGGGTCCAGGACGTTCCGGAGTCGGACAGTCCACGGCCGCGGACGTCGAGCACCAGCGGCCGGCACAGGTCGTTCACCTCGCGGGCGACGAAGTCCATGGTGATCGCCGGGCTGGTGATGCCGGGCAGGAACAGCACCGGCGTGCCGGTGCCCTCGTAGTCGAGCACGTGCAACCGGAGATCACCGTTGCGCACCCAGCGGGACACCGCCGCGACGTCGGCGAGATCGGCCAGGGCGTCCTGGCGGACCTGACGGGTGGTGAGCGTGCCGGTCATGCGAGTCCCTTCAGGTGTCCCACGGCGTCGTCGAGGTCGACGACGTCTCCGTACTTGGCCGCGATGTCGAACAGGTTCGCCTCGTGCGGGCCCGCCGCCCGGTCGCCGACGCAGTCGCGCGGCACCAGCACCCCGAACCCGGACTGGACGGCGTCGACGGCGGTCGCGCGCACGCAGCCGCTGGTCGTGGCCCCGCACACCAGGACCGTGTCCACCCGGGCGGCGGTGAGGAACGAGGCGAGCCCGGTGTCGAAGAACGCCGAAGCGCCCTTCTTGGTGATCACGTTGTCACCCGCCCCGACGGGCAGGCGGTCGTCGAGGGCGACGGCTGCGGAGCCCTCGGTGAGGCCGCGCAGTCCGGGGGCCTTGGTCAGCCAGGGGAGCGTGTCCAGCTCGGCGGGGGTGTAGGCGATCGTGGTCCAGACGACCGGGACGCCGGCCGGGCGGGCCGCCTCGACCAGCGTCGTGGTCGCGGCGACCACGTCGGACAGGTCGGCGCCGGTCGGGTACGCCGGGTCGGTGAACCCGGCCGTCAGGTCCACCACGACGATCGCGGGCCGCTCGCCCCGGCGGGTCGTCGCGCCGAACCCGGCCCGGTCGTAGGTCGCGTCGGTCTCCGCCCCGTGCAGGCCGGGATCGGGGGTGCTCATGGGGTGCTCTCCAGGGTCGGGTCGGGTGTGCCTGCCGCGGTGTCGAGTACGCCCTGCAGGGCCGCGCGGCGGCGGGACGCGCAGTCCCCGATCGCGTCAACGATGGTCTCGTAGCCGGTGCAGCGGCACAGGTTCGAGGCGACGACCTCGCGGATCTCCTCGCGTGTCGGGTCCGGTTCCTCGGCGAGGAACCCCTCGGCGAGCATCAGGAACCCCGGCGTGCAGAAGCCGCACTGCAACCCGTGGTGCTCGCCGAAGCAGCGCTGCAGGTCGGACAGCTCGCCGTCCGGTGCGGACAGCGACTCGACGGTGCCGATCGCGGCGTTCTCCACCTGCACCGCGAACAGCAGGCAGGCCCGCGCGGGCTCACCGTCGACGAGCACCGTGCAGGCCCCGCAGATGCCGTGCTCACAGCCGATGTGGGTACCGGTGAGTCCCAGGTCGTGGCGGAGCACGTCGGCGAGCGTGCGCCGGGGCGGGATCACCAGCTCGTGGCGCTCCCCGTTGACGGTCAGCTCGACCAGCTGCACATCGGTCATCTCGCCTCCTGGAGGGCCTCGGCCGGACGGTCGGTGTCCGCTGTCCGGTTCAGTGCACTGTGGATCGTGGAGCGGGTGATGGGGGTGTGGTCCAGCTCGACGCCGGTGTGCCGCAGCGCGTCGTTGACCGCGTTGAGCACAGCGGCCGGGGCGCCGATGGTGCCACCCTCACCTGCGCCCTTCGCCCCGTTCGCGGTGAACGCGCAGGGCGTCTCCAGGTGCTCGATGCGCACGTCCGGGATCTCGGCGGCGGTCGGCACCTTGTACTCCATGAAGCTGGGTGCCAGCGGCTGGCCGAGCTCGTCGTAGGTGACCTGCTCGAACAGCGCCCCCGCGATGCCCTGCGCGATGCCGCCCCGCGCCTGCCCCTCGACGACCCGCGGGTGGATGGCGACACCGCAGTCCTCGACGCAGACGTAGCGCAGGATCTCCACGCCGCCGGTGCCCGGGTCGAGTGCGACGACGCAGCCGTGGGTGGCGTTGGAGAAGGTGCCGTCGCCGCCGACGTCGAAGCTCGCGGTCGCGGTGAGCCCGGGGCCGACGTCCTTGGGCAGCAGGTGCGAGCGCAGGTAGGCGACGTCGGCGAGCTCGGCGAAGGGGAACGTCCGGTCGCCCACCCGCACCCCGCCGCGCCCGTCCAGCGCGGCCGACTCCACGTCGGCATCGGCGAGGTGGGCGGCGAGCGCGCACAGCTGGTCGCCGAGCTTGACCGCCGCGGCGGCCGCGGCGGAACCGCCGATGGTCACCGAGCGGGACGCGAACGAACCCCAGCCGTAGGTGATCCGGTCGGTGTCGCCCTGCACGACCTTGACCTTGTCGTAGCCGATGCCGAGCCGGTCGGCGACGATCTGGGCGAACGTCGTCTCGTGGCTCTGGCCGTGCGACAGGGTCCCGGTGGTCACGCTGACCGTGCCGTCGAGGTCCATGGTGATCTGCGAGAGGTCGAAACCGGGGACCACCTGCATCTTGCGCTGTGCGAACGCCCCGGAGCCGTAGCCGGTGCGCTCGGAGAAGCAGGCGTAGCCGATGCCGAGGATCCGTCCGTCGTCCGGCGTGCGGCCGGGCCAGCCCTCCTCGCGCAGCACCTGCTCGCACAGGTTCAGCGACTCCAGGTAGGAGCCGGGATCGTAGGTGATGTTGTTGACGCCGCGGTACGGGAACTCGGTGATCAGGTTCCGCCGCCGGACGTCCAGCGCGTCGATGCCGAGCGAGCGGGCGGCCCGCTCCATCAGCCGTTCCATCACCATCACGTACTGCGGGCGGCTGACCCCGCGGTACGGCGCGGTCGGCGCCTTGTTGGTGGTCACGGCCCGACCGCGGACCCGGTAGGCGGGCACCCGGTAGACGCCGGGCATCTCGGCCGAGGCCATCAGCGGCTCGATGCCGGCGGTGAACGGGTAGCAGGAGTAGGCGCCCATGTCACAGACGACGTCGGCGTCCAGCGCCAGGATCTCGCCCTCGGCCGAGAACGCGGCGCGGGCGGTGTAGTGCTGCTCGCGGGCCAGGAAGCTCGCCGTCAGCGCCTCCCGCCGGTCCTCGATCCACTTCACCGGGCGGCGCAGCACGCGGGCGGCCGCTGCGGCGGCGATCTCCTCGCGCCCGACGACGCACTTCTGCCCGAACCCGCCGCCCATGTCGGGGACGGTGACCCGGACCTGCCGCTCGTCCAGCCCGACGCACCGGGCCAGCACCGTGCGGACCTGGTGCGGGACCTGGGTGCAGGTGCGCACGACCAGTTGTTCGTCGCGGTCGTCCCAGTCGGCGACGACGCCGCGGGTCTCCAGCGGCAGCGCGTTCTGCCGCCCGGTGCGGGCCTCGACGGTGACGACGGTGTGGGCGCCGGAGAAGATCGCGTCGATGCCCTCGGTGGCGAACAGCGACACGTCGACGAGCACGTTGCCGGGTGCCTCCTCGTGCACCGGTGGTCCGGCCGCGGCCAGCGCGGCGGCCTCGGTGACGACCGGGTCGAGGGGCTCGTAGTCGACGAGCGCGGCCTCCACCCCGTCCTCGGCGGCGTACGGGTCGGTGGCGAGGACGACCGCGACCGGTTCACCGACGAACCGGACCTTGTCCCGGGCGAGTACCGGCATCGAGGTCGGCGTGAACTCCTCCGCCGGCCGGTCGAGCAGCGCGGTGATGTCGCCGAGATCGAGATCGGCCGCGTCGAACGCGGCGACGACCCCTGACACTCCCCGGACCTCGGTCAGGTCGACCGAGGTGAGCAGAGCATGGGCCTCGGTGCTGCGGACGAACGCGGCGTGCAGCATCCGGGGCAGCGTGATGTCGTCGACGAACCGGCCACGCCCGGTGAGCAGGCGCGGGTCCTCGCGGCGCGGCACGGACGCGCCGACCCAGGCGCCGTCGCCGCGCAGGCTCGGCTCACCCATCGGCGGCCCCCGCTCCGGTCGTGCGGTGCACACCCGGGCCGTCGCCCCCGGTGCGGGGCGACCCGGCCTCGGTCCGGGCACGGGCGACCAGGGTGCGGACCAGGCCGCGGCGGTAGGAGGCCGGTGCGCCGGGCTCGTCGCGCAGGTCCGGCACGTCGGCGATCTCGTCCGGGGTGCCGGCGTCGCGCAGGAGCAGCGGGACGGTGCCGACGCCGCCGAGCACGACCGAACCGGTGTCCAGGTCGGCTCCGGCGGCGACGACGGCGAAGTCGCCGCGCCGGTCGGCGTACTCGGTCAGCGCGGCCCGTGGCGCGGGCCGGGGGAACACGATCTCCACGATCACCTCGTCGGGGTCCAGCGCGGTGGTGAAGGGCCCGAGGAAGAACTCGCCGGCCGGGATCTCCCGGCGCCCGGCCGGCCCCTCGGCCACGACGACGGCGTCCAGCAGCACCGCGAGCAGGCACCACTCGGCGGTCGCGTCGGCGTGCGCGATCGAGCCGCCGACGGTGCCCCGGGTGCGGATGGGCAGGTGCCCGACCCAGCGCATCGCCTCCGACAGCACCCGGAAGTCCGGGCCGAGATCGGCCTTCTCGACGGCCCGGTGGGTGGTGAGCGCGCCGATCCGCAGCACGTCGCCCTCGCGGCGGATCCCGGCCAGGCCCGGGACACGGGTGATGTCGACGAGGTGCCCGGGGCGGGCCATCCGGAAGTTCATCATCGCGACCAGGCTCTGCCCGCCGGCGAGGATCTTGGGCTCCTCCGGTCCCAGCTCGCCGAGCAGTCCTACCGCGTCGCGCACCGAGGACGCCCGGTGGTAGGTGAAGGCGGCCGGCTTCACGGCGTCTCCACCGCCGTGCCCGCGGCGCCGCCGTCGACCTTCTGCTCGGTGCCGGTGATCCGGTCCAGCTCCAGGCCCTTGGTCTCCGGCGCGCAGAAGACCATGAAGATCACCGCTGCGACGACCAGCAGGGCCATCACGGTGAACGTCAGCGGCAGCCCGAGGATCGGCCAGAGCAGCGTGCCGAAGATCAGCGGGACGAACCCGGTGACGGCCCGGCTCGACGACGACGCCCAGCCGAAGCCCGAGGCGCGCAGCTCCGTCGGGTAGAGCTCGGAGACATAGGCGTACATCACCGGGATGACGACGAGCGCGAAGAACCCGAACACCGCGATCGTCGCGATCGAGGCCGCCGCCGACTCCATGACCAGCGAGAACACGACCAGCGAGAGCGCGGCCAGCGGCGCTGCGACCCCGATCACCCACTTGCGCCCGACCAGCTCGACCAGCAGCACCGAGGTGATGACGCCCAGGATGCCGACCGCGTTCATGATCGTCGTGGAGGCGAACGCGGCCACCTCTCCCATGCCCTGCGAGCGCAGGATCGACGGCATCCAGGACAGCGCGGCGTAGTAGACGACCATCACCGAGATGAACAGCGACCAGGCGACGCCGGTGATCCGCGGCGAGAACGCCCAGACCATCCTGAGCTGCTCCCCGAGCGCGGCGAGGCCCTTCTTGCGCGAGGTCGTCGCCTCGGGTGCGGTGGTGGTGATGACGTAGGGCTCGGGTGTCGCGCCGGTGCGGACGACCATGTCGTCGATGACCTCGCGGGCCTCGGCCTCACGGCCGGTCCGGGCCAGGTAGATCGGGGACTCGGGCACGCCGCGGCGGACCCAGAACAGCAGCAGCGCGGGCAGCACCATCAGCGCGAGCATCCACCGCCAGTTGCCCTCGACCGGGACGAGGAGGGTGGCCGACACACCGGCCATCGTCGCGCCGATCGGCCACCAGCCGTCCATCGCGGCCAGGATCTTGCCGCGCAGTCGTCTCGGTGAGAACTCGCTGACAATCGCGTAGTCCACCGGGATGCATCCGCCGAGGCCGAGGCCGGCGATGAAGCGCAGCAGCAGGAAGATCTCCCAGTTCGGGGAGAACGCGCCGAGCACCGAGAACAGCGCGAAGATCAGCAGCGTGATGCTGAAGACCTTCTTGCGGCCCATCCGGTCGGCGATCGTGCCGAACATGACGGCACCCACCGCCATGCCGACCAGGTTGGCCGTCGCGACCAATCCGCGCTCACCGGTGGAGAGCCCGAACTCGAGCCCGAGCAGCGGTGTGAGGAAGCCGTTGAGGGCGACGTCCCAGGCGTCGAACATGTAGCCGAGGCCGCCGATGATGAAGATCTTGCCCTGGACTCTCCACCGCCAGGGCAGGTCCTGGACGACCTGGTCTCCGGTACGCATCGTGAGTGCTCCTTAGCGGGCGAACTGGTAGGTGATGGCCTCGTTGTCGGGGTCGTTCAGGGGGGATCCGCGCCACAGCCAGTCGTAGGACAGGTCGGACTCCCCGTCGAAGCGGCGCAGCTTGTCGTCGCGCTCGCGCTGCTCCGGACCGTCGGGAAGGTGGTAGAACGCCATGTTGCGCAGGGAGGCGTCCTGCACCAGGCCGGCGTGTTTGGCCCGCCGCGCCACGTAGCGTGCCAGCGCCCCGTCGATGCCGGCCGGCCCGGCCGCGCCGAGCTCCTCGGCCAGCACGGCGGCGTCCTCCATCGCCTGCGAGGCGCCCTGGGCCTGGTAGGGGAGCATCGCGTGGCAGGCGTCGCCGAGCAGGGCGACCCGGCCGTCGATCCAGACCGGGTCGCGGCGGCGCCGGTACAGGGCGAACGCGGTGACGTCGTCCTTGGCCTTGGACAGCATCGCGGGCACCCGGTCGTCCCAGTCGGCGAAGGCCTCGACCATCTCCTCGGACGACGCCGGTGCCGTCCAGTCCCGCTCGACCTGCTCGGTGCACGGGACGATCGCGACCACGTTGAGGTACTCGCCGCGCCGGATGACGTAGTGCACCAGGTGCTTGTCCGGGCCGTACCAGATCGTCGAGTGGTAGCGGTCGACGAGGAACCGGGTGGCCGGGTCGGTGGCGATCAGGTCACCGGGGATGAGCGCCCGGTAGGCCATCTCGCCGGAGAAGGTGAGCGTGTCGTCGAAGCCGGCCAGGTCGCGGACCGTGGAGCGGATGCCGTCGGCGCCGACGAGGACGTCCCCGGCGAACCGGTCGCCGCGGGCGACGACCGCGACCGGACGGTCCGGCTCGCTGCGGTCGAGCTCGACGACCTGGGCGTCGGTGTGCACCTCGACGACCGGGCCCGGCCCGGTGGGGTGCAGGCAGGCGTCGAGCAGGATCCGGTGCAGGTCGGCGCGGTGGTAGTGCCAGTAGGGGGCGCCGTAGCCCTCGACCACGGACCGGCCGAGCGGGAGCTGGGCGATGATGCTGCCGTCCGCCCACCGGCGCCGGACCTGGTCCTGCGGTTCGGTGTGGATCCGCTCCATCTCACCGCGCAGTCCCAGTCCGATCAGCACCCGGCTCGCGTTCGGCGCGGTCTGGATGCCGGCGCCGACCTCGCCGAGCTGCGGCGCGGCTTCGAGCACGGTGACGCGACAGCCCTGCTGGCGCAGGGCCAGCGCGGCGGTCAGCCCGCCGAGCCCCCCGCCGACGACCGTGACCTGCAGGGACTGGCTCGGTGCCACTGCTACCTCCTCGGATCCGTGTGATGCAGCCCGCATCGGGAACTAATCCGAGCACGTACTATCCGGATACGCAAGAGTTTGCCGACGAGTGAACCGGGACCGAAACGCGGGTTGACCTCCCGTTCACACGGGAGCGGGCTCAGGCCCGGTCGTCGAGCGGGGGGCGCTCGGCGACCGCCTCCCAGTGCGCGCCAAGGGTGTTGAGCAGGCCGGCGATCTCCCGGCGGCGCTCCTCGGGGACGGCGGCGAGGAGTTCCCGGTCCAGCCGGCGGGTCCGGCGGGTCACCTCGGCCAGTGCGGCGGCGCCGTCCTCGGTGAGCGAGAGCAGCTTGCGCCGGGCGTCGTAGGGTGACTCGGTCCGGACGATCAGGCCGCGCCGCTCGAGGCGGCGGCAGACGTCGGCCATCGTCGAGGTGTCCAGCGCGACCGCGCCCGCGAGCGAGCTCTGGTCGGAGCCGGGATAGGCGCGGACCGCGGAGAGCACGGCGAACTGCGGGCCGGTCAGGACGCCGTCGACGTGCCGGTTCCAGGCGGCCAGGTACGCCTGGTACATCCGGCGGGCGCCGTAGCCGGGGGCGGCGACCAGGTCCGCGGGCGGGGTGGCGGACCTCGATCCGCGGCTGCTGGTGCTCGACGGCAGCGTCTCGCCCACTGGACCCTCCGGCGTCGATCCGGCCCGGGCGCCCGGGCCTGCTGGTGTTGATGTTACGTGCCCGGACGATCACGGCACGTGTCGCCTCCGTCGCAGCCGGCGTACCGCCAGGGCGTGCAGCCCGACGTTGAGCACGGCCGGGCCGAAGGCGGCGGGCCACCACAGGATCGCGGGGAGCTGGTCGTAGAGCTCCGGAGTGCTCAGGTGCGGCCACGACCACGGCAGGCCGAGCCCGATCAGCGGGAGGCCGACCAGGCCGAGGCCGATGTTCGCGTCGGGGCCGGCGCCGGCGACCCGGAGCACGCAGAACCCGGCGAGCAGGACCGCCACCAGTGCGGCGTGGGCCCGGACGGTCCACATCGGGCGTCGTTCACGGGTGTGCACCACCGCATGATCCCCGGCCGCTCCGGCGCGGGGTGACTCAGTGCGTGCGCAATCCGTCCACCAGTAGGTCCAGCAGGCGCCCCGCCTGCGCCCGGCCCTGTGGGTCGGCGATCGCCATGCAGATCCCGCTGGTGCCCACGAGCACGTCGGCGGCGTCCACGTCCGCCCGCAGTGTGCCGTCCGCCACGCCTGCCTGTTGGAGCAGGCGCACGGCCTCGACCATCCGCTCGCGGCTCTGCGCGAACGGGTTGCGACCGCAGGCGACCAGTGAGTGCAGCGAGTCCGCGAGGTGCTTCTTGGTGATCACGTAGTCGACGAACCGGTCCATCCACGCGCGAAGCGCCTGATCGGCGGGGAGCTCGGTCAGCAGCTCGCCGGCGGCCGCGCAGAGCCGGTCGAGCTCGTTGCGGTAGACGGCCTCGACCAGCGCGTCCCGGTTCGGGAAGTGCCGGTAGAGGGTGCCGATGCCGACCCCGGCCTCCTTCGCGATGCCGTCGAGCGTGGTGGCCGGGCCGCCGGTGCTCTCCGCGGCGAACGCCCGGACCGCCGCGGCGAGCAGCAGCTCACGGTTGCGTGCGGCGTCCGCGCGCAGCGCGGTGCGGGTGCCGGATCGTCCGGTGCCGGTGGGCATGTCGTGCCTCCTCGAACGCGATCGGCTCCACGATACGGCTTGCAATCCGGAGGGTGCTCCGGATAAAGTTCCGAGCCATACGGAGGATCCTCCGTTTTATACACCCGGATCCGCCCGGCGCGCAGCCGCACCGCAGCCGCCCGTGCCGCCGCCCGGGATCCGGTGCTCAGAAAGGGATCACCGCCATGACCGTCCGGCCCGTCCCCGTCCGATCCCAGAACGCCCCGTCCGTGTCCGTCCCGTCCCACCCGGCCCGGTCCCACCCGGGTCCCGTCCCGGCCGCCCCCGGCGTCCCGACCGCCGCCGAGCTGCTCTCCGGTGTCGACCTGAGCGGTCGCCGTGCCGTCGTCACCGGAGCCGCCACCGGCGTCGGCCTGGAGACCGCCCGCGCGTTGGCCGGTGCCGGCGCCGAGGTCACCCTCGCCGTGCGCGACAGCGACGCCGGCGCCGCGGCCCGCGCCGCGATCGTCGCCGACACCGGGAACGAGCGGGTCGCGGTCGGCGAGATCGACCTCTCCGACCAACGTTCCATCGCCCGGTTCGTCCGGCTCTGGGACGGCCCGCTGCACATGCTGGTGAACGCCGCCGGGGTCTCCGCGCTCCCGCTGGCGCGCACCGCCGAGGAGGAATGGGAGCTGCACCTGGCCGTCAACCACCTCGGGCCGGCCGCGCTGAGCTCCGGCCTGCACTGGGCGCTCGCGGCCGTCGACGGCGCCCGGGTCGTCAACCTGTCGTCGAGCGCGCACCTCACCGCGCCGTTCGACCTGGAGGACCCGCACTTCACCTCCACCCGCTACGACGGCGCACTGGCGCTGGGCCGGTCCCGCACCGCCGCCGTGCTGCACGCCGTCGAGGCGACGCGCCGTTGGTCCGGTGACGCGATCGCGGTGAACGCCGCCGCCCCCGGCACGGACCGGCTGACCCCGCAGCAGGGTGCCGCGACGGTCGTCCTGGCCGCGGCCTCGCCGCTGACCGTCGGGATGAGCGGGCGCTACTTCGAGGACGCCGCCGAGGCCGGCCCGGCCGACCCGCGGACCGGGCGCGGCGTCGCGGCGCACGCGCTGGACCCGGTCGTGGCCCGGCGGGTCTGGCGATGGACCGAGCGCACGCTGCGCGAGACCTGGTTCTCCGGGCTGCCGGTGGTGGCCTGACCGCTCGTGCGCGGGGGAGCTGTGCGGGGGCGCCCGGCCCCCGCACACGAGCGTCACCCGGTCAGGACCGGAGCCAGACCGTGGTGTCGGCCGGGACCTCACCGCGCGCCGTGAGCGGGCCGCTGGCCAGCATCACCTCGGCGTCCTCGGGCAGCGACACCGGCGCCGACGAAACGTTCACCAACGCGGTGAAACCGGCCCCGTCGGCCGGGTCGTCGTCGGGGACCCGGCTGAAGGCCAGCGTGCCCTCCGGGGACTCCTGCCAGACCAGCCCACCGCCGCCCAGCGCCGGGTGCGCCCGGCGCACTGCCAGTGCGTTCCGGTAGAGGTGCAGCTCCGAGTCCGGGTCGGCCTCCTGGACGTCGGCGGCGTGCCGGGCGAAGACCTGCGGTTGCGGGAGCCAGGGCCCCGCACCCGTCGGGGGGACGACGCTGAAGCCGAACCACGGCTCGCCCGCGGCCCAGGGCAGCGGGACCCGGCAGCCGTCCCGCCCGCGCAGGGTGTGCCCGGACAGCTCCCACGTCGGGTCGTCGAGCCGGTCGACCGGGATGTCCTCGACCTCGGACAGGCCGAGCTCCTCGCCCTGGTACAGGTAGGCGGTGCCGGGCAGCGCGAGCATCAGCAGCGTCGCCGCGCGGGCCCGGCGCCGGCCCAGCTCCGGATCCGCCGGGAGATCGAGCACGTCGTCGAGGTTCCAGCCGCGGCCCGCCTCGGGCTTGCGGGACAGCCGGTTCGGGTGCCGGCAGACGTCGTGGTTGGACAGCACCCAGGTGGCAGGCGCACCGACGGCCGAGTTCTCGGCGATCGCGGCGTCGATGTGCGACCGCAGGTCGTCGGCCAGCCAGGCCGCGGTGAGGAAGTTGAACGAGAACGCGGTGTGCAGCTCGTCCGGGCGCAGGTAACGGGCCAGACGCTCCGGATCGGGCACCCACGCCTCGGCGACGAAGACCCGCGGCGGGTCGTAGCGCTCACCGATCCGTCGCCAGGAACGGAAGATCTCGTGCACGCCGTCCCGGTCGAGATAGGGGTGGCCGCCGTCCTGGACGTCGTTCACCCCTTCTACGACGTCGGGCAGCCCGGGTTGCTTGACCATCGCGTTGGCGACGTCCACCCGGAACCCGTCGACGCCGCGGTCGAACCAGAACCGCAGGGTCTGCTCGAAGTCCGCGCGCACGTCGGGGTGCTCCCAGTTCACGTCCGGCTGCCGGACGTCGAACAGGTGCAGGTACCACTGCCCGTCGGGCACCCGTTCCCAGGCGGGGCCGCCGAACATCGACCGCCAGTTGTTCGGCGGGTCGGCGCCGTCGGGGCCGCGGCCCTCGCGGAACACGTAGCGCTCCCGCTCGGGTGAGCCCCGGCCGGCGGCGAGTGCGGCCCGGAACCACGCGTGCTCGTCGGAGTGGTGGTTCGGCACGATGTCGAGCAGCACCCGGATCCCGCGCTCGTGCGCCTCGGCGATCAGCGCCTCGGCCTGCGCGGTGTCGCCGAACATCGGGTTGATCGCGCGGTAGTCGGCCACGTCGTACCCGCCGTCGGCGAGCGGTGAGGGGTACCAGGGGTTGATCCAGATCGCGTCGACACCGAGCCGGGCCAGGTGGTCGAGCTTGCTGCGCAGACCGGCGATGTCACCGGTGCCGTCGCCGTTCCCGTCGGCGAAGCTGCGGATGTACACCTGGTAGACGACGGCGTGGCGCCACCAGTCGGTGACTCCGGCCGGGCCGGGGGTGGGGTGGTGGGCGGTCATGCCTCTCCCGGGTCGAATCGTGTATCGCGGTGTTTCACACTGTTGCACGATGTTGCAACACCTGTCGAGGGGGAGCAGACTGGCGGCGTGACCGACGAACGGGCAGGGCTGCGCGAGGTGTCGCGCCGGGCCGGGGTCCGCCGGGTCGCCGAGCTCGCCGGGGTGTCCCCGGCCACCGTCTCGCGCGCTCTGCGCGAGGGCACCCCGGTGTCCGCGGACACCCGCGAGCGGGTCCGCCGGGCCGCCGTGTCGGTCGGTTACCCGCTCCCGGCGCGCACGCTCACGGTCGCGGTGCTGGCCCGCCTCCCGACCCGCTGGTTCTTCGCGGAGGCGGTCGCCGGGGTCGAGGCCGTGCTCTCCGCCGGTGGGCACCTCACCCAGCTGCACAACGTGGGTGATCCGGCGAGCCGGAGGCACTTCTTCGACACGCTGCCGGTGCGTGGCCGGGTGGACGGGCTGATCCTCGTGGCCTCCGCGCTGGACGACGCCGAGCGGTCCGCGCTGGACGAACTCGACCTGCCGGTCACCGTGGTCGGCGGGGACATGCCCGGGCGGCCCCGGGTCGGCGTCGACGACCGGGCGGGTGCCCGGGCCGCCGTCCGGCACCTGGCCGGGCTCGGCCACCGGGAGATCGCGTTGGTGTCGTTCGACCCGTACGAGGCGTGCGGCCGCACCACGGCCCGCGACCGCCGGGCCGGCTGGGCCGACGCGCTCGCCGAGTCCGGCGCCGCCCCGGGGCCCGTGGTCGAGGTCGGTGCCGACGTCACGGCCGGTGACACGGCCGCCGGGCGGTTGCTGTCGCTGCCGCGGTTGCCCACCGCGGTCTTCGCGATGTCCGACGAGGCGGCGATCGGTGTCGCGCGGACGCTGCGCCGCGCCGGCGTCGAGGTGCCCGGGCGGGTGTCGGTGGTGGGGTTCGACGATCACGAGATGGCGGCCGTCGCCGACCTCACCACGGTCGCGCAACCGGTCCGCCGCCAGGGCGAGCTGGCGGCCCGTGCGCTGCTCGCGACCGTCGCCGGGGACACCCCCGCCGATGTCGAGCTGCCCACCCGGCTGGTCGTGCGGGGCACGACCGCGCCACCGCGGTGAGCCCGGCGCGACGGGCGCCCTGCCGGGCGGGCCTGTTGCTGGCCGGTGCCGCCGTTTCCCCGTCGTTGTCGGGGGTTCGTGGTTTCCTCTCGGTGAGCCGGGAGGTGGGCCGTGGTCAGGGTCGAGGGGCACTGGCGGAACCGGAGCTGGGTGCGCACGCACTACCGGCACCCGCTGCGGCCGGAGGCCGACCAGACGGTGCTGGTGTTCCCGCGGGCCCGGTCGGTGCGCCTCGACCCCTCGGTGCACGGCGGGCCGTTCCCCGCCTCGCCCCTGGCGGGTGCACCGGGACCGCCGCTGCCCTCGCCCCGCCCGCCGTCCTGAGCCGGGCAGCGGCAGGATGGTGACCGTGCCACGACTGATCGAGACCGCGAGCCGGGTCACCGCCGCCGGGAGCCCGCCGAAGACCATCGACGAGTACGTCGGCCGGGTGAACACCGGTACCGACGCGGTGTCGATCGCCCACATGCGCAGCCCGTCCGGCTGGGCCGAGCCCGGCCAGACCCCCGAGTTCGACGAGTACACGCTCGTCCTGCGCGGGGAGCTGCGCGTCGAGCACGCGGCCGGTGAGCTCACCGTCCCGGCCGGTAGCGCCGTGCACACCGCGGCCGGGGAGTGGGTGCGCTACAGCTCGCCCGGCGCCGAGGGCGCCGAGTACGTCGCGGTCTGCCTGCCCGCCTTCGACATCGGCGCGGCACACCGGGACCAGGACTGATCGTTCCGGTGGCGGGGTGACAACGGGCGGCCGCGCACGGTAGGTGTGGACCCCGACGGAACGGGAGGTCCCGCCGATGAGCCGGACACTGCTGGGGGTCGCGCTGGCCGCGGTACTGGCCCTGCCCGGTTGCGCGAACACACCCGCCGACGACGCCGCCGGTCCGGGCGAGGGCGGCCCGCGCCCGGCCACCGCCGCCGACCTGACCGGCGGCTCCTGGTACCCGGCCGACGGCACCGCGCAGGGCCGCGCGTTCGCCGAGTTCGCCGCCGACGGGAGCTGGAACGGGTCCGACGGCTGCAACGGTCAGAGCGGCACCTGGGAGCTCGCCGACGACGGTGCGTTCACCGGCACCACGGGCATGAGCACCCTGATCGGCTGCGAGAACGTGCCGTTCGGGTACTGGATCGACGACGCGGTCCGGGCCGAGACCGACGACGGCGACCTGGTCCTGCACCCGGCGGCCGGGGAGCCGGTCCGCCTGGTCCGCGAGCTGCCCTGAGACGTCGCGGTCGCCGCCCCGCTCAGCGGGGCAGCGGGAGCCAGTCGAGGACGTCGCGCACCCGGACGTCCCAGTAGGCCCAGTCGTGGTCACCGGGCCCGTCGTGGCCGGTCACGTCGAGCCCGGCGGCGCGGGCCGCGGCGGTGAACCGCACCGACTGGCCGTGCAGCGGGTCACCGGCGCCTGCGCACACGAACAGCGGCGGCACCGCGGCCGGGTCCACCCGTTCGACGAGTGCGAACAGGTCGGCGTCGGTGCCGGCGACCGGGCCGCCGTCGAAGATCCGCTCCCAGATGCGCGGGTCCTCCTCCCGGGGTGGCGCCGCCACGAGCTCGGCGATGTCGAGGACCCCGGACAGCGACGCGGCCGCCGCGAACCGGGCCGGTTCGCGCAGCGCCCAGCCGATCGCGCCGTAACCGCCCATCGACAGGCCGGCGACGAACGTCTGCGCCGGATCGGTGGACACCCGGAAGAACCGGGCGACCAGCTCGGGCAGCTCGGTGCACACCCACGTCCGGTACCGGCCGCCGTAGGCCTGGTCGGTGTAGAAGCTGCGGTGCACCTGCGGCATCACGACCGCGAGCCCGAGCTCGTCGGCGTAGCGCTCGATCGCCGTGTAGCGGGTCCAGGCGGTGTCGTCGTCGGACAGCCCGTGCAGCAGGTAGAGCACCGGCGGCGGTGCGTCCAGGTCGCGGACCCCGGCCCCGATCCGGGTGCGGGAGGGCTGCGGCAGCAACACGGTGATCGAGGTCGCCATCCCGAGCGAGTCGGCGACGACGTCGCAGCGCAGTCGCGCCATCAGCGCCGGCCTCCCCTCAGCACGCGGCCAGGAACTCGCGGAGCACCCTGGTCCAGCGGGCTTCGGCGTCGAAGAGCGGCCCGTGCCCGGACCCGTCGAACCACTCGGTCCGGACGCTGCCGCCCGACTCGGCGTAGCGCTGCAGCACCGTCCGGATCTGGGTGACCATCTGCTGGGGCGGGAACTCCCCGGCGCCCGGCCAGCCCGGGATCAGCCCCGCCTGCCCGAGCGTGCCCGTCTCCAGCATCGATCCGTCGGCGACGATCAGGTCGTCGGCCCCGTGCGTCCACAGCACCGGCGGCTTCGGGTCGAGACCGACGATCCCGTCCCAGCGCAGGTACTTCGGCGACAACGCGTTGAGCAGCCCCGAGTCGCCGGGTGCGAACCCCGGCCAGTACTGCGAGGCCAGCACCGAGCCCGGGTAGCCGCCGTCCCCGATCGCGGTCAGCAGGACCTCGTCGACGAGTAGGTCCTCCCGCTCCGGGGACAGCCGGAACGACGGTGACCAGTACGTCCGGCGCATCACGTTCCGGATCGAGAACGGGCTGTCGGCCGAGGCGTCCCGTTCGCGCAGCCGCCGTACGAACTCGGGGTTCGCGCCGCCCGCACCGGAGCCGGCGCCGTCGGGACGCACCGGGGTGCCGTCGGCGCGGACGCCGCCGTAGCCGTACGGTCCGACCGGGTCGACCAGCGTCAGCGACGCGACCGGGCGGGTCAGCCCGAACCGGGCCACCGCACCGCCACCGGTGGACCAGCCCACCAGGTGCGGGGGTGCGGTGATCCCGAGCGCGCGCAGCAGGGCAGCCACGTCGTCGGCCCAGTCGTCCAGCCCGCGGGTGGCGTCCAGCGGTGCGGGCTCGCTGCGGCCGAACGAGCGCATGTCCGGCGCGAGCACCCGGAAGCCGTCCTCGGCGAGTGCCGGCATCACGTGCTCGTAGAACCGGCCGGTCGACAGGTTGCCGTGCACCAGGACCAGCGGCGCCCCGTCGGACGGGCCCGCCTCCAGCAGGTGGATCCGGATGCGGTCGGTCGGCACCTCGCGCGCACGCACGCCGGGCAACAGGTCCACGCCGGGATCCTCGCGTCGCGCGCGCGGCGCGGTCAAGAAAGTCCGTGCACGCGGGCCCTCGGCCGGGCACCATCGTGATCGTGTTGCTCGAACTCCTCTACGGCTGAGCCGGACGGACCGCCCCCACCCGCCGCACCACCGGTGCCGCGGAGTCCCGTCCTGCCCGTCGTACGACTGGAGTTCCGATGAGCCACGTCCTCATGTCCACCGCGGCCGCCCACGGCCACGTTCATCCCAACCTGCCGGTCATGGCAGAGCTGGTCGCCCGCGGCCACCGCGTCACCTACCCGGTGCCGGACCGCTTCGCCGACGCCGTCGCCGCCACCGGCGCGACCGTCCTGCCGATCACCACCGACCTGCCCGACCCGGCGAAGGGCCAGCAGTGGCCGGACGGCGGCATCGAGGCGATGCGGCTGTTCTCCGACGAGGCCCGCAGCGCCTACGCACAGATCACCGCGGCGCTCGGCGACGACCTGCCCGAGATCGTCTGCTACGACGGCAGCGGCTGGGCCGGGCACGCCGTGTCCCGGGTGCACGGCCTCCCCCGGGTCGAACTCTCCCCGCACATGGTCGCCTGGGACACCTTCGAGCAGGACCACGCCGAGGCGTTCGCCTTCCTCGACGAGCCCGACGGGCTCGCCTGGCGGGCCGCGATGGACGCCTGGCTCACCCGGATCGGAGCGGGTGCGGGTAGCCGGGAGTTCCTCGCGCCCTCGCACCGCTCCGCACGGACCGGAGGCGCCGCAGCGTGTGTCGTCCTGATCCCGGAGGCCATGCAGCCCCACCTCGACCGGGTCGACCGCGACCACTACACGTTCGCCGGACCGGTGATCGACGACCGCACCCACCAGGGGACGTTCGCGGAGCTGGGAATCGGGCCGGCCCCGGACCGGCCGCTGCTGCTCGTGTCGCTCGGCTCCGCCTACACCGACCGCCCGCGGTTCTGGCGGGACGCGATCGCCGCCATGCACGGCACCGGCTGGACGACCGTGCTCGCGGTCGGCCCGTACGTCGACCGGACCGCGCTCGGACCGGTGCCCGACGACGTCGTCGTCCGGGAATGGGTGCCGCAGCTCGCGGTACTGGAACACGCCTCGGCGTTCGTCACCCACGCCGGGATGGGCGGTTGCGCGGAGGGCCTCTGGCACGGTGTCCCGATGGTCGCCGTGCCG
The DNA here is from genome assembly GCF_040659795.1 of Pseudonocardia sp. NPDC049635. Lineage (NCBI taxonomy): Bacteria > Bacillati > Actinomycetota > Actinomycetes > Pseudonocardiales > Pseudonocardiaceae > Pseudonocardia > Pseudonocardia sp. NPDC049635. Next base: position 34,811 of record NZ_JBFAON010000031.1, read on the forward strand.
CAGGCCGTCGACCAGTTCGTGAACGGGCCGCGGCTCGCCGAGATCGGGGTCGGTGAGCACCTGCCCGCCGAGGAGGTCACGCCGCAGCGGCTGCGGGCAGCGGTGCTGCGGGTGGCGTCGTCCGACGGGGTCGCGCGGTGCTGCGCCGAACAGAAGCGGATCGCCGGGGCAGCCGGGGGAGCGGCGGCCGCCGCCGACGTCGTGGAGCGCATGCTCGTCTCCTGATCGGGTGCCGGGGCGGGTGGGGCGACACGCGTCGCCCGTTCCGCCGAACCGTCGTTACGCCGTTCGCGTCCCTCTACCGCATGGCAGTTGTGGATCAGTGGTTGCAGGTGGCAACGTCCCCGCTCGATGTCGGGGGCGGGCGGGAGCCCGGGGAGCGGGGGCACAGTTGCGCAGGACGACCGTCACCCATCTGGTCGCGACGGTGCTCGCCGGCGCCGTGCTCAGCGGGGTCGCGGCCCCGGGCGCGGCCGCCGCGCCGGCTGCACCCGCGGCGCCGATCGCGTGGGGGCCGTGCCACTCGCCGCCGTTGCAGCAGGCCGGCGCCGAGTGCGGGTTCCTGCCGGTCCCGCTCGACCACGCCGAGCCCGGCGGGGAGCAGATCGAGATCGCCGTCTCCCGGGTACGCCACACGGTGCCCGACGAGCAGTACCAGGGCGTCATGCTGGTCAACCCGGGCGGCCCCGGCGGCCCCGGCCTCGGGCTCAGCCGGCTCGGCGGCGCCGTGCCCGGCAACGCCGGAGCCGCCTACGACTGGATCGGGTTCGACCCGCGCGGCGTCGGCACCAGCAGGCCGGCGCTGATCTGCGACCCCGGTTACGGCGGTTACGACCGGCCCGACCACCGCCCCGAACACGGCGCCGAGGCGGCGTGGCTGCCCCGGACGAAGGCGTACGCGCAGGCCTGCGGCGAACGCGGCGGTGCGCTGCTGGAACACCTGCGCACCGAGGACACGGTGCGCGACATGGACCTGCTCCGCGCGGCGCTCGGTGCTGAGCAGGTCAACTTCTACGGGTTCTCCTACGGCACGATGCTCGGCCAGGTCTACGCGACGATGTTCCCCGAGCGGGTCCGCCGGATGGTGCTCGACGGCATCGTCGACCCGCGCGCCTGGTGGTACCAGGCGAACCAGAACCAGAACGTCGCTTTCGAACGCAACATCGGGGTGTTCTTCGACTGGGTCGCGAAGAACGACGCGACCTACGGCCTCGGCAACTCCGGCGACGAGGTCGAGGCGCGCTACTACGAGATCCGGGACCGGCTGCGGGTGGACCCGGCGGGCGGGCTGATCGGGCCCGCCGAGTGGACCGACATCTTCCTCAGCGCCGGCTACAACGTCGGTGCCTACACCCGCGTCGCCGACGCCTTCGTGGCCGGCACCCGAGGCGACGCCGCCACCCTCAAACAGGCCTACGACCAGGCCGGGTCACCGACCGACGACAACAGCTACGCGGTCTATCTCGCCACCCAGTGCACCGACGCGCCGTTCCCCCGGGACTGGGCGACCTGGAAGGCGGACAACACCGCGACCGACGCCGTCGCGCCGTTCGAGACCTGGGGCAACGCCTGGTACAACGCCCCCTGCCTGGACTGGCCGGTTCCGCCCGGCCCGGCGCCGGAGGTGCGTGGAACCCTTGCCGAGGGGCCGCTGCTGATCTCCGAGACCTACGACGGCGCCACCCCCTACGAGGGTGCCCTGCAGGCCCGCCGGACCTTCCCCGGGTCGTCGCTGGTCGAGGGGCTCGGCGGGCACACGCACTCGGCGTCGCTGTCCGGGGTGTCCTGCGTCGACGACGCGGTCGCCGGCTACCTGGCCACCGGCGCCCTGCCGCCCCGGACCGCGGGCGAGGGCTCCGACCTGCAGTGCCCCGCGGTGCCACAGCCCGACCCGGTGGCCCCCGCACCGCCCCGGAGCTGATCGGCCCCGACCGGCGCTGCCCCTGCCGGTGCTTCGTCCGGGCCCGTCCCGCCGAGATGCAGCTCAGCGGGCGTGGTGCCCGGGCAGCGCCCCGCTGAGCTGCATCTCGGCGCGCACCGCCGTTGCGGGGGCGCTGCTCAACCGGGCTGCGGTGCCCCGGCCGGTACGAGCGGCCGCCGCCCGGTCCGGACGGCGGGTGGTGCTGGCCCCGGGCCGCGGTCGCACGACGGCCCGGGGCACGGTGAGGCACCCTCCCGCAGATGACGGCCCAGCGCCACCCGGACCGCGTCGGGCTGCTCGTAGGGCAGCAACGCGCCCGCTCCCGGCACCACCGACACCGACGCGCCGAGCACCCGCCGGGCCGCCCGGGCCAGCCGGTCGCCGCCGAACAGCGGGTCGTGCTCCCCGACGCACACGGTGACGGGGGTTCCGCGCCAGCGCCGCGCCAGCTCCGGGCGCGGGGGAGGGGTGGTGCTCAGCGCGACGTGCCTGCCCACCGTCGCCAGCCAGTCGACCAGCGCCTCGGGCGGCACGAACGACGGCCCGCCGAGCCGGCTCAGCACGCGTCGGGCGGTCCGGTGCAGCGGAACGGCCCGCCACCCGAGCATCGCGGTGAGCGGCCCGGAACGCGGCGCGGGACGGACGAACCCGTACGGGTTGAGCAGCACCATTCCGCGTACCCGGGAAGTCGGCCGGGCGGCGAGCGCGACGGCGGCGCCGAACCCGTGGGCGAGCACCGTGACGCCGTCCGGTGCGTCGGGGGCGAGCTCGGTGAGCAGGTCGTCGAACCAACTGCCGTAGTCCCGCAGCCGGTCGGTGTTCGGTCGCCCGCCGGAACCGAGCCCGGCCTCACCGGGCGGGTCGACGCCGATCACCCGGTACCGGGCGGCGAGCAGCTCCAGCAGGCCGGTCAGTGTCGCGGCGCAGCCGTGCCGGCCACCGAGCACGACCACGGTCGGTGCGTGCGCGGGTCCGGCTAGGACGAGGTGCGCGCGGCGGTAGTCGTACGGGGGGTCGTCGTGCACCGACCGTTGGTGGTGCGGTACCGCCCAGCTCCGGAGGCGTCGCTGGCACCACTGCCGGACGGCAGCCTCGCCCGCGTCACCGCGATAGATCCACATCGTGCTTCTCGGCCGTTCGTCGTCGGAATGGGGGAACGTGGCGCGGGGGCGCCCGGCACCGGCGTGGGGACCACCCGGTGGCGCACCACCGAGATCCACGGGTGGGTCCGGCGGGGCCACCCCAGGCTCCGCAGCCACACCGGACGGGTGTCGAGGGCCCACACGATCCACCGGCCGTCGTCGCGCCGGAGCAGGCCCACGTCGGTGACCCGGCACGGCGGGCCGGTGGACTCGCCGGTCAGCACGTCGGTGCGCAGGACGGTCCGGCGCAGCCACCGGTCCGGCGCGGCAGCGCCCTCCGGCATCGGCCAGGTGCTCCGGAGCGGGCCGCGGTGCCGGAACACGAACGTGTCGGCGGGCACGACCACCGGGCCGCCGGGCGTGCCGAACAGGCCCGCGGTGACCACCGGCCCACCGGGCCCGTCGGTCACCCCGACGTCACGCAGGAGGCCCCGCCGGCGGCCGTCCGGCCCGAGCAGCGCACGCCCGAACAGGGTGCCCAGCCACAGCAGCCCGCCGTTTCGGGGACGGCCGACCGGGAGCACCGCGCGCACGTCGTCCACGACATTCTTCTTTCCTGACGCCGATTTCTTGACTGCCGATCCTAGCCCGGGGCCGCACGATTATCGACGCTGGTGCATCGGGTGCGCGAAGTCGGAAACAACGGGTGGGCGCACGCTTCCCGGACTCGGCAGGACGAGAATTTCCGTGCCAGGATCGGTACTGTGGCCTGCGTTACCTCGCACCCGGGCGCTTCCGGTCCCGGTCGGCGCGAGCGGGTGAGGGATCGCTTCGAGGCGGACGGGGCGCGGATCTCGGATTCGGCGTTCCGGGCTCGGGAAGGAGTAGGTGAAATGTCGGCGGCGGGTCGCGGAGCGGGCCCTGAAAACGCTCGGACAAACGATCGGGAGGCGGACCGGGAAAAGGGCACGGAAACGGGGTGCGGGTCCCGGTGCGAGGCGCCGGGCCCGCGGGCCCGGCGGTACCGGGACCGGATGCTCGCGGCGGTGGCGGAGGTCGACGACCTCGATCTGTGGCGGATCGCCGAGCACGTCTCGTCCGTCGCGGACGGTGACGCGCCGGTGCGCGTCACCCGCTACAGCGGCATCCACCACGGTGACACCCGGGAGCGGGCCCTGATCCGGCTGATGGCCGCGGTGACGGACCTGGCGACCCGGCAGCTGGAAGGCCGGGCCGGTGGGCCGGACGGGCGTCGACGCCCCGCGCGCCGGGGCTGACCGGTCACGGCCGGTCAGGGCCCGTCCGGCGGCACTCAGGCGAAGTGCACGTACTCGTAGTCGAACGGCTTGCCGTTGATCCCGTTCGACGGCGGCGCGATCCAGCCCGCGATCTTCCCCGGCTCGTAGACCGGCCGCATCAGGTTCTGCACGTGCGCCCGGTCGGCCTCGGACGGCAGCCAGTCGTCGCGGCGGGCCTCCCACACGTCGGCACCGACGACGTCGCCCTTCGGCGTCACGTGGTGCCCCGAGAACAACCCGACCTCCCGGTTGAACCCGACGTGCGGCAGCGCCACCCGCTCGTCGAACCCGTTCCGTTCGAGGATCTTGTTCCACCGCTTGATGCCGGACTGGCAGTCCTTGACGTACTCGTTGCGCAGGTCCAGGTTCAGCGCCAGCAGCGCGGGGACCTCGTCGGTGACGATCGCGCCGTCGCGGACCTGCTCCATGCCGTAGCCGTCCTCGGTGAGGACGTGGTCGTCGCGGCGGCGCTCCTCCTGCCAGCGTCCCTTGAGCCCGGCGGTGAAGTAGTTCGCGGCGTTGGTGGACTGCTCGGAGCCGAACAGGTCCAGCGACACCGAGTAGTGGAAGTTGATGTATTTCTGGATCACCTCCAGCGGCACGCCGCCGTGCGGGGCGATGTCGGTGGTGTCGTGCTCGCGCATCAGCTCGCAGGTCCGCTGGATCACGCGGTCGATGCCGGTGGTGCCCACGAACATGTGGTGGGCCTCCTCCTTGAGCATGAACTCGCAGGTGCGCGACAGCGGGTCGAACGCCGATTCCTTCAACGTCCCGAGCTGGTACTTGCCGTCCCGGTCGGTGAAGTAGGTGAACATGTAGAAGCTCAGCCAGTCCGGTGTCTCCTCGTTGAACGCGCCGAGGATCCGGGGTGAGTCGAGATCGCCGGAGTTGCGCTGCAGCAGCGCCTCGGCCTCCTCGCGGCCGTTGCGGCCGAAGTAGGCGTGCAGCAGGTAGACCATCGCCCAGAGGTGGCGGCCCTCCTCGACGTTGACCTGGAACAGGTTGCGCAGGTCGTAGAGCGACGGCGCGGTCTCACCGAGCCGGCGCTGCTGCTCGACCGAGGCGGGTTCGGTGTCGCCCTGGATGACGATCAGGCGCTGCAGGTCCGCCCGGTACTCGCCGGGGACCTGCTGCCAGACCGGCTCGCCGCGGTTCTCGCCGAACGCGATCCGGCGGTCGTCGCCGCGCTCGGCGAGGAACACGCCCCAGCGGTACTCCTCCATCGCGACGTGGCCGAACTGCGCCCAGCCGTCCTTGCCGACGTCGACGGCGGTGCGCAGGTAGACGTCCTGGGTCGGCACGGCCGGGCCCATCGTCTTCCACCAGTTGATGAAGTTCGGCTGCCACGACTCCAGCGCACGCTGCAGCTTGCGGTCGCCCGCCAGGTCGACGTTGTTCGGGATCTTCTCGGAGTAGTCGATGGATCCTGTGCTCACTGTGCTCACACCCGCTTGCGGTCGAAGTCGGCCCTGCGGCCCGTCCCGTACTTGCGCAGTGCGCCGTCGGGCCCGGAGGCGTTCGGGCGCACGAAGATCCAGTTCTGCCAGGCGGTGAGCCGGCCGAAGATGCGGCTCTCCATCGTCTCCGGGCCGACGAACCGGTGGTTGGCCTCCATCCCGGTCAGCGCGTCCGGTGACATCGACGCCCGCTCCTCGAGCATGATCCGGACCTCGTCGTCCCAGTCGATGTCGTCCGGTGCGTCGGTGACCAGACCCAGGTCGAGGGCCTCCCGGGCGTCGATCCGGCGGTCGGTCTCCTGGCGCAGCTTGGCGACGTGGTCGTCGTCGCCGTGGAACCGGGAACCCAGCCGGGTCACACCGTTGCCCATCGGGAAGGTCCCGAAGTTCGACGCCGTCAGCATGATCTGGGCCTCGTCGGACTGCTCGTCGCCGTCCGGGTCGAGGGTGCCGTCGAGCATGTACTGCCGGTCGCAGGCCAGCGCGAGCTCCAGCAGCGCGCCGCCGAAGCAGGACCCGGGTTCGATCAGCGCGATCAGCGAGCGGGACGTGACGTCGAGCCGCTTGAGCGTGCGCTTGAAGTAGTGCCGGATCTCCGAGACCAGCCAGTCCGAACCGGCGTGTTCGGCGATCACCTTCTCGAAGGCGAGCGCGTCGGCGAGGTCGCCACGGGTCCGGATCACCCAGGTCCCCAGCTCCAGCTCGTTGGAGCGCAGCCGCAGGATCAGGTCGTCGAGCTGGCGGGTCACGGCCAGCGGCCAGAACTCGGCGCCGAGCTCGTGCACCCGTTCGATCGACGACGGAACGCCGCCGTCCGGGCCGTCCACGGTGATCTCCACCAGGCCGCGGTCGCGGTCGAAGCGGGCCCGGACGTGCGGGTAGTCGATCCCCTCGGCGGTCTCGGTGCGCTGCAGCGGGGGCAGCTCGACGCCCTGCCCGGCGGGCAGCCGGGTGGACGCCTGCGCCGCGGCGACGGCCCGCTCCCGGACCGTCTCGTCCCACCTGCGCTTGGGCACGACCTCGTCGACGAGCTTCCACTCGACGGCCTGCCGTCCGCCGAACCCCTCCGGTCTGGTGGCGAAGACGTCCGCGCGGTCCTTGCGGACCTTGCGCTTGTCGGTGACCCGGGTGAGGCCGCCGGTGCCGGGCAGCACGCCCAGCAGCGGGACCTCGGGCAGCGCGACGGTGGAGGAGTTGTCGTCGATCAGCAGGATGTTCTCGCAGGCCAGAGCCATCTCGTAGCCGCCGCCGGCCGCCGTGCCGTTGACCGCGGCGATCCAGGTCTGGCCGGAGTGCTCGGTCGCGTCCTCGATCCCGTTGCGGGTCTCGTTGGTGAACCTGCAGAAGTTCACCTTCCACGGGTGGGGTGACCCGGCGAGCATCCGGATGTTGGCGCCCGCGCAGAAGTTGCGGTCCTTGGCGCTGGTCAGCACGACGGCCCTGACCTGGGGGTGGGTGAACCGCAGCCGCTGGGTGAGGTCGTGGAGCTCGATGTCGACGCCGAGGTCGTAGGAGTTCATCTTGAGCTCGTAACCGGGGACGAGCCCGCCGGTCTCGTCGACGTCGAGCCGGACCCAGGCGACCGCCGGGTCGTCGGGGTCGATCTGCAGCTGCCAGTGCCGGTAGCTCGACGGATCCCGGTCGAAGTCGACGGTCGGGGAGTCGGCCGGGGCGCTGGCCTCGGTGGTGGGGCCGGCATCGGTCATGGGACGGGCGCCTCCTCGCGTCGTTGCGGCACCGCAAAGACTACAAGAAACCGACGCCCCGGCGAAAGTCTGTGGAGTATTCACCGCCGCCCGGTTCGGCACGTGGGAGCCCGCGGCGGACTCCACCGGCGGTCGTGACCCCGCGTTCCGCACAGGACGGCCACGACGCGACGGTCGAGGTGTCCGCGCGCTCGGTCGCCGGGACCCCCCGGCCCGGCGGTCACGGCGTGGAACGCGGCAGGCCGGGCGCTCAGCGCGAGGCCGGCGCGGTGGTGAGCGGGAGCTGCTTGCGGAGCTCGCCGACGTCGTTGCGCACGAAGCCGTGCGCCGCGAGCCACCCGGTGACCTGTTCGGGGTCGGGGTGGCCGTCGGGCACCACGTTGTAGATGTAGTTCAGGCCGCGGCGTGCCGCCTCCAGTTCGAGGCGGGACAGCACGAAGGAGCCGACACCGCTGCGTTGCGCGTCGGGACGGACCAGCACCAGGATCTCGGCGTCGCCCCACGACTCGTCCAGCCTGCCGTAGGCGACGGTTTCGCCCGAGCCGTCCTGGACGCGCCACCACTCGTCACCGAGCGGGTCGCCGACGCCCGGGTGACCCAGCCCGAACAGCGCCGGCGAGAGCCCCGCCAGCACGGCCGCCTTGCGCTCGTCCCAGCTCGCCGGGGTCTCCGGGATCCACTCCCACGCGTCCACTCCGGCCTCCTCGCCGTTGCCGTCCTCCGGTGCCGAGCCGAGTGAACCCGGTCGATCGTCTCCCGCCAAGGGAGCGTCGCGAATAGCGACACTCCATCGGCCGATCCGTGTGCTCAGACCACCGGTTCCGGTTCCGCGGCCAGTGCGGAGGCCCGCTCGCGCAGCCGGAACCGCTGGATCTTCCCGGTCGGGGTCTTCGGCAGCTCGTCCACCGCGACGACCGACCGCGGCCGCTTGAACGCCGCCAGGCCCTCCCGGCAGAACGCCACCAGCTCGTCCGCCGACGGTGCGGCCGCCGGGTCCCGCGGTACGACGAAGGCGACCGGCCGGTCCAGCCCGTCGGCGTCCGGCACCCCGACGACGACCGCCTCGGCCAGCCCGGGATGTTCCAGCAGCCGGGCCTCCACCTCGGCGGGGGAGACCCAGATGCCGCCGACCTTGAGGACGTCGTCGGCCCGGCCCAGGCAGGTCCAGGAGCCGTCCTCGCCGCGCACGTACTGGTCGCCGGTGCGCATCCACCGGCCCTGGAACACCTGCCGGTTCACCTCGGTGCGGCACCAGTAGCCGATGCACACCGAGTCCCCCGCGACGTAGAGCATGCCCTGCTCGCCGGGCCCGTCGATCACGCTGCCGTCCGGGCGGCGCAGCTCGACCTCGTAGCCGGGCACCGGGAACCCGGAGCTGCCCGGCACGACCTGACCGGGACGGTTGGAGACGAAGATGTGCAGCGCCTCGGTGGACCCGATGCCGTCGAGCACCTCGAAGCCGTACCGCTGCCCGACGCCGTGGAACATCCGTGCCGGCAGCGCCTCCCCGGCCGAGACGCCCAGGCGCACCGTCGCGAACCGCTCCCGGGGCAGCTCGGCGGCGATCAGCGGGCCCCAGAAGCTGGGGACCGCGAAGAACAGCGTCGCGGAGTGCTCGGCCACCAGCCGGGAGTACCGCTCCGGGTCGGGACGGGAGGGCTCCAGCACCGCGCAGGCACCCACCGACAGCGGGAAGAACATCGAGTTGCCGATGCCGTAGGCGAAGAAGAGCTTCGCGACCGACAGGCAGACGTCGTCGCGCCGGATGCCGAGCACCCGCGCGCCGTAGGTCTCGCACACCGAGCGGATGTCGGCGTGCCGGTGCATCGCGCCCTTGGGTTTGCCGGTGGTGCCCGAGGTGTAGAGCCACAGCGCCTGGGACTCGTCCCACGTCGGGTGCGGTTCGGGCATCGGCCCACCGGCGGCGAGCAGCTCGTCCCAGGTCAGCGACCGGACCGACGCCACCGGGACCGGCAGCGCGTCCGGCCCGGTGAGCACGACCCGCTCCAGGTCGGGGGCGCCACCGACGGCATCGGCGAGCGCACCGGCGAACGCGGCGCCGCCGATCACCGTGGTCGCCCGCGAGTCCCGGACCAGGACGGCGAGCTCCCGGCCGGTCAGCATCGTCGACGACGGCACGGCGACCGCGCCGGACCACATGGTGGCCAGGATCGCGACGTAGAGCTCCACGTCGTCCGGCATCACCAGCAACACGCGCTGCTCGGGCCGGACACCGCTCGCGCGCAGCGCGCCGGCCAGCGCGCGGACCCGCTCGGTGAGCTCGGCATAGGTCAGCGATCCGGCCGGGAACCGGACGGCGGTGCGGTCACCGTCACCGGCCGCCACCCGGGCGGCGGTCAGGTGCGCGGCTGCGTTGAACACGGGGACGGGCTGGTCAGCACGGACGACGTCGGCCATGGTGGGTGGCTCCTGTGCCGGTTCGGGGATCTGTGATGCTACACACATGACGTGTGGCGTCAACGCTTCGTAGACCGTTCCGCTGGGGTGCCCGGATGTGGTGAGCTGACGGGGTGACAGTGTCGTTGCCAGAGTCGTCCCCTGCCGGGAACGGGATCCGGAACCCGGTCCCGGTGGTCGGTCTCGACCGCGAGCGCGAGGTCCTCACCGTCGCCCTCGACACCGGGCGGCACGTCGTGCTGGAGGGCCCGCCGGGTACCGGCAAGTCGACCCTGCTGCACGCGATCGCCCGCGGTTCCGGGCGGCGGATGGTGTTCGTCGAGGGCAACGCCGAGCTGACCCCGGCCCGCCTGGTCGGCGCGTTCGATCCGGCGCAGGTGCTGTCCACCGGCTATACCCCGGCCGCGTTCGTCGACGGCCCGTTGCTCACCGCGCTGCGCGAGGACGGCCTGCTCTACCTCGAGGAGATGAACCGCGTCCCGGAGGAGACGCTGAACGTGCTGATCACGGTGCTCACCGAGGGCGAGATCAGCGTCCCGCGGTTCGGCACGGTCACCGCGGGCCCCGGTTTCCGCTTGATCGCCGCGATGAACCCGTTCGACGCCGTCGGCACCGCCCGGGTGAGCCAGGCGATCGCCGACCGGATGTGCCGGGTGGTGCTCGGCTACCAGTCCGAGGAGGCCGAGCGGCGGATCACCTCGGCGGTGACCGGTCGGCCGGACGCGGCCGTCGCACTCGCGGTCGGCCTGACCCGGCGCACCCGCGGCCATCCGGACGTCCGGATGGGGTCGTCGGTCCGCGGTGCCATCGACCTCGCGCACGTCCTGACCGGGCTGGCCGACCTGCGCGGTGAGGACCCGCCCGTCCGCGGCACCGCGCGCGACGCGCTGCACGCGGCGCTGTCCGGCCGGATCAGGATCGCCGACGGCGTCGACCGCACCCCCGAGTCGGTGCTCGACGAGATCCTCGACGAGGTGTGGCCGCCGGACGCGGAGTCCCCACCGGAGCAGCCCGACCCGGCGGACCCCGCCGAGGAGACCGGCGGTGACCGGGGAAAAGCCGACGGCCCGGCGCCCGCTGACGGCGCGCCGGGCTCCCCGTCCGCCGGTCCGCAGCAGCCGGGCCGGGCCGGTCGCCCGCCGCGCGGCCCGCGCACGCTGGGCCGGGACCAGCTGGCATCGCGGCACGAGGGCTTCGCGGAGGTCTCGCCGGGGCTCGGCGAGCTCGACGCGGACGCCCTGGACGACGCGCTCTCCCGCGATCCCGAGGCCGCCGCCGCGCTGCTCGCCGATCTCGCCGTCGCCACCGACGCGGAGCTGCGGGCCAGGGCCCGGCGGATCGCCGGCCGGGTGTTCCTGCGGCTCGGCCGGGTCGGCCCGGCCCGCTCGCGCGGCACTCGTCGGCTCGGGCCGCGCCGCGGCGGGCACGGGGACCTCGATCTCGACCGCACCCTGGACGCCTGGCACCCCGGCACCGGGCCGCCGCGCCCGGAGGATCTCGTCACCCGGGACTGGACCGCGCACCGCCGGGCGATCTGCCTGGTCGTGGACGTGTCCGGTTCGATGCAGGGCGACGCGGTCGCGCTCGCCGCGGTCGCCGCCGCCGGGGTGGTGCTGGCCTGCACGAACGGCGGCGCGGGTGGGGCGGCCCAGGACCCGGGGGTGCTCTCCTTCGGCTCCGGGGTGCAGACCCTCGCGGCACACGGTGTGCCGCGCCCGGCGCAGGAGCTGGTCGCCGAGCTCGTCGCGCTGCGCGGGCACGGCACCACCGATCTCGCTGCCGCCCTGCGTGCCGCGTCCGCGCAGCTGGCGGGTGCGGTGGCCGAGGAGCGGACCGTCGTGCTGCTGTCGGACTGCCTGCACACCGCGGGTGACGATCCGCTGGGGGCGCTCGCCGGGATCGACCGCCTGCACGTGCTGCTCCCGGTCCCCGGCGGGCCGGACGCCGACGCCCGCCGGGCCGCCGGTGCGCTCGCCGCCCGCGGCGGAGGGCTGTGTGTGCCGGTGGCCCGCCTCGGCGAGGTCGGTGCCGCGCTGACCCGCGTGCTGGCCTGATCCGGCCGGCGCCCCGGGCCTGCGCTCCGGCGGGAACATCCGGTGCGTAGGCTCGCCCGACGTGGGGACCCTGGTCAGCTTCCATGCCCATCCCGACGACGAGTCGATCGGCACCGCGGGAACCCTCGCCAAGGCGGCCGCGCTCGGGCACCGGGTGGTGCTCGTGTTCGCGACCCGCGGCGAGCTCGGTGAACCCGTCCCGGGGGTGCTCGCCGAGGGTGAGCAGCTCTCGGTGCGGCGCTCCGCGGAATGCCACGAGTCCGCCCGGGTTCTCGGCGTGTCCCGGGTGGAGTTCCTCGGCTACGTCGACTCCGGGATGATGGGCGAGCCCTCCAACGACGCGCCGTACTGCTTCTGGCAGGCCCCGGTGGAGCACGCGGCGCGGCGGCTCGCGTTGATCCTCGAGGAGGAGGAGGCCGACGTCCTCACCACCTACGACGACAACGGCGGCTACGGGCACCCGGACCACATCCAGGTGCACCGGGTGGGCGCCCGCGCGGGCGAACTGGCCGGAGTGCCGGTCGTCGCGCAGAACACCACGAACCGGGACTGGCTGCTGCGCGGCATGCGGGGTCTGCAGAAGGAGCGCGGCGCCGGGATCGAGCTGCCGGAGATCACCGAGGACCCGTCGTTCGGCAAGCCGGAGTCCGAGATCACGCACCGGGTCGAGGCCGTCGAGTACGCCGGGACGAAGCGGGAGTCGATGCGGGCGCACGCCAGCCAGATGGGCCCCGACCACTTCATGCTGAGGATGCCCGAGCCGGTCTTCGCGATGGGGCTGGGCACCGAGTTCTACATCGTGGCGGCGCCGCCGAACCCGGCGTCCGCGCCGGAGATCTGGACCGAGGTGTTCGAGCCGCTACGCGGAGCGTGAGCCCCGCGGCCGGACCCGGCCCCGGGCGCGCGTCGGCGCACCGTGGGCCGGCCGCTCGACGAACCGGGTGAGCAGGTGGCCGGGCGCCGGTGCGGTGCCCGGCATCGCCGCCGACCGCGGCCTCCGGTCGGCCCGGGCGTCCCGCGGCCGCCGTTCGGCACGTGGTCGACCGTCCGGGCCGGGCGTACGGCACCGGCCCCGGACGGGTGAGCGCCCCCGGTTCGCACTCCGTGCCCCGGGGGCACCGGTCGTGACGCGGGCCGCGGTGGCGGGATGTGATCTCGCTCCCGGCGGTGCGGCCGATGCCGCGAACGGGGCGAAATCAGACCCGGCGGTGCGGGCGGGGGGTGGTCGTTCTACCCTCCGTAGAGCACAATCGGCGCGCGGCGCGCGACCCTGGCCGGACCCCCTGTGGATCTCCGGGCCCGGTCGGGCGACGTACGCCGGTCGGGAAGTAGAGTCCTCCCGTCCGCGAGGACGTGCTCAGGGCAGGCAAGTGCAGGAGGACCAGGTGACAGCCGTCGAGCCGAAGCCGATCTCGACGCGCCAGTATCCGGCGCGGCGAGAGGGCAAGGGGTCCACGTTCCTCAGGATGCTGAGGACGACGGACCCCAAGGACATCGCGATCCTCTACATGGTCACGTCGTTCGGCTTCTTCGCCGTCGGCGGCGTGATGGCGCTGCTGATCCGCGCCGAGCTCGCGCGTCCGGAGCTGCAGTTCCTCTCGACCGAGCAGTACAACCAGCTGTTCACCATGCACGGCACGATCATGCTGCTGCTGTTCGCGACGCCGATCGTGTTCGGCTTCGCGAACTACATGGTGCCGCTGCAGATCGGCGCGCCCGACGTGGCGTTCCCCCGGCTGAACTCGTTCTCCTACTGGCTGTTCCTGTTCGGCGGCCTGATCGTCCTGTCCGGGTTCCTGACCCCGGGTGGCGCCGCCGACTTCGGCTGGTTCGCCTACACCCCGCTGTCCGACGCGGTCCGCTCGCCCGGGCCGGGCGGGGACCTGTGGATCATGGGTCTGGTCGTGTCCGGTCTGGGCACGATCCTCGGTGGCGTCAACTTCATCACCACGATCGTCTGCATGCGCGCCCCCGGAATGACCATGTTCCGGATGCCGATCTTCACCTGGAACATCTTCATCACCGCGATCCTCATCCTGATCGCGTTCCCGATCCTGACCGCGGCGCTGCTGGGCCTGGCCGCCGACCGGCACCTCGGGGCGAACGTGTTCAACCCGGAGAACGGCGGCGTGGTGCTCTGGCAGCACCTGTTCTGGTTCTTCGGCCACCCCGAGGTCTACATCGTGGCGCTGCCCTTCTTCGGCATCGTCTCCGAGATCTTCCCGGTGTTCGCCCGCAAGCCCATCTTCGGCTACAAGGGCCTCATCTTCGCGACGATCGCGATCGCGGCACTGTCGGTCGCGGTCTGGGCGCACCACATGTACGCCACCGGCGCGGTGATGCTCGCCTTCTTCTCCTTCACGACCTTCCTGATCGCCATCCCGACCGGTGTGAAGTTCGTGAACTGGATCGGCACGCTGTGGAAGGGCAAGATCACCTACGAGACACCGATGCTGTTCTCGGTCGGCTTCCTGGTGACGTTCCTGTTCGGCGGCCTGACCGGCATCCTGCTCGCGATGCCGCCGGTGGACTTCCACGTGTCGGACAGCTACTTCGTGGTGGCGCACTTCCACTACGTGCTCTACGGCACGATCGTGTTCGCGACCTTCGGCGGCATCTACTTCTGGTTCCCGAAGATGACCGGCCGGTTCCTCGACGAGACGCTCGGCAAGATACACTTCTGGCTGACGTTCCTCGGGTTCCACATGACGTTCCTGGTGCAGCACTGGCTGGGCAACGAGGGCATGCCGCGCCGGTACGCCGACTACCTGCCCTCCGACGGGTTCACCACGCTCAACACGATCTCCTCGATCGGCGCGTTCATCCTGGGTGCCTCGACGCTGCCGTTCATCTACAACGTGTTCAAGAGCTACCGGTTCGGCCGGATCTGCGACGTCGACGACCCGTGGGGTTTCGGCAACTCGCTGGAGTGGGCCACCTCCTCCCCGCCGCCGCGGCACAACTTCACCGAGCTGCCCCGGATCCGGTCCGAGCGGCCCGCCTTCGACCTGCACTACCCGCACCTGGTCGAGAAGGCCCGCGCCGAGGCGCACGTCGGCAACCGTGCCCACCCGACCGAGGTGCTGGCCAAGGAGGTCGGCAAGGAGTCCTGGCCGGACGACGACCCCAAGTCCAACTGAGGTGGTCGGGGTACCACCGGTGAACCCCGGCCCGGTCCGGCCCGCCGTGCTCGTCACGGTGACCGGGCCGGACCGCCCGGGTGTCAGCTCCGTCCTGTTCGCGGCGCTCACCGCGGCGGGGGTGGAGCTGCTCGACCTGGAGCAGGTCGTGGTGAACGGCAGGCTCACCCTGGGGGCGCTGGTCGTGCCGGAGGGGGACCCGGAGGACCTGCAGGAGTCGGTCGGCGAGGCGATGGACTCGATCTCGATGTCGGTGCACATCGAGATCCAGCGCGACGGCGACGTCACGGCTCGCCCGCCCTCGACACACGTGGTGACGGTGCTCGGCCGGCCGATCACGGCCCGCGCGTTCGGCGCCATCGCCGCCGAGCTGGCCGCGGTCGGCGCCAACATCGACGCGATCCGCCGGGTCGCCGACTACCCGGTGACCGGTCTGGAGCTGCTGGTCTCCCCGGTGCCCGACGGCGATGCGGACGCCTACCCGCCCGGAACGCTGCGCAAGCGACTGGTCGGTGTGGCCCGGCAGGCCGGTGTCGACGTCGCGGTGTCCCGCGCCGGCCTGGCCCGGCGCAGCAAGCGGCTCATCGTGTTCGACGTCGACTCCACCCTGATCCAGGGCGAGGTCATCGAGATGCTGGCCGCCCGGGCCGGCGCGGACGTCGCGGCCCAGGTGCGCCGCGTCACCGAGGAGGCGATGGCCGGGCAGCTGGACTTCACCGAGTCGCTGACCCGGCGGGTCGCGGTGCTGGAGGGGCTGCCCGCCTCGGTGGTCGACGAGGTCGCCGCCGAGATCGAGCTGACCCCCGGTGCCCGCACGACGATCCGCACCCTGAAGCGGCTCGGCTACCGCTGCGGCGTCGTGTCCGGTGGTTTCACGCAGGTCATCGCCGGTCTCGCCGACGAGCTCAAGCTGGACTTCGTCGCCGCGAACGAGCTCGAGATCGTCGACGGACGGCTCACCGGACGGGTCCGCGGCGAGATCGTGGACCGGCCCGGCAAGGCCGTGGCGTTGCGCCGCTTCGCCCGGGCGCACGAGATCCCGGTCGAGCAGACCATCGCGGTCGGCGACGGTGCGAACGACATCGACATGCTGTCCACGGCCGGGCTGGGGATCGCGTTCAACGCCAAGCAGGCGCTGCGCGACATCGCCGACACCTCCGTCTCGGTGCCCTACCTGGACGTCGTGCTGTTCGTGCTGGGCATCACCCGCACCGAGGTGGAGGCCGCGGACGCCGCCGAGGGTGTGCTCCGACGGGTCCCGATCGCGTGAGCGGCGTGCTCGGCCTGCTGGCCGACCGCTACGGCACCGGTGCACGGCGCCGCGAGATCCCGCCCGAGCCGGACGGGATCGTGCGCGCGATGCCGGTCGTGCTGCGCATCGAGCGCGATCCGCTCCCGGCGCGGACGCCGCTGCTGGAGGCGGCCGCCACGGCGGCGGTGGCGGTGTGCCTGCACCCGTGGGCGCAACCCGGCGGTGAGTGGCACGCCGCCGTGGAGACCTGGGTGGACGGCCGGATCCGCAAGATCGCCCGACGGGCCCGCGGTGCGCACTGGGCGGCGGTGCAGGAGCTGCCCGGCGTGACCGTGGAGATCGACGGGGCGCAGGCCAGGGCGCTGCTGCCCGGCCCGGTGGACGCGGTGCCGAAGGCGGTGTCCCGGCTGCAGATCGGCGGTACCGAGCTGGAACCCGACGAGCCGGGCCCGGCGCCGGACGGCGCCCCGCTGGTGCTGCTGAACCCGCACGTGACGATGACCGTCGGGAAGGCCGCGGCCCAGGTCGGGCACGCGAGCATGATCCTCGGTGCGGTCCGCGGCTGGCCGGTGGCGCAGCCGGACGGGGTGCCCCGCTGTGCGGTGCGGACCCCGGCGCCCCGGGAGTGGGACGCGCTGCTCGCTGAGCTCGCCACGGGTGGTTCGGACCTGGTCGCCGTCCGCGACGCCGGTTTCACCGAGGTCGATCCGGGCACCGTCACCTGCCTGGCCCGCTGAGGAGACCGGCGGCGGGGCCGGTTCGGTCGCCGCGCGGCGAGTCTGCGCGGTCCGGGTCGCGCCACGGAGGTGCCGGAGGTCACGGTCGGTGTCACGCGCCGCGCAGCCGCCGCAGCGCGCCCTGCACCTTCTCCCCGTCGGTGGTCTCCCAGAACGGTGGCAGCGATGCCCGCAGGAATCCGCCGTAGCGGGCCGTGGAGATCCGCGGGTCGAGGATCGCCACCACGCCGCGGTCGTCGGTGGAGCGCAGCAACCGGCCGGCGCCCTGGGCGAGCAGCAGCGCCGCGTGCGTCGCCGAGACGGACAGGAAGCCGTTGCCGCCCCGCGCGTCGGCGGCCTTCTGCCGGGCCGCGACCAGTGGGTCGTCCGGGCGCGGGAACGGAATCCGGTCGATGATCACCAGCGACAGCGACGGGCCCGGCACGTCGACGCCCTGCCACAGCGACAGGGTGCCGAACAGCGACGTCTCCGGGTCCTCGGCGAACCGCTTGACCAGCAGCATCGTCGAGTCGTCGCCCTGGCAGAGCAGCGGCGTGTCGAGCTTGGGCCGCAGCGCCTCGGTGGCCTGCTTGGCGGCCCGGGTCGAGGAGAACAGGCCCAGCGTGCGGCCGCCCGCGGCGCGCACCAGCGCCTCGATCTCGTCGAGCGTCTGCGGTGCGAGACCGTCCCGGCCGGGGGAGGGGAGCCGCCGGGCCAGGTAGAGGATCCCCGACCGGCCGTGCGCGAACGGCGAACCGACGTCGAGACCGGTCCAGCGCGGGGCCTCCGGATCCTGGACCGGGCCGTGGCCCTCCTCGGCGGCCGGCGGGGTGTCACCGCGCTCCTTCGGGGCCGATGCCGGGAGACCCCACTGCCGGGCGAGCGCGTCGAACGATCCGCCCAGCGCCAGGGTCGCCGAGGTCAGCACGGTGGTGCGGGTGTTGAACAACCGCTCCCGCAGCAGCCCGCCGACCGACAGCGGTGCGACCCGCAGCACCTTGTACCGGCTGCCGTCGGGACCCTGCTCACCCAGCCAGACGACGTCGCGACGCTTGCCCGCGTCGCTCTCGCCGAACGTGTCGATCAGCCGGACGGCGGTCTCGGAGACCTCGTCGAGCAGGGCCAGCGCGAGCTTGCGGGCCGCCGCGCCCTCCGGGTCGGCGTCGTCGCCGCGACGGTTCCCGCCGAGTGACTGCCGGCAGCCCCCGGCGGCCGACAGGATCGCGTTCAGCGCTCCCGCGGCCGGCGCCGGCAGTGACTCCCACCGTGCGGGCGGCAGGTCCTCCAGCACCGCGCCCAGGCCCTCGCCGGCCTCGGCGAGCCGATCGGCCAGTTCCTGGTCCACGAGCTTGCCGCAGCGCCGCGCGGCCGCCGCGACGGTGCCCGCGGTCAGCTCCGCGGTGGCCGCGCCGGTGACCCGGTCGACCAGCTCGTGCGCCTCGTCGACGATCACCGCGTCGTGCTCGGGCAGCACCTGCGCCTCACCCATCGCGTCGATCGCGAGCAGCGCATGGTTGGTGACGACGATGTCGGCCCGCCCCGCCTCGGCTCGTGCCTTCTCGGCGAAGCAGTCCTCGCCGACCGGGCAGCGGCTCGCCCCCAGGCACTCGCGGGCGGTGACCGACACCTGCCGCCAGGCCGGCTCGGGCACGCCGGGCACCAGCTCGTCGCGGTCGCCGGTGCCGGTGTCCGACGCCCACTCGTGCAGCCGCTTGACGTTGCGGCCCAGCGCCGAGATCGCGAACGCGTCGAACAGCTCCTCGACGCCGTCGTCGGCCGCGTCCCCCATGTCGCCGTGCAGCTTGTTCAGGCACAGGTAGTTGCGGCGGCCCTTGAGGATCGCGAACGTCGGCTCCCGGCCCAGCGCCTTCTTCAGGCTCTTCGCGACCCGCGGCAGATCCCGGTCGACGAGCTGGCGCTGCAGCGCGATCGTCGCCGTGGACACGACGACGGAGGTGTCCCGGGCGATCGCGTGCCGGATCGCCGGGACCAGGTAGGCCAGCGACTTCCCGGTGCCGGTGCCGGCCTGCACGGCCAGGTGCTCACCGGAGGACAGCGCCCGGCGCACCGCGTCGGCCATCCGGTCCTGCCCCTCCCGGCGGGAACCGCCGACCGAGGACACGGCCACCTCCAGCAGCTCGTGCACGCCGGGCAGATCGCGGGTCGCCACGGGAGCAGACGTGGGGGCGGGCACGGACGCGGGCACGGTCCGAGGCTACCCAGGCCCACCGACGGTCCCGGCCCCGACGGGGACCGTCCCGGCCGGTACGCGCCGTGACGACGGTGTGCACCGCGTGTGATACCGGACGGCCGGTCGTCGGTGAGCGGCGACACAGCGTCACCATGGTGGTCGTGACAGCATCCTTGACCTCTCAGAGCACCGTCGCGCCCGACGCGTTCCCGGTGCTGATCGAGCACGAGGCCCGCTACGCCGATCTCGACCCGAGCCGCCGGATCGGCCGGGACGCACTGGTGCGCTGGTTCGAGGACGCCAGGGTCGCCGTCGAGCGCGAGACCTTCGGCGCCGACCTCGTCGCCCGCCTGCAGTCGCGGGTGCGGCTGCTGCTCGCGGCGGTCCGGGTGGAGGTGCTCGCCCCGCTGACCGTCGCCGGGGCGTACCGGATCGGGATCGGCGTGACCCACGTCGGGACGACGTCGTTCTCCTACCGGTACGGAGTGTTCGCCGGCGAGGACCTGGTGGCCACCGGTGAGTCCACCTCGGTGCACACCGACGGCGAGAAGCCCGCCCCGCTGACCGACGAGGTCCGCAACCTGCTGCAGCCGCTGCGGATCGACCTGCCCGCCTCCGCCCGCCCCGAGCGCGGCGAGGCCCGCCTGGTGCGGGAGAACTACCCGTTCCGGTGGGACGCCCGGGTCCGGTTCACCGATCTCGACACCAACCGGCACGTGAACAACGTCGCGCTGGCCGCCTGGTACCTCGACGGTCTCGCCGAGCTGCACGCCGACGTCCTGGGCTACCCGGTCGGTGGGCCGCTGGACGGGCTGTCGCCCTCGACGCTCGCGGTGCAGTACCTCGACCAGGTTCACTACCCGGGCATCTACCAGCTGCGGGTCGGCGTCGAGGAGATCGGCGAGGACACCGTCCGCTACGTCTGCGGGCTGTTCGACGAGCGTCGCTGCATCGGGCTCGCCGAGGCCGAGGGGTTCCACCACGCGCCCGGCGAGAACGGCGACCCGGTCCGGCTGGCCGAGGCGCTGGCGCCGTTCCGCTTCGCGGGCTGAGCCGCCCGGCCCACCGAGCTGCCCCGCCGCGGCACGCACGGCCCGCAGGCCGAGGCGATGGGCCACCTGCTGAAGGCCGACGGGCTGCGCGTCTACGCGGCCGGTGACACGGGGCTGTTC